>JBEICB010000054.1:0-25299 GCA_040373655.1 Pirellula sp. | reverse complement strand
CGCCTATCGCCTATCGCCTATCGCCTATCGCCTATCGCCTATCGCCTATCGCCTATCGCCTATCGCCTATCGCCTATCGCCTATCGCCTATCGCCAAAAAAATCATGGAACTCTCATTTCTCGGCTGGGACAAACCTATCCTTCACTCCGCCGTAGAGTACCTGCTGACAAGGTACGCAAAAGGAAACTCATGGGACATGAACCATGTCCTAATTGTTCTACCAGGGTCTCTCGCAAGCCGCAGACTACAGGTTCTGGTTGCACAACTCGCGGCCGAAAAAGATCTCGTACTGCGTCCCCCAAGATTCCTTACCCTCGGAAAACTTCCCGAAGAACTCTACCAAGCTAAACTTCCGTTTGCCTCCGAGTTGACCCAAGTCATGGCGTGGGTCCAAGTCCTTCGCTCCACTCCACCCGATCAACTACAACCACTTCTCTTCGAAGTCCCAGCAAACGATCAACTCAGCGTATGGATGGATCTTGCACGCCTACTAGGCTCACTCCACCGCGAACTCGCTTCCGATTTGCTCGATTTCAAAGACGTCGCTACACAACTTGCAGGAACCGCAGAAGAACCCCGCTGGCAAATTCTTGCCAAGCTCCAACGCAAATATCTCGATGTCCTCCACGAAGCCGGATTGTGGGACGTACAGTCCGCAAGGAGATTTGCCCTGGAACATGGCGAAGTCGATCAAGTCGATCATGAAGTAATTCTGTTAGGCACCGTCGACCTGAATAGTGCACAACGGCAATTTTTGGCCGCTATCGCTTCCAAAGTTCAAACCCTTATCGGCGCACCAGAATCCTTCGCCGAAGGCTTCGATCGCGACGGAACCCTTCGTAGCGCTTTCTGGCAAAACCTAGAAATCCCGATCCCAGCCAACCAAATCCACGTCCGTACCAGCGCCGACGAAGCCGCACAAGAACTTGCCATTCAACTCGCAAAACTAAGCACCAACTCTGCACTACACAACAAAATCGGCCACAATTTGAGCGTCCGTGACATCACCGTCGGTGTCCCAGATCCATCCCTCGTGCCCGTCTTGCAGGAAACACTCACGAAAAGTCAGGTCGCGCTGCGCTACGGACCGGGGATCTCCGTCTTTCAATCCCCTCCAATGAAAGTCCTCCTTGCCGTCGAAGACTACTTGCTCGACTCCAGTATCGAAACCTTCCTCCGCCTCATTCGCCTACCATGGATTCAGCAATGGCTCGAAACACACGTGCGACTAGCGCAGGAACAATCCGAAACGGATCCGCTGCCGTTGCCCAAAAAGTTCTTAACCCTGATCGATGAATATCTACAACAAACCCTTCTTCGATCCGTCTTCGTACCCGAGTGGCCTAAAGGACGTGGCCGAGATGTCTTTGTCGCCGTCGTAGAAGCCATCGATCAATGGCTCGCTCCACTGCGAGAAGGAAAACGAAAATTGTCCCAATGGGATAACCCTCTGCGGGAACTCTTCGCCGAACTCACCGCAAATACCTCCATCGATCGCAAGCAACAAGAAGGAAACTTGATCCTCCGCGGATGCCGAGAAATCAACGCTGTCCTTGATCGATTGAACACAGTCCCACCAATACTTGATGTTGAAATCGAACTTTCCGAAGCCTTCGCTTGGTTACAACAACAACTCCGAGGTGTGCAACTTCCTCCCGTGCCAAGCGATCAAGCGATCGAGATGCTTGGTTGGCTCGATATCGCACTCGATGACGCACCGGTCCTCATGCTCACCGGTATGCATGATGGTGTCATTCCAGAAAGCATTAATTCAGATGCCTTCCTCCCCAACCGTTTGCGCAGTGAACTCGGTCTGCTCGATAACGCGCGACGCTACGCTCGCGATGCCTACGTGATGATGACCTGCCTACACACCCGTATGGCAGTCGAATGCATCATGAACAGACTCAGCCCCGTAGGCGACCCACTAACGCCCAGCCGATTGATGATGGCAGTGCCTACCGAAGATCTCCCCAATCGCGTTGCTCACTTGATCTCCGAGTCAAACAGCAATAGCCCGTCAGTTCATGGCTGGCCTACCCGTCCAAATCAATCGAACGTTCCGATCCCCCTACCTGACCCACGGAAAACCGTCACCGATATGGCGGTAACAGACTTCAAGAAATACTACGATTGCCCCTACCGCTTCTACTTGCGCCGCATCTGCAAAGCTGCACCAGTCCAACATGCGCCCCTCGAACTCGACGGCGGTGGATTCGGAGATATCGTCCACACCCTTCTCGAAGGACTAATGACTCCAAAACTCGCCGAGTGTACCGATGCTGATACCATCGCGCAGTGGTTAGAAGAGGAATTAACAAAACTCGTGCGACTCAAATTCGGAGTCGCTCTCCCCCCTGCCCTCACCGTTCAGATCGAACAAGCCAAACAGAGACTCGCCGTCTTCGCTGTACACCAAGCTAACTGGGTAAAAGAAGGCTGGCGTATCCGACACATCGAACATACGGTCAAGCGAGGCGAAGGAATCATCTGGAAGCTTCCAGACGGAAAGATGGAAATCCACGGTCGGATCGACCGCATCGACGTGAACATCAATACCAATCAAATCGCAGTCCTCGATTACAAGACAGGGGATTCCACTGACATACCTCGAAAGAACCACCTGAAATCCGACGGGACCTGGAAAGATTGGCAACTTCCCCTCTACGGAACGCTCATCTCAAAACTAGGAATCACAGATCTGAGCAACGTACTCTTCGGCTATATCTTGCTCCCCAAAAATGTTGCAGATACAAAATTTGTCTTCGCAGATTTCACTGCCAGTGAACACCTAGCCGCCATCGAGTCCGCAAAAGAAATCGCTGGAAAACTCCTCCGCGGTGAGTTTTGGCCACCCGATAACTCTATGGTTCTTGATTGGGATGATTATCGATTCATCACCCAACGCACCGTCGTAAGACCCTGGAATTGGGATCTCGAAAAAGACACAAAATCCGATTCATCAACTCCAAACTCAACCTCGGATCACCGAACCGACTCAAACTCTCCGAACGATCCCCAAAGTAAGCAAGCGGAAGTACCTGCCGAGACTAAAGCTAAATCCGCTACAAAGAAAACCACCGAGAAACCAGAAACAAAGCCCAATACAACTTCACGCAATCCTGTAATCCCACGCCGAATCAGCGTTGAACCGATGTTCGCTGAGGGCGAACCTAACGATGCTTGGTTCCAACCTAGCATGATCCTCGCTTCAGCCGGAACGGGGAAAACCTATCAACTCGCCTCCCGTGCCGCACGACTTCTCTTCACGGACCAGCCACTTGACTCAATCCTCGCAACGACCTTTACTCGAAAAGCTGCCGGTGAAATTCTCCATCGTATCCTCGGTTGGCTATCCGAAGGTTGCCAAACAGATGCTGGACTACAGCGACTCCGCGATATCATCGCCCCGATGCAAATCAGCAAAGATCATGTTCGATACCAATTAGCGCGACTTTGTTCACACTTGCACCGATTCCGCGTAAGCACCCTCGATAGTTTCTACTCGCAACTAGCGAAATCCTTCGCGCTCGAATTGCGAATGCCACCCGGCTGGACTCTGCTGGACACTCCTCAAGAAGAACTGCTAAAGCGCGAAGCGATCACGCAACTCTTCGATACCATCGAACATCGCCATCTGCGCGAACTGATCTCCCAACTCTCCAAAGGACAAGCCGTCCGCGGTGTACGCGTCGAAATCGAAAATGTTATTAACGATGCATACGAACTGTATCGACAAGCCCCAAAAGAGGCTTGGACCAACCTCCCCTCCCCAGCCGCTCCCGAACAAGAACGAGTGGACCAAGCCCTCAAAGCACTCGAACACTTACAGCTCAAGAACAAAAATCATGCTAAAGCGAAAGAATCTGCCAGAATTGATTATCTCGCAAAAGACTGGGAAGGTTTCTTGTCCCAAAAGATTGTCTACGCTTGCCTTGATCCCGTCCCAACATATTACCGCGCAGAACTGCCCGACGATTATGTTCGCCCCATGCGAATCCTTGTCCAACATGCTCTAAGTGTCGTTGGTGCCATCCGCAGTAAACAAAATCTTGCAGCATACGAAATTCTCGCCACCTACGATAAATGCTTGAATCGACTCAAACAACAGCGGCGCGTCGTTACCTTCTCCGATATCTCCGAACGACTCGCAGCATGGATGAAATCACTCGTTGAAAAAAACGCCGCTAACGAATCCAATGAACCTCTGCCTGAAATGGAGAGCATCGCTCACCGTATGGATAGCTCCATCGATCACCTCCTGCTCGATGAATTCCAAGATACCTCACCAGCACAGTGGCAAATCCTCAAACCATTCGCCGAAGCCATCGTAGCAAACCAAACTCGCAGCAAACGGAGAACTTCGTTCTTTTGCGTCGGAGATACCAAACAAGCGATCTACGCCTGGCGCGGTGGTGTATCCGAAATCTTCGAATCCGTCGGCGAACAAATCCAAAACATCCGCAATGAAAAACTCTCCGAAAGCTATCGCAGCTCTCCGGTCATTATGCAGTTCGTCAATGAAGCATTTCGAGGACTCGCAAAACATCCGAACTATCTCAGCGAAGACGACAACAAGGCCGAAGAAGGTTTTTCGCACCCCGTAATCAACCAATGGATCGATCGCTACTTCATCGACCATACCACCCAAAAAACAGAACTCCCAGGAGTTGTTGAGTTATGGAACGCAAAAGAACGTGAATCTCAAATCGAAGGAGAAGACTCCTTCGTGTCGATCGACGAAGACATCGCAGATGCTATCGCCGACCTACATAAACGTTCAGACTCCATCACAATCGGGATCCTTACTCGAACAAACTCCGACGTAGCCAAAATGATCTCCCTCCTAAGAGATCGAGGAATTGAAGCTAGCCAAGAAGGAGGCAACCCGCTCGTCGACACAGCACCTGTACTGTTGATCCATAGCGCACTGCAACTTGCAGAACATCCCGGCGATTCACTCGCATATTTTCATATCATGAACTCTCCCCTGAAATCCTATTGGGACGAAGCGACTGCAGTGGATCCCATCGAAATCTCTCACGCCCTTCGCGAAAAACTCGACGCCGTGGGCTTCGGCGTTACAGTCAGTTCACTCGTCAATCATCTCGCTCCCGAATGTACCGAAAGAGACCAAGAACGACTGCTGCAACTCGTCGATCAAGCCTACCGGTTCGATGCTGCAGAGCAGTCGCAAATCAACGAATTCCTCGATCGAATCGAATCCACCCGTGTAGCTCTCCCAGGCGAAAGCAAAGTACGTGTGATGACAATCCACCAGTCTAAAGGGCTCGAATTCGATGCTGTCTTTATCCCAGCTCTCGATCAACAAATCGTCAAACAAGCTCCAAAGCTCATTGCGATGCGTGCAACTCGCACAGGCCCCCCCATCGCAATCATGCGCAGCGTCAACAAAGACCTCCAGAAATACCTTCCCGACGAATGGCGTGTCGCTTGCCGAGAAACCATGTTTCAACAACTAGGAGAAGCACTATGCCTTTTTTACGTCGCGCTCACGCGCGCTCGAAACGCACTCTACCTCTTCGCCCCTGCCGGAAAATCCGCCATCAAACAATGGGGTTCTGCCCTGCAATCCGCTTTTGCAAATGAACAATCCCGCGCTGAACCCGGTGCTCTCCTCTACCGCCTCGGTGATCCAAACTGGGTTGAAAAAATCGCAAAAAAACAATCGGCAAAACAAACGAAAACGCAATCATCAGCCCCTACAAGAAAACAAACTCTCACCATCGAATTGGCATTTGCTAACGACACAGAAAAACCTCCCCAATGGATGGCCCCAAGTCGGCCTGACTACAATCCCGATGCAAATACACTTAGCCTTGAACCCCTACAACCTGTTTGGAAAGAAGAAGACGTAAGCGGAGCAATCATCGGAAAAGTCGTTCACCGTTGGTTCGAAGAAGTTCGACCGTGGATCGAAGAAGTCAAACCGGAAAAGAAGGAGCTTCTACGACTTGCCGCAACCGCGCTAACTCGCGATGAAATGACCCAACTCCGACTCGAAACAATCGCCGATCGCTTCTTAGCTTATTGCGATAGCCCCACAATTCGACAACTCCTCAGCCGCGATCGATACAACCATTGGCACCAACCTTCCCCGCTTCGCCTCGAAGTCACCAACGAACGAAGGCTACTTCAATGGATGGATGGACAACTCATCCGCGGCATCATTGATCGCTGTGTCCTTGGCTACGACGGAAATCGCGTCGTCCGCGCCGAAATTATTGACTTCAAGACTGACCTTCGACCCCAAAATCTATCCCTCGAATCCTGGGTCGCCGAACGCATCGATCACCACCGTTTCCAACTCCTCTCCTACCGTAAAGTCCTCTGCCGGCAATTCCGACTTCACCCGGAAATGGTCAATCTCAGCCTCGTACTCCTCAGCGAACCCGTCGTCATTCCAATCGTTTCACTTGTCGGAGATTCCGCCCAGTGATTACAATCATAGGTGCGCTTTTCACTCACACTCATTTTCTCCATAACAAACGCTACTCGATGAGATCTCCTTCATGAAACCTCCTCGATAGTAGTTATCCAGCAGGGCACTGCATGTCAGATTCCACAAATTCCAATCCGCAACCTGTGGACCAAGTCGCCGTCGAGTACGAACACTCAAGCAACCTCCCACTCGTTCTACAGCAATTAAACCTTTCGGTCTTAATATCCACATATCAAGCCGGTAAACTTGTGGTCGTCGGTAGCTACCAAGATAAACCTAGCTTCTCCTTTCACACGTTTGACCAAGTCATGGGGGTCGCCGTCGCACGTGATCAAATCGCCATCGGATCGCGACGCCAAATTCACTTCCTTCATTCCGCTCACGATGTAGCTCCAAACATCCCACCTGCGAAATCCTACGACGGATGTTACCTCTCTCGCAGTAGCTTCGTCACCGGAAGCATCCATGGACACGATCTCGCCTTCGGCAACGAAGGCCTTTGGGTCGTCAACACGCTCTTCTCGTGCCTCTGCACGCTGGATGATGCCTACAATTTTTTTCCACGATGGAGGCCTCCGTTTATTTCGCAATTGATCGATCAAGATCGCTGTCACCTCAATGGCCTTGCGATGGAAAATGGTGCTCCTCGCTTTGTCACCGTATTAGGACAAAGCGATCAACCTGCAGGATGGCGAGAAAATAAACGCGATGGCGGTGCCATTCTCGATGTTCCGTCCGGACAAGTCGTTTGCAGAGGCCTTTGCATGCCTCACTCCCCAAGAATCTACCAAGGTAAATTGTGGGTCTTAAACTCCGGACACGGCGAACTCTCTATCGTAGATCTCCAATCAGGTCAACTACAACCCGTTGCAAGACTGCCAGGGTACACGCGAGGACTCGCATTCTTCGGTAACTACGCTTTCGTTGGCCTCTCACGCATCCGCGAAACCAATATCTTCGGCGGGCTACCCATCGGTGAAAACCCTGATGCCCTAAACTGTGGTCTCGGAATCGTCGACATCACCTCTGGACGTACCATCGCAACACTTCGATTCAAAACAGGTGTCGAAGAACTCTTCGCCATCGATGTAATCCCAAATATTCGAAACCCAAAAATCGTTGGACCATCCCCCGTCAAAGGCGAAGACGAAGAAGTCTGGATAGTCCCTCCATTGCAACTTCACACCATGGAGCCTCGACGCAATCACAAAATCGTAACCGGATCTCCAGAGAATCCAACGACCTCTTCACCATCTGCTCAAACACTACAAGCAAACCCCGCAACAAAACTAAGCAATCCAACGCAAACAGATCCAAACACAACCCATATCACAACCGAAGACCCCGTCGCGGCCCTCTCCGAATGGATCCGCCAAGCCGATCGGGCACATGCTCAAGGTGAACTTCCGCAAGCCTTCAAAGCGCTGCGCAATGCACTTGAAATTGCCCCCAAATCAGCAGATCTGCTGAACCGCTTAGGTAATCTTTATCAAGACATGGGCGACCAAGCTGCTGCGATCACTTGCTATCAACAAGCTACAGACGAACGACCTGACTTCGCACCCGCACACCAAAATCTTGGTGTGCTATGCCAAGTCATCAACCAGCCAACTCGAGCACTACACCACCTCGAACAAGCACAAAAATCAAACCCTCAAGCCATGAACTTGGTCTTAGCAGCCAAAGTCCTTCCAATCGTCTACGAAAACAAAGAGCAAATCACATACTGGAGAAATAGATTTGCAACCTGCGTTAATGCACTGGTTAATGAACGAATCGAAATAGATACCACCCATGCACTTGCCGACACATCCTTCTACTTGGTCTATCAAGGTGAAAATGACCGGGACGTCATGCGCAATCTGGGAAAAGTCTATCGAGGTGTCACTTGCACTGAACCCAAAGAAACCATCAAACCCAATGGCCGCAAACTCAAAGTCGGCTTCCTATCGAGTCATTTCAAAGATCACACCATCGGTCGCCTAAACCTTGGTCGAATGCAACAGTTGTCTCGCAAAGACATCGAACTTTCTGTGATCTTTCTGCAACGACCAAATGATGCCATGGCGCAAGCTTTCAGCCAAGCCGCCGACAAAACCATCGCTGCCCCCCGAAATGTAGATGCCGCGCGACGCATGATCGCTGAACTCAAACTTGATGTACTCGTTTTTGCAGATGTAGGCATGGATGCACTGACACAAAGCCTCTGCTATTCCCGAATAGCCCCCATCCAAGCGACGACATGGGGACACCCCGTGACAACCGGCAGCCCAAACATCGACTACTTCATTTCGAGCCAACTCGCCGAACCTGCAGATGCAGACTCACATTACACAGAAAAGTTGATTCAACTGCGCAATCTCGGCGTCTATTACAACCGCCCATCCCTCAATGGTACACCTCGATCCAAACAATCCTTCGGGCTCGACCCAAATCGCCACGCCTATCTATGCCCTCAAACGGCATTTAAATTTCATCCCGATTTCGATAAAGCACTTTCCGGAATTCTTGAAGCTGATCATCTTGCCGACTTGGTACTTATCGAAGGACGAGTCAACGCTTGGACACAAGCTCTCAAACGACGATGGGAACGCACCTTGCCCGATGGTCTGCAACGTGTGAAGTTCTTGCCCTCACAACCTAACCCCGATTTTCTTCATCTACTTGCTTGTGCTGACGCCGTGCTCGATCCCTTTCCGTTCTGCGGAGGAAACTCCAGCTACGAAGCTTTTGCAGTCGGTGCACCGGTCGTGACATATCCGGGCAAATTTCTCCGAGGACGACTTACCTTTGCCATGTTGCAACGCATGGGAATTAAGTCCTTGGTGGCAGCTAGCCCCGAAGAGTATGTACAAATCGCGGTCACGCTCGGCACCGAACCCGATTTCAATCGAACTTGCCGAACAGAAATCCAACAACGCTCCGACATACTCTTCAACAACTCAGAAGATGTCCAAGTGTGGGACAACCTCTTCCAAGAGTGGATCGCATAGCACCCGCATAATTCTCCTTGAGCCGCAAAGCACGAACTCAGAACTCTGCGGTCTTCTTTGCGTCTTTGCTCCTTGGCGTGAGACATCGGTTCGCTCGCCGCTCCTTATTGGTTTCGTGAAAAATCAACTCCAATCACCGGACGCCTCCGGCTACCCGTTAAACAAAATCTCGGTTCGAGTGGCATCGACATCGTTGTGTGAGATATCAGTTTGCACAATCACACTAGTCTCCTATCCCCTTTCTCTCTGTGTCCTCCGTGTCTCTGTGTTTCCAATCGATAGAGCACTTCAAGACTTTTTAAAACAAGGCGAGCCGATAGTTCAAGAGAGCCAACGAGCTGCCGCATAACCGACAACCCGCGAAGTATCACCGCTAACAGTAGCACTGGTGTCGTACCCCAACTCCTCAACCTCTGTGTTTTTCCCCAACTCTTTCAGTGTCTGCATCACCAATGCTGCAGGGACGAACCCACACATGCTAATCGCATTTTCGCGGCATGTATCAAACAACAACTTTGCATCACCGGTCTTCAATGCATCCAAAGCGAGACGATCCTTGCGACGATTCTCCTCATCGTTAGCGAAGTGATTCATATCGCTAGAAATCACGAGCAACACTGGTTCCGGATGCTCCCGTAACACCTCTGCTAACTGCCTCGCTGCGGCCTCAATCTCCGTCCAATTTGCATTCCCCATCGCGATACAAACTAACCGAGGACGCTCACCAGAAGCACTAGCCAAACGATCGAGAATCGGCAGCTGGACTTCCGCGCCATGCTCCCTTAGATGCGCCGTTGCATCGAGCTCCATTCCCGCAACTTGACTGACAATCTTACGACTGAGGTCTTGATCGATCTCGAATCCATCAGTACCCGGTAATTCCCAGTGCTTAGCAGATGAAACAGCCCAATCAGCTCCTAAACTTGTATGCTTTGGACCGAGAATTACAACGGTTCGAGGAATTTGACAACTACGCCAAGCATCCGTTGCAATTTGCCCGCTGTACTTCAAACCAGCATGCGGAACCATAATCGCTTGCACGTTCGCCACAGGTTCAGTTTGCGAATTCGATTCAAACTGCCCAAGCATTCCTTGGAGCTCGTCATAATCCGCTGGATAGAAACTACCACTTAGTATGGCCCGGCGAGGTCTGTCACTCGCTTCCGTCCCAGGAATATTCGAAGCCAATAGTGAACTCGCAGTCGACATACATCCAATCGAAACAATCGTAATAGGTAGCGTTCGGGACTTGACCATCCCTGACGCTTCTTCAACCAAGGTATGCACCGACTTCGTTGCATCAAATGCAACTGCAACACGATCACCACACAATGCAAGAATCCCTCGTTGCGTTGGATCTACCCCTGCTAAATCACATTCACTCAACGACTCTCGCAGCTTACCTCCATCCCAGTCACCAACTTGTACAGTTCCATGGTGAGCTGGACTGTAGAGAACAGTCACAGCAACATCGATATCAACCGATTTGTCGAACCGGGTTCGACGAATCGTCTGCTCCGCAACACGACTCAACTCAAAAACACTCGATTGCAATGGCACTCCCGGACGCAAGGATGTCTGAATCCAGTGCGCCATCGGAGCCTTCGATTCAATATCTACTGCCGACAATACAATCCCATGTACCGTACCATCCATCGCATCGAGTACATAGTAGTTGGGAGTCGCGCCATGCGAAAAAGCGATCATGTTCTGTACAACCGCTCCCTTTAACTTCATCAAACTTTCAAAATCACCCGGTACTCCAACCTCCGGCATTACCTCCGGAAGCCCCACCGTGGAAAAGTCACCGTCGATCTCAAGCCCTTCAAACCACTCCAATGTCACCGAAGGATCCTTCCAAGTCCCCGCAGGTAATCCAGCCTTCGTGCACAGGGAAGCCAAGTACTCCTTCACATCCCAACCTTGTTCGATAGGCACGCTCGGTAAAAACAGCCCCGCACGCTGACCATAAGGACTGTTCCCCTTCGAGGAAATCCGCAACCCATGTTTGCCAAGCTCAATCACCTTGTCACGATCCTGCGCCGCCACAGGTACCAATTCAGGTGAAGACAACAAATTGACATGACAAGAAAGATAGGGCAGTTCCACACTAGCAATCGCAGGCATGCGAGGATCGTCCTTCGCCGTCCGCTCGGCCGACTCAATCAACGCATCGCGCAAGGTAGTAGGACGCCCCAAAAATCCACAACAACCCCGCAACGTCTTCCCCCGTTTCAATGTCGTAAAACAGCCGTAAACATACTGGTCTACTAAATCCCCTAAACCGGAGAAAAGATCTTGACCATACCTTGCCTTGATCACCTTCGCTGCAACAAGTTTCGCCGCGACATCTTGGATCGCCTTCTTCTGGTCGTCATTCAAACTTGAAATGTGCAACAAAGTAAGCTTCTGAATTTGAGGGTCTTGCATCGTTTTGTTCAGGTTGACTAAAGGTAGTGAAGAGGAAGTCGAAGTTGTTTGGCTGGCAGTCGCTTGCCCGACAGCCCCGATGGGCTGAAAGGGTCGCATGTCGATTGGAAGCCTTTTGCGCCCCCAAGTTCCCACTTGGCTCTGAAATCGTCCAGCTAGCGGTTTTTGGCAGGTCCGACAACATCCTTCAACGAGCTGCACGCGATCAATCTTGTACCAGTCTCTTTCAATCAGTAGTTCTCCGCAACCCGGGCAATAGGTCGACGCATGCTGCCGGCTATGCACATTCCCAACATAAACATGCTCAATCCCATGCGACTTCGCAATGTCATACGCCTTCAACAATGTTTGCAATGGCGTTGCAGGTCGATCCAACATGCGAAAATCCGGGTGAAATGCAGAAAAGTGAATCGGTACGTCTGTCCCCAACACCTTGACAATCCACTCACACATTCGCTGAAACTCGTCTTCGGAATCGTTTTCTCCTGGTATCACCAAATTCGTCAGCTCAAACCAAACATCTGTATCGGATTTCAAATAACGCAACGTTTCCAAGACCGGCTCTAACCGCGAATAAGTTATTTTACGATAAAAATCTTCAGAGAATGATTTCAAGTCAACGTTCGCCGCATCCATCCATCGAAAGAATTCTTGTCTCGCCTGCGGCGCAATGTAACCGGCTGTCACCGCAACCGTTGCAATCGATCGCTCACGACACGCCATCGCTGTGTCTATTGCATACTCTGCCCAGACGACTGGATCATTGTAAGTAAATGCTACACTGCGACACCCATAGTGATCAGCCGCTGCAGCAATCGACTCCGGTGTCGCCTCCCGTGACAACTTGCTCACCTCACGCGACTTGCTGATGTCCCAGTTCTGACAAAACTGACATCCTAAATTACATCCCGCCGTTCCAAACGATAAAACACTCGTACCTGGATAGAAGTGATTGAGCGGCTTCTTCTCAATCGGATCAATACAAAATCCAGTACTGCGGCCGTACGTATCGAGAACCATTCTGCCTTGCTCAATCTTGCGAACAAAACAGAAACCGCGATCACCCTCTTTCATCCGACACTGCCGTGGGCACAAGTCGCACACGACCCGAGTCGAATCCTCGCTATCGACTTGCCACCACTTTCCCGGTGATGCCCCTAACTTCTGCATCGCCGTTTCTTTCATACAAATACCTTACAACTGAAAAGCATCCTCTTCGGCTTGCTCTGCATACAACGGCATATAACGATAATAAACTTCAAGCATCATTGTTGCCATACAAGTGCAATACAATCGACCACCCGCCTGTGAACTGATCCCTTCTTCAAAGAACCAACTCCCAGCACCATGCCCCGTTTGCACCTGAGAACCAATTAGCAGTCCCTTCATCTTCTCGTTCCAAGACTCCCACTCGGAACCACCGTATTGCTTGAGCACCTGCGTCGCGTAATAGTTGAAATAACTATCACCCGCACGTGGCCCCGACTCTACAAATTTAGCAACCGCCGCCTTAATCGATGGGTCTTCTTTATTCCACCCCGAATACATTCGACACAAAACTCCACATGCCGTCATCGCAGGACGATAATCCGTGGGATTCATCTTCTTAGAGTCCAGTGAATAGTGATACCCAAAACCACCCGGAACCATCATGGAGTCCAAGAAGAAATTCGCACGGCGCACCGTATCGATGTCATAATTTAATCCTGACATCGCCGCACTCTTGATCGCCATCATCTGCCATCCAACAACTGATGTATCCCCCGGCATCTTCCCCTCAGGAAACGGTGAATAATGCCACCCACCAGTCTGCGGATTCTGAGCCAATGTCATGTAGTTGATGCTCAACTGTGCTGCCTCAAGCAGTCTCGGGTCTCGCGTCATACCATAAGCTTCACACATGGCGATCGATGCAATCCCATGTGCATACATATCATCCAGCCCCTTACCGTGGCCATCACCAACCCACCAAGCCCCAAAACCACCTTGAACCTTCATGCTCTGAATCAAGAAACTCAACCCCTTAAAGACCGTCTCCTTGTACTCACCCTCCATGTGCGTCTGACCTGCACCCAAGAAGCACATAAGCGCCATCCCCGTAGCCGCATTCATGCTCGGTGTTCGCTCACCAGGACGATCGCACTTGCCACCGCAGACCAACGCATGGGTAAAAGTCCAAGCTCCAGTCTGGGGATTCTGATGCTCTGCTAACCACTTGAGCGCCATCGATACCGCTCGCTCAGTCTCCGTCGTGCCACCAAACTTCTTGAGCAACTCTCGCTTCGTCTCCTTCGAACGGCTATTCAAAGAAGCTCGCATCGCAGCACTGCTCTGGGCAGCGAGACTCGATGCAGGCGCAAGGGACTCACTTAAACTAGACATCGAAACCGCTGGTGCTTCAGCCACCAGACTGCTCATCTCTACTTCCACCTTCGCATCAACCGCCGTAGGCTCCACCGTCGGAACATCGCTCGGCATGTCCTCGGTCTCCGTCTGCATCTCAGCCGTCGAATCGTCCATCGAGAACTCTTCCAACGCATCCGACTCACTGCCCACCGGCTCACCAACATTGAGCATCAAACTGATCTCTTTGCGAATCGGCTCAATGTTCCAAGCAGCTAAAGCTAATATCGCAGCAACATGAACAACCGTACTGATAGCCCAACTCGGTGCCGCAGTCCAAAAACCGCTCCTCTTCCGAACAAGACTCCCGACTCCCTCGCCCCCCTCGTCATCCTCTCCCGCAGTCGCTGGTACGGCCTGTACACCTTGCCCCTTGGCTGTGCCCGCAGTGTCCGCCTTTTGAGTAGTACCGCCCCTCTGCGCAGTACCGACCTTCTGCGTAGTGGCGCCCTTCTGGACAACACCAGTATTCTGAGTAGTTGCTGCCTTCGGAGAAGTACCCACCTTTTGCACAGCACCAGCCTGCTTGGCTGTCTCCCGCACCGGTTCGTCCTCCTTGAGTTGCTCCCCAGAAGGAACAGAAGCAAATCCAGGTAACCCGATATCCAAACGATTCAGATCATCACCAGAATTCGACATGGCAGACCCCATCAGACAAGTGGACGGACATGGAGGTTGTTGGGACCCAAGCCCTGTTTTGACTTTGAACAATCACGAAGTAATCCCTCCAATAATGGTGGACTATCCTCGCTGAATACCCGCTCAAGGGAAGTTTGTTCGGGATTAGCCTACGAAGTCTTCCCAGAACCGAGTACTATCTTAGCAGTTTGACACGGGTGAGTGTACTCAAACAATTTCATTTTCTTCCCACTCGATTTCTCCACGTTTTTCCATGAAATCCACCCACAAAGCTCCCCCCCTTCGCCATCCGCAATCCCTGATAGCCCTCACCCTCGGACTCTCCCTTTTTCCACTCACCTTCGGTTGCTCAAAATCCTCCCCGTCCTCCGCGCCCCAAACCCGCCAAACTACGCTTGATTCCAACACTGCGACTGCCAACACTGCGACTGCCAACCCTTCTGCTGCTCCTGCCACCGATAAAAAGGCTTCGCCCCACAACTCCAACAATGCCCCCAATCCCTCAACAAACACGCCACTAATCATCGAAGTCCGCGGGTTTAAAGACTCGCAAGGCCAATGCAGAATAGCCTTGTACCGAGGGAAAGATGGTTTTAATCAACCCGACCAAGCCATTCTCAAATCGACCCAGCCCATTCCCTCCGAAAGCCCAATTCCTGACTCCGTCCTTTGGCATGTCGACCAGTCAACGCTAAAAAAAGCCCTCGGCACTCCACCAAACGACAAAGCGATACACAAACTTGCCGTCTCAGCGCACCATGACAAAAACACGAACGACAAGTTGGATAAAAATCCCCTTGGAATACCAACCGAACCCTACGGCTTTTCCCAAAACCCTAAACGCGGATTCGGCCCACCCTCCTTTGAAGAAGTCCTATTCGATTTCCCATCCAATATCGAAACCGACTCAGAATATTCCCCAACTCGCATTATCATCGAGATTCGCTAACACCACACACGAGAGATAACAACCCGCTCCAATGACAGGGCACCCAACTCCCTCGGATCGACTTATGGAAAACAGCAATCGCATCACGCAAAACGTTGGAGCAAGACTAACCCAACAAGCGTTCGAGCACCCCGAACAACTCGGTATCGCTACCCCCGTGGGATCCCATAAACAAAGAGCGTCACGACGATATCACACCATCAGCCTCTCAGATCTCGATCAACGCTCCACCTGCATCGCTGCTGGCTTACAAGCCATGGGTGTAGGCCCTGGAAAACGAATCGCACTCCTCGTTCGTTTTGGTGAAGATTTCATCGCGCTAGTCTTCGCCCTCTTGAAATGTGGCGCTACTCTAGTCCTCGTAGATCCCGGGATGGGAAAGAAAAACCTACTTAACTGCCTCGCTGCCACCGAACCAGATGGGTTCGTCGCTATCCCACTTGCTCAAGCCATCGTCAAACTTAAAAGCAACCTTTTTCCGAAAGCCCGATTGAATGTAACGGTCGGTTCTCGATTCGGCTTTTTACCTGCCCCCACCCTTGATCAACTGGAGGCAACACCTAGCTCCAGATTTGTTCCCCCTGCAACGACATTGCAAGACCAAGCGGCAATTATCTTTACTACAGGTAGCACAGGCCCTCCAAAAGGTGTGATGTACACACACCAAACTTTCATCGCACAAATCGATATGATCGCGAACCATTACGGTATTCAACCCGGTGGCCTGGACCTCAGCGGCTTCCCTCTCTTCGGCCTATTCAACGCTGTTATGGGAGTCGGTACCGTCTTGCCAGATATGGATCCCACCAAACCTGCCGATGTGGATCCCCCCCGACTCCTTGACGCCATCGATCAATGGCAAATCGATCAATCCTTCGGCTCTCCCGCCCTGTGGACCAAAGTCGGAGCGTATTGCCAACAACAAGGGCGCCGCATGGATTCCCTCCGACGTGTCCTATCCGCAGGTGCCCCCGTACCTCCCCGCGTACTCGAACAAATCCGCGCTGCGATCCACCCCGACGGACTAATGTTCACTCCCTACGGAGCCACCGAAGCTCTCCCCGTCGCTTCAATCGAATCTCGCGAAGTCCTCGAACACACCGCAGCGCAAACCCGCGCCGGAAAAGGTACCTGCGTCGGGAATCGCTTCGATGGTGTCCTCTGGAAAGTAATCGAAATCACCGATGGTCCCATCGATCGTATGGAACAAGCCAAAGAACTACCACGCGGTCAAATCGGCGAACTCATGGTCTGCAGCCCTAGCGTCACTCAAACCTACGTCACACGTGTAGATCAAAACGCTCTACATAAAGTCCGAGCCACAAATACCACGCTATCCAACCAAGAACCCCACCAACAGGAAACCGTTTGGCACCGCATGGGAGATGTCGGCTACCTCGATGAACAAGACCGCTTCTGGTACTGCGGTCGAAAATCTCATCGCGTTATCGGTAACTCCACAACTCTCTACACCGAGCCGATCGAAGCCGTCGTAAATACCCACCCATCTGTTTACCGCAGCGCTCTCGTGCCACGCGGGCAATCACCCAACCAACAAGCAGTCATCATCGTAGAACCTTGGCCACAACATCGACAATCCGTTCAAAGCGATCTCCAAAACCACCAAAAAGCTTGGCGTGAACTACTTCAAGCCGCACACCCCAATGCCAACATCGACGAATTCATCCTCTACCCCACCAAACTCCCAACCGACATCCGCCACAATTCCAAAATC
Organism: Pirellula sp.; assembly: GCA_040373655.1. Lineage (GTDB taxonomy): Bacteria > Planctomycetota > Planctomycetia > Pirellulales > Pirellulaceae > JBKCUI01. The sequence goes on along the minus strand of JBEICB010000054.1, from coordinate 7,686 downwards.
TTCCGCGAACAACTCACCGAGTGGCTGCAACGCAAACCGCGAAGCACCGTAGGATATGTGCAGCGGTCCTGACCTAAACCATCCTCCGCCACAGACATTCACCCAGCACATCTATTCATTGCGTACGGTCCAATCAACGGACCGCGGAACATACCAGTGCATCAATCCGCTCAGTTGGTCTTGTGTGGATCACCGACAATCGCAATCCGCAACTCTCGCAATTGCTTCTCGGAAACAAACGATGGCGCACCCATCATCAAGTCTTCCGCACGCTGATTCATCGGGAACAGAATCACTTCGCGTATATTCGGCTCATCTGCCAGCAACATCACAATTCGATCCACCCCAGGTGCAGATCCACCGTGTGGCGGAGCACCGTACTTAAACGCATTGATCATCCCCTTAAACTTCTCGTCCACTACCGATCGATCATAACCGGCAATCTCAAATGCCTTGTACATGATCTCCGGTTTGTGGTTCCGAATAGCTCCCGATGACAACTCAATGCCGTTGCAAACGATGTCGTATTGGTAAGCGAGAATATCCAACGGATCCTTGGTCTGCAAAGCTTCCATCTCACCCTGCGGCATCGAAAACGGGTTGTGACTGAAAATCACCCGCTGCTCGATCTCATCCCACTCATACATTGGGAAGTCTACGATCCAACAAAACTTGAACGTGTTCTTTTCGATCAAATCCAACTCAGTTCCAACCCGCGTTCGAACCATCCCTGCCAACTTCGCGGCATTCCCGGGCTTGTCACAAGCAAAGAACACACCGTCATTAGGCCCTAACTTCATCTGGGCAACCAATTGAGCAACACGATCAGGCCCAATGTTCTTCGCAATACCACCACCTTCTCCACCCTTGAAGTTGATGTAAGCCAAGCCCGCAAAGCCCTCGTCCTTCGCCCACTGATTTGCGGAGTCAAAGAAGCTTCTGGCTCGAGTCCCAGCTTCCGGTGCAGGTATCGCGCGAACCACTGCCCCCGCTTCAATGCTCTTCGCAAATACCGCAAACGGACCACCATGGAAAATCTCTGTAACGTCCGAAATCTCAATCGGATTGCGCAAGTCCGGTTTGTCCGAACCATACTTGAGCATCGAATCCTTATAAGTAATCCTAGGGAACGGTGGAGGTGTCACGCCGCGCCCCTTCGAGAACTCATCGAACACTCCGTGCAACACCGGTTCAATCGCCGCAAACACGTCGTCCTGTGTTACGAAACTCATCTCGAAGTCCAACTGATAGAACTCCCCAGGAGAACGATCAGCACGCGCATCCTCGTCGCGGAAACATGGTGCAATCTGGAAGTATCGGTCAAATCCAGCAACCATCAACAACTGCTTGAACATCTGCGGCGCCTGAGGCAACGCATAAAACTTCCCGTGATGCACCCGAGATGGCACCAAAAAGTCCCGAGCACCCTCTGGACTTGATGCTGTAAGAATCGGTGTCTGAAACTCTGTAAACCCCGCATCGATCATCCGTCGACGCAAACTCGCAATCACCTGACTACGTAACGCTATATTCGCGTGCAATTTCTCACGACGTAAATCCAAGAATCGATTACGCAAACGAATCTCTTCCGGATATTCCGCATTTCCAAAGATCGGAAACGGCAACTCGGATGCCTCTGACAGCAACGATACCGTCGTGGCCTTGACCTCAATCTCTCCCGTCGGCAAGTCCGGATTGATCTGCGCTGCGCCTCGGGACAACACTTGTCCCTCAACAGCAATCACAGACTCCAACTTCAAACCCTCAATCAACGCGAAAGCCGAACTGTCGCGGTCCACCACCACTTGCGTCACACCGTAGTGATCTCGCAAATCGACAAACAATAAATTGCCATGGTCTCGTTTGCGATATACCCAGCCAGAGAGCTTTACGGAATGACCTGTATGACTCGACCGTAATTGCCCACACGTATGTGTTCGATATGCGTGCATCGTTTAGTAGACTTTCGAAGCGGCGCGTGCTGCTTGTTCTCGTTTGCTTAGCCACAGCAGAATCGGAGCTGCGACGAATATGGAGCTATAGGTACCGACTAGAATCCCAACGAGAAGGCAGAATGCAAACCCGTGAATCCCCTCTCCACCCCAAATGTACATCAACAAAATCGCAACAATCGTCGTGGAGGATGTCAGCAATGTACGACTCAACGTTTGGGTCACCGAAGCATTAATCATCTTCTCGGTCAAGTTCGGACTCTTGCCCTTCACTTCCCGAATTCGGTCGAACACAACAATCGTGTCATTAAGCGAATAACCAATGATCGTCAAAATCGCCGCGACAATCGTCAGCGAAATCTTAAAGTCCTCGATCAACAAGAACCCTAATGGCTTGAACAACCAGTGACTGATTGCAAGGATCCCAATCGTAATAAACACGTCGTGGACCAACGCAATCACCGCCGCTACACCGTAAGAAACGTTGTTAAATCGGAACCAAATGTAGATGGTGATAAACAACAAGCTCAACAACAGACCCGCAATAGCTCGCTGCTGCATCTCACCCGCAACTCGACCCTCAATCTTGCTAAAGGACTGAAAAACTGGCTTCGAACGAATCGATTCCGTCATCTTCCCAAGCAGTGATGCAGTGGTCGCCTCGTCAAACGGTAGCTTTACAGCCCACTCCGGAAATCCAACTTCAGAAGTCCGCGTCCAGTTCGAACCACCCACCGGCTGAAGATCAATCTGTGAGTCAACTAAGTTACGGCCAACTGCACTCGCTGCCGCAACTAATCCATCAATTACCTGCGAAGCATTGAGCTTGGCTGAACTTGATCCAAGCGTATCGCGGAACGTCAAATTCGCTTCCGTCGTAAACTCAGGGGCAAAACTGGACTTCGTCACCTCCGCTGTAGCCGATTGCTCAGGTTGAACACCCGATGCATCTGCCGCCGGTGCTTCCTGACCAGCGCTCACCGGAGCGGGCGCCGCGGCCGGAGCAGCAGCAGGAGCTGCAGCCGGATCTTGGTACGAGACCATATAAGTCCGACGGTCCTTCTGGACCTTAGGCAACACACTCGATTGCGTCTTCCCTGCAATCTTCGACTCCATGTCGTACGTCACCAACGAAGCCCCTTGAGCTCCATTGAACCCTTTCACCAATCGCTCGCGCACCTGAGCGTCATCCTTCAAAGACACATCCAGCTTGTAAACGGAGTTCTTGGCAAAGTCCTTCATCTCCACGTTTGTCAGCGTCGTCTGAATCGGCAAGCCTCGCTCGTCTTCATCGAACGCACTCTCCGCAATCTTGCGAACCTCATCCGGTTCCATCGTCTTGTTCAACGCAAATACCACAGAAGTACCCCCGTTGAAGTCGATATCAAGAAACTCTTTGCCACGCAAAAACGTCGCAATCAAGCCAATCGCAATCAGCACCCCTGAGCCAATGTAAGCCAAATTGCGATAACTCAAAAAGTCAATGTCACCCGGACCGAAGAACGAGCGTTTCGCTTGATTGACGTAGTCAGCCATATTCAACTTGGCAAATCCCCATCGCTCAGCGATCTCAAACAAGTTGTGGGCAAAGAACACCGCCGTGAACATGCTGATCGCCAAACCAATGATCAACGTAATCGCAAATCCCTTGATCTGCTCCGTACCGACGTAATACAGCACCAAAGCACTGATCAATGTCGTCAAGTTCGAGTCGAAAATCGTCGTCCAAGCGCGATCGAACCCGTTGCGAATCGCCATCCGCGTCGTCGCCTTCTTCTCTCGCTCTTCCCGAATCCGCTCAAAGACCAACACATTCGCGTCAACGCTCATCCCCACCGATAACACCAATCCCGCTAAACCAGCTAGGGTCAATGGTTGGCGGAACAACATCATACAAGCCATGATCATGGCCAAGTTCAAAGCCAGCGAAATCGTCGCAACTAAACCCGCAAAACGATAATATGCCAGGACACCAAACACGGTGGTTGCTAATCCCAACCAACTTGCATACTTACCCTTGGCAATCGCATCCGCACCCATCGTCGCCCCAACCACGTTCTCACTGATCGGCTGCTTGCTAATCGCTCCCGGCAACGATCCAGAATTGAGGATCTGTACCAAAAACTCAACTTCCTTGAGCGAAAAGTTCCCCTCAATCTGACCATCACGGGATATAGGACTATTCAAACTCGGAGCCGATAGCACGATACCATCGAGCAGAATCGCCATCCGACGCTTGAAAGTCGTAATCGTATCCGGCTGGTTCGCGATGGTCATCTTGAGCATCTTCTCCGCACCACCCGTGGACATCACAAACGATACGAGATAGCCACCGTTCTTCGATATCTCTACCTTCGCGCGCGACAAATCCGAACCATTGACCTCCACATACGGAGTTCCATTCTTCTGCAATGCCAACAAAACATCCACGTCTTGAATCCTTTGACTTGCCAACCAAAGCTCAAAGTCATTCGGACGCCCAGTCGACACAGGATTGAGAATCTCTCCGGTCCGAGCATTGCGGATCGTGTCGCCAGGGACGTATCCCTGAATTTCACTCTCGCCCGATTGACCTGCCGCTCGACCCAATGTCCGCCACACCCCCGCAACCTCAGGCTCGCCCGTCGCCTTGCTCGGTAAGCTCACCTCGCGACGAAGCCGAATGTCCGCGTTCGGATTCTCAGCCTGTGTACGAGCTGCCTTGATCAACTCGTCGTGGTCGTTGCCATTCGCTACTATGCGAAACTGCAAAATACCAGCTTCCGTGATCTTCCGCTTGACTTCCTCAATCTCCGCAGGATCCACGTCCGCAATGATGATCTCTATCTTGTCGTCACCCGCCGGACGCACCACAGACTCGTTCATCCCCGAAGGATTGATCCGATTTTGCAAAGGAGCAATAAAATCACGCGATGATACCCTAACACCCGAATTGCCAACCGTACTTTGGTCAATCTGATAAATCAGATTCGTCCCACCCTTAATGTCAGGACCCAACTTCAACGTTCCCGTTGCAAGCACAATCCCGGTAGCGATGATCGCCAAAAGTATCCAACTAAAAGCCATCGCGTGGGACGGCATACGAAGCCGATTCGCAAAGAACTTTCCAAGAACGAACGGAACGATCACGGCTAGTAAAAACAAGCCGACATCGTAAAGCCCCCGCCAATCACTGACGGTAGTGTCGCCCGATCCAAGACTGGTCTGGGCTAATGGAAGGACAGTGGTGCAAAGCAAACAATCCAACATAGGAGATTTAGTCCTTTTTAACGACACGAATAGTATCGCGGTTCAAAGTCAACTTAGCGTTTGAGCTTTCATCGATCCGAATAGTAACAGTTTTTGCATCAGGCTGCGTACTGACCACAACCCCATGCACGCCAAACGAGGTCACCACCCGATCATTCTTTTTCAAATTAGCGAGCTGTTCCTCTTGCTCCCGCTGCGCTCGCTTCGTCGATCGCTGTGCAGGTAACAAAACTCCCAAATACAACACGGCAAACATTATCGAAGCAACCAACAAAGGATTGCCAAGTATCTCTTCAAACAATGTCGGCTTAGGCTTCTGCAACCCCGCCGCCAATCCTCCCTCCCCACCACGCGCATCAACCGCCAAAGATGGTGATCCCGGCGCCGAAGTTACCGGCGCTGAAGTTACCTGGCCAGATGCCTCAGGTGCCTTAGCCTCAGATGGCGATCCAACCCCACTAACCCCACCCCCATCCTGAAACCCTCCTAATGCCGACAATGCCACCGAATCTCGTGCAGGCACAAGCGCAAATAGAGCGCAAAGGCACAGCAGAGTCCAGATTCTCGCATTCCAGGATGCCATGTGTCGTGGCCGTCGCTCGAGGGAAGGATGATTAAAATTTGAGATGTAAGTCCCAAAGTTCGAGTAATTTACAAGAACGAAGCAGTTTAAGGGGATTGAAAAAAGGTCACAAGTCCAACCAAGCAACCAGCCAGCGATTGTCACCGTTCAACCAACACTCCCCCATTCAACCCATTTCCGCAAAAAACATCCAGCTTTTGACTTTCTAATGCTAGCCAGCTATCATTAGGACAGGTGTTTTCGCGGTCCGGGAGAACCTCGATGTTTCGCTGTCGGATCCCTATTCTAAACCTGCAGGAGGTCATGTGATGCACTCACTGAACCACGCTCCCAGGCTTCTCTTCCTCGCTTTCCTAGCTTTTCCCCAAACACTCCTCCCAAACGGCCCGCCTGGACTGCAAAACGAGTCTCCAACTCCAATCGGCCAAGACCACTTGGATGATTTCCCCAATTTCCCCTTGGAACCCTCCATCCGCCCGCCTCTCGCCTACGAAGGCTTCCGCCAAACCGTCGTCCTAGAAAACCAAAGCCGCTCTACCCGCGAAAAATACATAAAAGCTTCTAATAAAGGGCTCTCGCTGCTTGTTCAAAGCACTGCAAACTACCCGAAGCATCGCCAATGCTTCTCCTGCCATCACCAAACCCTACCCCTCTTCGCCATGCACATCGCCGGTCGCGGCGTACTTCATGATGCTTTCCAAAAAGAAGGCCTAGCGATCGAAGAACTTAGCTTGAGTTCATTGAGAAACGACCTGAAAAATACTCGAACCGACGAAGAACTTGACGGCCGAGGTTTAACCCTCGGCTACGGCATGTGGCTGATGGATCTAAGCCGAAACCTCCAAACGGAGGACAAAACCGCTCTGATTCGCAAAGCTATCGCTACGCAACAACCTCAAGGCCATTGGAGAATCCACTCACATCGCCCTCCCGCTGCTTCCTCGGATGCGATCGCAACGGCCCTCGTCATCTCCAGCTTCGTAAAACACGCAAACGATTTGGATCTAAATGACCAGGACCGTCAAGCAATCCACCATGCAATCTTTCGCGCAATGGTCTGGTACCTTCGACAAGCCGAACCGACGACAACGGAAGACGCTTGCGGAATGCTCTGGCTAGGATCCGCATTCCGAAATTACGTACAACTAGATAGCAAAACTGCGGCCCACTCGCTCGAAAATTCGGCCTCCCCGTGGGCTTCGCAATCAATGGCTTCGCAATCAATGGCTTCGCAATCAATGGCTTCGCAATCAATGGCTTCGCAATCACCATTTCTAGGAACAAGTAACGGCAACCTGCAGCTCGAGGTCAACGGTCCACCTGGCCTGCTCGCCATCCAATCCTCGCAAAAACTACGCGAATTCGACTCGCGAGACCTAGAGCTATTCCGCGCTTCTCGCCTCGCGGCCGAACCCCAAAGCAAACGACCCGAGCGGCAAAGTCAACTCAAAGGACTCGCTAGCATGGTAGGACTTGCAAACTCAAATCTAATACTAAACAAGTACGTTCCCCCAGACACCGGAGAACTGCACTTAGCAAAAAGCCCCCGCTGGCGAACTTGGCTCAAAGAAAACTATTCGGACGATGAGATCATTCGCCTCTTCCAAGCCGACCGACGCCGCGGACTACAAGACACCGGCAGAAAACTGATCGATCTGCAGCACTCAGATGGCGGGTGGGGACAAGCCCCTAACCAAGATAGCGACCCGTACTCAACCGGTATGAGTCTGATTGTGCTGAGGGAAGTCTATAGCGACTTTGAAAATTACGGTGGCAGCAACGCTTGGGAATTACAACGATTTATCACAAATCGCTACGTTCGATGGACGCCGAAGACTATCAACGAAAACCAACGGGCAAACCTGCGTCAACCTCTCCCCTCCTACCCTCTTTTTGAATTCG
>JBEICB010000226.1:0-7258 GCA_040373655.1 Pirellula sp. | reverse complement strand
GACGAGTTGTTGCTCGTCGGGCGTGCGCGCAGGTTGAGCGCAGTTGGTCATCGTGAAAAACTCCGCAAGAGAATGGCTACCGAAGGTGGCCCGGGTAAGTTTGTGGCCGAGAACGCGGCCTCTATTGTTTACTTACCGGGCGGAGGTTCGAGTTGGCGGAATAAAATAGATTTCGACTATCAGAGATTCGTTCACCTCTACTTTCAACTCTCTACAATCCACTTTCTAGCCGCGCAGCGGCTCGCCGAGTTCTCGAACGTTTTTCCAGAAAATCGTGTACCGCTGGGTGGTCAGTAACTTGAGGGTATGAGTCTACGCCAACTTGGAAAAGGGATCCCACTGCTATGGAACGAGCAGGGGAAGATATCTGAAGCATAGGCTGGTGGGTGCATCTTCATACCATAGTTATTGTGTAGACGAAGATTAGTCTCGGGGGAGCTAACAGAGTCGGGCAAGCTTTCTTACAAAGCTGGAAAACTATTTTGGTAATTCGACCGAATTGCACGATGAAATCGTCGGCAACTCGGTTCCGAGGACAACAGTTGCAAATGAGATCTCAATGCCTTTTTTTTGGAATTCATTAATCAACTTTTTTATTGGCCCCCAAGAGTCAGCCTGTATCTGTCCGGCGATTCTCCTATTGCTTCGGTCTCCAAATGCTCTCTGCCAGTACGCCTCTGTTGCCAGACAAATACATTCGACTTTATCTAGCCCGCCATTGAAACAATTTTCAAGTCCTAAATCCCTCCAGCTGGCCTGAAACTTACTGTCTTTCTCATTCCATACGCGCTGTACTGCGATGGCATAGGCGGCTACCTGAATAATCATTTTCAGAATATTGTCCCCCATATCTTGTTTAAGCTCGATTGGAATCGGCTTGCCATCTGGTGATATACCTAATAAGTCAATCTCGCCCCAGTTGTTTTGCTTTCTCTCTGCGAACAATCCAACTGAATATCCAGCAATAAGCGGACAGGACTCCAAAAACCTATCGCCAACTGAAGCAGCTGCTTGATGATACTTAGCCCAAAGTGCTCTCTCTATTTTTATTTCGAAGTCAGTACCCGGCGTAATTTCGCCTGTATTTATGCGTTTTATCATGTAGCTTTGGCGAAGCTGTACCTTGTTCCTAGTATTATCAATAAACCCCTGAAGATTATCCACGATCTGTTTGATTGCACCGTTGATTCGAGTAAGTGCCATTGCTTTTTTCGGAATCTCATGGAGTCCCAGTGTTTGGTCGATTTCCATTTTGCACCCTTTTGAGTCTCTTGGTATTAATGACTTTGAAATACACCCACTTGATCATACCATGCCACCATTTAGCTTATGAGTCGCAGCATCAAAAAACGGGACACTGTTCGCCTGCCCCAACTTTGTCAGTCTCTACTGCTACAATGCTCTCATGGCGAAGAAAAAAGCATCGATACCAAAAGATATCCCACAAAGGCCTGACGCAGATCGGCGAGTTCGGCAGAGCGAGCGGATCTCGCGCGTTCTGCGCATTTTGAACCTACTGCTCTCTCGCGGTCGCTGGAATGTCCCCGCGATCGCACAAGAACTAGGATGCTCGGAACGAACGGTACACCGCGATCTCAACGTTCTGGAGTTCTGCGGAGTACCTTATTACTTCTGCGAACAGGAACAATGTTATCGTGTTCGATCGGATTACCGATTTCCAACTCTGATGCTCACAGAGGAAGAAACCTTAGGCCAAGCCATCGCGACCGCAATTAGCCGAGCACCAGGTCTCGATATCGGACTGGGAGCTACACCCACAACGACTAGGCTCGCTGCGGCTTCCAAAGAAGAAACCAAGCAGATCATCGCAGATGCTATGCAACTGATCGATGTCTTCGACTTGAAACTGGCCGACCATAGCCAACACGGGGAAATCCTAAGAACCATCCAGCTTGCGTTACTCGGATCGAATCAAATCACAGGTGTCTACGAATCTCCGTACGAGGATTCACCGACCAAATTGACGATTCACCCATATCGGCTTTGCCTTGTAAAACAAGCTTGGTATGTCATCGGGCATATCGACGGGGAAACCAAAGCCAAGACGTTTCGAGCTGCCCGATTCAAAAGCCTTCGTCAAACACAGGCCTTAGCAGTTCGACCAAAAAATTTTGATCTTCGAGAGTACTTTGGCAATGCCTGGTCGGTATACCGCGGTGATCAAAGCTACAACGTTGAGCTTCTTTTTGATAAATCGGTGTCACGTACAGTGGTCGAAACACACTGGCACCACACACAAAAAGTCATCAGGAATCGGGATGGAAGCGTCATATTGAAATTCCTGGTCGATGGTCTCGAAGAGATCGAGCACTGGATCATGGGCTGGACGGGAAATGTTGAAATCATCCAACCATCAGAGCTACGGCAGTCCGTCCTCGAAAGGCTCCAAAACGCGATCCGAAAAAATTCGTGAGGACGATTCTACCCCTGACCCAACTGCGTCAGATCACTTGTGCATACTTCGGTTTTACGATTCGTCACATCGAAGGAGGCATGATGACAACCAAACTAGAGCAAGCCAAGGAATCTAAAATCACTCAACCGCATGTTGCCCAGCGAGTGATTCGGGAATACGAGATCGTCAAATCGGATCGCATCGAGTTGATCGAGCAGGCGGTACGCATCGCGGGAATCATAATGAATAAGCAAATGATTCCATCAACGCGATGTGAGTTCCCTGTTGATGAACCTACCCTGGACGGGCCGGAACGACAGGCACGAGACGCCGCACTACTATTCCTGGCGAGGCAGTTTGAACAAGGCTACAGTCTTGGTGAAACCGTGGAGAAGAAAGTCGAATTGCATTACGATCCGAAGCGTCCAGCAACCTAATCGACATCGCGCAATTCAGTTCGTATTTACTCCATCGTTTAGACCCGTTGGACAGGATTTCTGTTTTGCGCCGCAGGAGTCTGACCCAACCATGTCAGTGTAGGCTGGTATTTATAAGTCGAGACTGCTTTGAGCTAGATCGCTGGCATCCAGTCGTGCTTGCCCGTTCCAACCATTCTCTGTAGTCACTATCCATTCACATCATCACAGGAGGACCATTTTACTAATGCAGATCACCATTTTTCGAGGAAGCCGTGAGGTTGGAGGCAGTTGTATCGAGATCCAGTCCGGCAGTACTCGAATTGTCCTTGACGTCGGTATGCCATTGTTTGATGAAAAGGGAGAGCCGTACGATGGGTTCGAACTCGGCCGGATGACGACTGAGCAGCTCGACGCCAAAGGGATTACCCCCAAAGTCCCTGGGTTGTTTTCCGGTACTCCACAACCCGACGCGATCTTGCTTTCGCATGCACACTTGGATCACGTCGGTTTGCTCAAACACACCATCGACACCATTCCAGTCTATGCCAGCACTGGAACGAGCAAGATGATGCTCGTCGGCGAAGTGTTCGCAAATCAAGCTGAAATTCCGAGGAACCGTTTTAGAAAGCTGCAGTCTGGCGTACCGAAGAAAATTGGTGATTTTACCATCACCCCATTTGCGGTGGACCATTCGATTCACGGTTGCCTCGCTTTCCTCATCGAAGCCGACGGGAAACGCCTACTCTACACCGGTGATTTTCGCATGCACGGCAATAGGCCAGCAGATCATCAATTGATTCTGAGTAGGATAGCAGAGTCAAACCTCGATGCATTGATCGTCGAAGGAACTCACTTTGGGTTCGACAATGGGAGCGAGACTTCGGAGCCCGAATTGCAGAGCCAGATTGCATCGCATGCCAGGGAGTCGCAAGGCTTGCTTTTGGCTTCATTCTCGCCCCAGCATTTCGATCGCCTTCGCGCCTTTATACATGCAGCCAAGGAAACCGGGAGAACCTTTGTCGCTGATGTTTACACTGCATTCGCTCTTCAGATGGCAGGTCATGACGCGGGCATTAGGGATCCCCTGAAGGGACGAGGTGGCCGAGTCTATTATCCGCAATCAGAACTAAAGAAAATTCAGAGGCGGGGAAGCAACAAGCTATACGATCGATTTCGCGACATCGAGATTCAGCTAGACGAGATCACGAAAGCCCCGGAAAAACACCTCATGGTGTTTCGTCCAAGCATGTTAGGGGATTTCCCGAATGGATTTCCACAAAATACTTTGTGCGTCTATTCGACGTGGCAAGGCTACATCGAGCGGTCTGATTGGCAGCGGGTTCAGCAGGCACTTGCGACTACGAATGGGCGTATCGTTCATGCGCATACCAGCGGTCATGCTTTATCATCCGACATAGTTGCTTTTACCCGTGCGGTGAATGCGAAAACCGTCGTTCCGATTCACACGTTCAAGCCAGAAAAGTTCTGCGATTACTTTAGCAATGTTACCCTCGCAACAGACGGGCAGCCAATCAAGCTTTAGTACGATACGGACGGAAACACAGGATGATGAATGAGTTTACAGAGCAGGTTAGAGCGGGACGAACGATTGCCATCGGCGATATCCATGGCCACTCCGATGCGTTGCGACGATTGATCGACCGAATCCAACCGCAAAGGGAAGATATCATCATTCCACTCGGTGATTATGTGAATCGAGGTCCAGATGCTTGTGGTGTGATTCAAGCCCTGATTGATCTTGGTCGACACTGCCGAGTCATTCCGATTCTCGGTAACCATGATGAAATGATGCTAGATGCTCGGCAAAGCAAACATGCATTGGATCGTTTTTGCTACGACGGCGGCGATGAGACATTCGCTTCATACGTGAAGGACGCTTGGATCGACGATGACAAGCTTTCGTTCATCCCCGATGACCATTGGGACTTCCTAAATCGATGTTCTCCGTTTTTTGAGAGTGAGCAAACGATTTTTACGCACGCATGTTACGACCCATGGGTGCCGATGCATCAACAAACAGCACGCTTTCTAAGATGGACGGCGATAGGCGCAGAGGATCCGCCGCGAGAACACGTCTCGGGAAAACCGGTGGTAGTGGGACACACTGCAGATGTGGTCATTCGAAATTGGGGACATGTGATTTGCATCGATACGGCATGTGGCTTACGGGGGCGACTTACCGCCTACGAGCCAGCGACCGGAATGACATGGTGGGTAACTGAGTCCGGATCAAATATCTAATAAGGCATACCCATACGAACAGGAACTATCCGTTTGTGGCCAGGGTTTGGGGATAAATCTCAAGGAAAAACCACAATCAGTGAAATATGGGGAATTCGGATGCTATTCGACATTCGTTTGCCAGTTCGCAAACAAGAGAAAAAAATCAGTCTGCCGCAAGACCTATTCAGTAGAAACTCAATGAAATCGAATGCTCCCGACTATCAAACTCGATTGGAACGGGAGGTCGCAACGTTTGAACGACTCGATTTGACCGGTTCTATTCGGGAGCTTCAGTGTATTGCCAAGTGCATCCAAGACGCCGGCCATCGATTGCAGGTGACTGGGTCTGCTGCAAGTAGCTTGGTGTTTCATGCTATCGGAATAAGTTCCGTATGCCCGATCGAGCATGAGTTGCATCTGGAGCGATTTATCGATCCAGATATTCGTGTGCTTGAGAGGTTAGACGTTACTTATCTAGTCAGCATGAGCAATTTTGAAGTTCAGCAGATGCTTTGGAGCAAGGGTTACAAAACATTCGTTCAAAAACATGAGTATCGCGTGGACGACGTGCCCCAAGTCTTTGAAACAATCGATGCGAGTCAGGACATGGAGTCCAAGGTCGACTCAAAGATCAGGTTGAAGCTTGTAGCATCAACGGAATTGGCGATTGCGAGTCTATTGCAACCGGAGCAAATCAAGCGTTGCTTGCAAGACTCCGCAACTTGGGATTTGGTGGGGCGAGGCGAAACGGAAGGTATTACTCACTTGGAAGACTTCTCTGTCCAAGAATTGCTTCGAGAGCGAAGACCTTCGTCAGTTGTAGATTTGGCGAAAGTGATGTTTTGCAGACATCAATCAGATGAGGATGACATGCGAGTTGAGTTTCAGGAGGAACTCATGTCGCAGTTGCATCGCGACTTCGGCTTACCGTTGCGAATCGCATATGAGACCCTCCGTAGAGTGGTTTCAAGTAATCCGAACCGCCTGGAAAGTGCCAAACAGGAACTGTCGATCCAGGGGAAAGAAAACGGATTAGATGACGATATCTTGGTTAATGTTTGGAAAGCGATTTTAGAGAAGAGCCCACATGCGATGTGCAAGGCACATGCATTGAGCGTCGCACATTTGGCGTTACAAACAGCCTATCTCAAAGCTCATCGAAATGAGGTTTTTTGGACGGCGAACAAAATGTCGTGAGCGGCGGATTTAGCATTCACTCCCCGGTCGGCTTTTCGCGACTTTTTCTCGGGGGTCGAGATCAACCGGTTCGGAACTAAAACTCGCGCCGCGACGCCCGAATCGTCGCAACCCCTGGGAAACCATGGGTTTAATGCAAAAAGCTGAGAGCGGTCACTCTCGGCTTTCTGTGTTAACTGGTTAACAGGCTCGTTTCGAGCCAAAATTCTTAGATCCCCGTGCGAAACTCTCCTCGGACAAACTCAAGACTCTCGCGGTTTTAAATGCGAAAAACCTGGAAAAACGGGCTTTTCAGTTTTTGCTTGTCGATACAGCCCAATGGATGTTCCCCGTGTCAATCTGTCGATCGGAGCAGCGTTGTTAACCAGCAGCGATTTAGTTTTTGGCACACTCAGTGGTGACCCGTCGGTTGACACGACGCGTCTCTGAAACCCTATACTTTCCACTCTCAATAATCCACTTTCTATCGCCGAAGATTTCAAATGTTTCGTCCAAGATCATTTGCCAGACCGGATTGGCCTTATCGGCTCAAGCGACCATTCAACACGGATCGACCGGTCTGTGCTTCTAAGGACTAGAAATCCTCGACTCATGCGATTAACTCTGGTAAAATAGGGTCGGAGGGTTATTGCATGTCGGTTGAAACGTTGATTTGCAATTTGACCCAAGACGAAAAGCGTTACGCTTTGGAATTGCTTTGGGCCTCACTTCAGGGTGATTCCCAAGGATACACACCACCAGGGTGGCATGCTGATGTCTTGGCAGAACGTATGCGAAAACCCTCTTCTGAACCTTCGAAACCGCTAGGCGAAGCGATGGAAGACATCAGGCGGAGGGTACATGAACGTCGCTCTTCGTCCAGAGGCTTCGCCAGACCTTGTTTCCGCTGCTCACACGGTTGAATTCTATGGAGATAACTTTGCAAGGGATGCGTATCTGTTTGCACCTGGCGTTAAAAATGGACCAAACAATAAAAGATACT
>JBEICB010000068.1:0-22443 GCA_040373655.1 Pirellula sp. | reverse complement strand
CGGTTCACAGGAGCTTCTACCGGACGTACCCGGCAGTTCGCTTCATGCGATTCGATTGGCTATGTTTACAAACTACTCGTCGTGTAATTTATCGATACTACAAAACTGCAGAACCCTTCTGCTGCTCGTCCTGCTCACCCTAACCCGAGACGCTTCCGCACAAGCCGACCTCGTGCCCGGACTCGGCGACCTCGAAAAGGACATGAACAACGCAACACAGTTCAACCCGTCCGTTCGCACACTCGTCACCGTCGCATACCGCGACCCTAACCTACCACTCAGCCGATTTATTCAACTAGGGTTTTCGACGGACAGCAATATCGAACTGACAATTTTTCAAATCTCCTGGTCGAGAGACAATCTCAACTATCACGATTTTACCCCTAGCAACTCAATCGACGGTATCGTGGCAGGCCAAGGCGTTCGTTATTCAGACATAATAGACGTGGGCGCGCCGGCTGGCACATTGTTCTCTGGGTTCTATTTACGTTATGTAATCCCGCCCGGCCTTAAAGAAGGCACAAAAATACAATCAGTGTTTCTCGCTAATTCCAACGGTTCTAGATCGAATGGAGTACTTACAGATGAGATTGGAAATAGCTTCGTATCACTGACACGTTTGCACACAGCGATCCCCGAGCCGACGAGTATTTTTCTTACTCTCACTGCTGCCACATCCTTTCTAGGCATCAAGTTATTCAGACGCTTCCGCCAAAAAGCCTCTCGCTCGGCAAATGGTAGAGGCGGAGCGTACGTCTAAACTAAACTCAATGTCGTCAAGATCATTCGCACGAGAGATGAGCATCACTATTTCGAGCTGATGAAGCCCCATTGGCTTGCAAACCCAACTCACTTAGAAGCAATCCAGCGGATCCGTATCCAACTCACCGGTCGATAGTCACGCAAAGGGGTTAGTTGCATTCTCGACCAAGGCTAGCTGTCACACTGGACAGCCCTACTGAACAATTCGGCTCTTCAGAACTTCTGATGGGGAAGAGCATAGAACATTTGCCTCATTTGTTCTCGCTCTCATGTTCGGGTCACGCTTAGTTCGTTTGCGACAATAGTTTTTCGATTACGACTACGAGTACCGTTCCACTGAGAACGAGTTGGAATTCACTTCACTCGTCCAACCTCGATATGCTTCACCTGATAGGTATCCTGAATACCCAAGGGTCTCGCCCAGCGACGAGGGCGCCGAAGTACATACTGCGACCGTCAGACTGTAACGCGACGTTCAAATAACCGAAGCAAAATCCGCTTCGACCTGATACCCTTTCAAACCACGTGCCTCCATCATCTTCGAAAAACGGGCCTCAGAACCCCGCAGTCATCAGTCTGCTCGATTCGACGACTCCGAAGTTTGGCTTCTGGAAAAAAGCAACCCAAAAGAGTGGACGCACCCCTCTAAAGGCCGGTAGGGTGGTGTCAAGTTTGCGGATTTTATGTATTTTAACAATTGAACGTCGACTAGTTGAACAATAACTTGGATCTCGTCGCGGTTCGCACTCTTCATTGATCTACCTCATCTGCAGATTCGGTGCCATGAACAGCTTGTACGAAATTCTCACCGAAATTGTCAGACTCGGTTATCCCAGACGGTTGCACCAGTCACCGGTGCGTAAGACAACGGGTAATACTCTCCAAACGCTCTTTCTGATCACTATCTTTTGCAGTTTAAGCTCAATGCTTCACGCTGGGCTCGTGCCAGGTGGGGGCGATTTGGAAAACGACTTGAATAACGCGTTGCGGTTCGATCCTTCGACCCCGACGCCGGTCAAAGTCGCGTACAAGGATGCAAGCCTGCCTTTTGATCGATTTATACAGGTGGGATTTTCCACAACTAATGCAGCTAGTTTCTCTGTAACCGGCATTGCCTGGTCAAAAGACAACATCACCTACACTGAGTTTACGCCGTCGAATTTTGTTGATGGCGTTATCGCTGGTGGTGCGGTCAAGTATTCACCCATTATTGATTTAGGAACGCCAATTTCTGGATCGTCGTCAACACCTTTTTTTCTACGGTATACGCTTCCAAGCGGTCTTGATATGGGTTCACTGGTTCAGTCTTCTTTCCGGGCGAACTCAAACGGCTCCGTGAGCGGTGGTATCCTTTCTGACCAGATAACAAACAGCTTTGTCTCCCTGACGCGGCTTCACACTGCGGTGCCGGAACCAACCAGCTTGTTGCTCACCGCTAGCGTTGCTTCGCTCGGTCTATGGCGTCATTGGTCCCGCCGCAAAAAATAACTCAGCCACTCGGCTTCATTCCAAACAAATCCAAAATTACTGAACACGACGCGGCTTGCTCCTCCTGCGAACCTCTTGACGCATCCGCCACGTCGGCGACTCAAGTACCAAACTGTGCGGCTTCATCAGGCCCATCCCCCGCCCTGACTCAATCAGCGTCTCACGACCCCGCCGACGTACCTCCAGCACCTGCACATATTCGGCACCGAAAAACAAGATCGAAATTCCATAATAACACCACAATAACAACGCAATAAACGACCCGATCGCTCCATAAGCTGTCGTATACCGCATTCCGATAAAAAAAGCACCCAACAAATCTCGACCAATCTCCCATACAACCGCCGCTAACAACCCGCCCCGTAACGCATCCTGCCAATGCACTCGACGCTTGGGCAATACCCGGTATATCAAAGTAAACAACATGGCATTCGCACTGACCGCTCCCAACAAATCAAACACATTAAAAAAATGTCCCACCGATGGCAAAGTGCGCGTTGTGACCGAACGAACCTGAGATACCGCCATCGTCCCTACAAACAACCCAATCAATAACCCACCCAAACCCACAAGCATCGTGAATGCAAAAAAACGATGCCTGATCAACCTCGCGATCTTCTTAGTCCACCGCGTCTCCTTGGACACCGGAATTCGGAAAATGCGATCAAAACCGCGATCAATCTGAGCAAACACTCCAATCGCCGCAAGAATCGCTGCGAACAACCCCGTCGGCCCCCCAACAATCGAATGATTCGTCAAATGCTTCAGCACCTGCTCGACTTGCCCCCTCGCCTCCGCAGTTGTCGAAGCCTCCACCGCATCGAGAATCTCTACCTGCACGTCGATCCCAAATTTCGTGAATCCTAAGACCAAACCAATCCCCGAGATCAACAAAAGAAACATCGGGAACATCGACAACGCCAAATAATAAGCCACACTCGCCGCTAAACTACCCGCGTCATCTTCTGCCCAACGTATTCCAGCATCCCTTACATTCGGGAAGAAATCCATCACCCAACGTTTACCCTTACGGACCACCTCCGTCTCGGGCAATACGTCCAAAGCCTGCGCAACGATCCGATGCGCTTCTTCCTTCATCTGAAATCCATTCGATTTTTCGCCGTCAAAGAACTTTCCGTAGCTCATGGTGCCGGGCATTGTAGGGATTTCCAATTCCCATCGCTAGCGGAACCTAAATCGATCCCATGATGTACAATGCGCAGAGATTTTCCCAAATTCTGCACTCGCCGTTCCGAAGACTTGAGGAATAATGTCCCGCGCAAAAGACAGCATTTCCGCCCGGTCTACGCAGTTTGCCTGCCCGCAGCCCTAAACCTCCCCCCTGTCGTCCTATTCTCGAACCAATCCCTGAATTCATGCAAGCAAATCCAAATCCTACTCCCTCAGGTCAACCAACCCCAATCCCTACCAAACCCGCTGCCCCACTGGCCCCCCTGCCCCCCCTCGACCAAGTCCCCATCGACGCAATCCTCTTCGTCTCCTTCGGGGGCCCAGAAGGCCCAGACGATGTCCTCCCCTTTTTGGAAAACGTCCTCCGCGGAAAAAATGTCCCTCGCGAACGGATGTTGGAAGTCGCCGAACACTACCAACATTTCGGCGGCGTAAGCCCCATCAACGAACAATGCCGCGAACTGATCGCTGCGGTCGAAATTGAATGCAAGAATCGTGGACTCTCACTTCCTATCTACTGGGGTAATCGCAATTGGCACCCTCTGCTGAACGATACCTTCGCGCAGATGAAACAAGACGGTAGACGCCGCGCAATCGCTTTCTTCACTTCCATGTTCAGTTGCTACAGCGGATGCCGTCAATACCGTGAGAACCTCGCAGATGCAATCTTTGCCGCCGGCGAAGGTGCTCCGCTCGTCGAAAAGGTGCGTAAAGGCTTCAATCATCCAAAATTCATCGAAGCCCAAGCGGATTGCCTGCGCGACGCATTATCGCAACTACCCGAAGAGACTCGCAAAAATGCACCTGTGCTTTTCTGCGCTCATAGCATCCCCATGTCGATGGCAGACAACTCCCGCTATGTGGCTCAACTCCAAGAAGCAGCCAAACTTGTCTGCAAAGCAGTCGGTCACCAACGCTTTGAACTCGTTTTCCAAAGCCGCTCCGGCCCCCCACAACAACCCTGGCTCGAACCCGATGTATGCGATCGCATCGAAGAACTGCATCGCACCGAAAACCTAAAACAATTGATCCTTCAACCCCTTGGGTTTATCTCGGATCACATGGAAGTCCTCTACGATCTCGACGAAGAAGCCATCGGCAAATGCAACGAACTTGGAATCCAAGGTGTTCGAGCGAAATCCGTAGGTGTACACCCAGCGTTCGTTTCTATGATCGTGGATCTGATCGAAGAAAGACTTTCACCAGGTACCCCACGCCCATGCCTTGGTGAATACGGCCCGAGTCACGACTTGTGCCCCGCAAACTGTTGCCTATACCCTCAAACTGGTAGACCTGTCCGCCCAACGTAACAGACTCACTGCGCTTCAATTCAGACCCCATTGCGAAAGGGCGCCCTATGCCTTCCAAATCGCCAACGGAACTCGAACCCGCCAGCGAAGTAACCCTTCCGCGGGTTCTCGGGCTAGGTATGGCGGTCGCCGTTGTCGTCGGGAATACCATCGGCTCAGGGATCTTTGTAAAACCTGGCCGTATCGCGGCTGACGCTGGCAGTTTCCCCCTCCTATTTTCGGTTTGGGGACTCGGTACGATTCTCTGCATCCTCGGCGGTCTGTGCCTCGCGGAACTCGCGTCCATGCACCCCCGCTCCGGTGGACTCTATGTCTATCTCCGCGAAGCCTACGGCCCCTTACCAGCCTTTCTGTTCGGTTGGCAAGAGTTCCTCTTCGCTCGCCCTGCTTCCACAGGCGCACTGGCGGTCATTTGTAGCAACTCGCTCGGTCGTATACTCCATTGGGACCTGTCCACCACAACAAGCGTCCTTCTCTCGACGATCCTCATCTTCACTATTGCAACCTTCAATGCACTAGGCGTCCTTTGGGGTGCAAGACTACAAGCCGCCACAACCATCATCAAATGCGCTTTGGTGGCTGGCATCGCTCTGTTGCCATGGTGTGTATCCCTAATGGGAACCCCTGCAGTACATTTCGAATTTCTTAACGAGCAAATCACTCCCGAACAAACCGGTATTGCCGCCCAAGTAGCAACCGTTCTGCTTGCAGTCATGTGGGCCTTCAACGGATGGGAAGGTGTCGTGCCGTTATCCGAAGAAGTTCGCAATCCAGGACGCAATCTACCACTAGCTCTCCTCGGTGGCATCGGCCTACTAGGCCTGCTCTACATGGGTGCCACCCTAGCCTATCACCTCGCGATCCCGATCTCTGAAATGGTTACTCCTGAACATCGAGAACATGTCGCGGAACATTTGCTCGATCAACTTCTCGGTCCAATCGGAGGTAGCCTGATGTCGGTGGGCCTAGTTCTCAGCACCCTCGGCACCATGAATAGCAATCTACTTACTAGCCCACGTGTTACCTACGCCATGGGACGTGATGGCTGGCTACCAAAACCCTTTGGAAAACTCCATCCTACCTACCGAACCCCAATTGTTGCTATCTACTTCCAAGCGGTCATGGCCTGCGGACTCGTCCTGCTCTCCGATTGGTTAATCCACAATACCGACTACTTCCATAAACGATCCATTTTTGATCTCCTAACCGATTGTATCGTGTTTGCCGCAAGCATCTTTTATCTACTTGCCGTCGGTGCCCTAATCGTGCTTAGACGCTCGCAACCCAATCACCCTCGCCCATTCCGTACCCCCGGCTACCCCTGGGTTCCGATTGCATACCTCATCGCCTACACTTGGTTCATCGGAGCGATCCTGCTCGCTCAACCCGTCGAAGCTGCCTTCGGACTGGGCTTGATCCTCCTAGGAATCCCATATTTTTATCACCGATTTCATCGAACCCGAACCGCTTCGTAAAAGGCTTCTTTATGCCTACCTTCTCGCAATTGCCAACGTCACTCCGGTCTGATCGCTTACGCTCTTACGCCCGTACCATTGCTTTCGTGCTGGCAACTACCCTTGGCCTATGTTTGTCAAATACTCGGCACACCACTTGTGCCCAGGAATCCCTCAACTCAAACGCTTTCTCTCCTGCAACAACAAATGCCTCTGGGACGTCAAAGTTACCAAATGAGATCGCAACACTCGATGCGAATCTCGCGGAAAAACTATTACCTATAATCGAAAAACATCCCGGTAAAGTAGCCGTAGCCATCCGTCATCTCGAGTCCAGTGCTTCGTTCCTCTATCATGCTGAAGAACCAATGCCCACAGCTAGCTTAATCAAGCTGCCCACCCTGATTGCATTCTACCGACAAATAGACTCCGGAACTATATCG
Source organism: Pirellula sp. (assembly GCA_040373655.1). Classification (GTDB taxonomy): domain Bacteria; phylum Planctomycetota; class Planctomycetia; order Pirellulales; family Pirellulaceae; genus JBKCUI01. Next base: position 15,795 of record JBEICB010000068.1, on the reverse strand, counting down.
CCTGATAAACTCGTCACTCTTACAGAAGAGGATAAAGTTCCTGGCTCCGGGATCCTGACATCCCATTTTTCTCAAGGTTCCCAGCTCTCGCTGGAAACCATCGCTCGATTAATGATCACCTATTCCGATAACACGGCAACCAATCTGATCGCTGAACATATCGGTCTGCCGGCAACCACCCAAGCGATGATGGAGCTTGGACTAAAAGAAACACAACTTCACTCCAAAGTCTTTCGCCGAGACACCTCAATCGCGCCCGACCGAAGCCAAAAGTATGGACTTGGTAGCACTACCGCTTCGGAAATGCTTCGCCTTCTCGAAATGCTTCACCGCAACGAAGTTGCTACCAAAGAATCTTGCGACAAAATACGCGACCATCTCCTGACATGCGATGATCGAACCAAATTGATGCGATTCCTCCCCGAGTCCATCCAAGGCTACCACAAAACCGGTGCCGTCAATGAATCTCGTACCGATGCAGGATTATTCCGCACCCCAAACGGTTGGATCGCTATGGTGGTTCTAACTTCAGAAAATCAAGACAAAAGCTGGGGCAACTCCAATGCTGCCGAAACTCTCATCGGCAAAATCGCACTGACTACGTTCGAAACACTTTCTCCCCAAACATCCGACGATCTCAAGCCCCAGATTCTCAAACTCGGCGCGAATGGCCTACTCGTTGAAGCACTCCAAAACGCCCTTAATGCCCGCCTTGATCCTTCTCCTAATCTAAGTGTTGACGGTGATTTCGGCGGCATGACCGAAAAAGCTGTACAACGTTTCCAATCGTCTCAAAGCATCGAACCGAATGGCATCGTTGGCCCTGAAACTTGGGCCAAACTCGGTGAAATCAACATCCCTACCGCATCGCAGACACCCAAAACACCTCTGACCGATCCCCGACCAGCCGACAGCCCCCTCGATCTACCAAATGTATCTAGCAAAGCTTGGCTAGTGGCTGATGCCTCTACCGGAGATATCCTCGCCGGAGAGAATCAAGATACTCCGATGGAAATCGCAAGCACCACCAAGATGATGACCGCTTGGCTAATTGCCAAAGAGATCGAAACAAGTCCCGAACTCCTTGAATCAACCCTCATCTTCTCCTCGCGCGCTGACAAAACGCCGGGTTCATCGTCTTCCATTCGTGCAGGGGAATCGGTATCGATTCGGGACGCACTCTACGGATTGATGCTCCCCTCAGGCAATGACGCTGCCGTTGCTCTTGCCGAATGGTGGGGCACTCGTCATGCAAATGCCAACGCGACCGAAAGCGATCCTTTAAATCGGTTCATTCAAGCCATGAACGACGAAGCAAAACGGCTTGAACTGCACCATACTTCCTTTCGCAATCCACATGGTCTCCCACATCCGGAACATCGCAGTTCTTGCGTCGACCTTCTGCAACTCGCAAGATCGATCATGCAGAACGAGATTCTGCAAAAAGTCGTCTCAACAAGACGTCACGAGTGTACAGTCCAAGGTGCAGAAGGCTACACGCGGCGCATCCAATGGGAGAACACAAATCAACTGTTGGAAATCGAAGGCTACCTAGGAATCAAAACAGGGACCACAGACGCTGCAGGGGCTTGCCTGGTCTCCTGGAGCCGACACAGCATTGGAGAAGCGTCCCCCAAAGAATCCATCGTCGTAGTCCTCGGCGCTTCAGGCTCGGCAGCCCGCTATTCGGATAGCAGAAATCTACACCGTTGGTCCTGGAAACAAAATCGTCCTTGAAACGCTACAACCTTTCTATCCAATCCAACGCGATACTAGAACAATACCGCAGCAGTAGAAAACAGCCGTGCAAAAATTGGCATGAAAAGGGGGACATGAAAATAGAAGACAATGAAATCAAAAATACAACTACAAGCCTAACATCTGCCTACCAATCAAAATTCTCATCTTCTTGCCACCATCTTCTTGCCACCATTCGACAAGTAACCAACGCTCAAACTAATTACATCTCAGTTGAATTCAACGCGTTCCGGGGTTTTAACCGACAGATAACCAAGCTATGATACCAGAGACGTGTTGGCTACACGGCTCGGGTTCTTCCTCTTCAGAACTTTCGTAGCTCAGCCCCCATATCGATACCATCTGGCTGGTCTGACCAGCACTTTCTATTCCTTTTTCTCGCACAGTGGGATTCTCGCATGAGTATTCGCGTTTCACTCCATCATGAAACGAGTTACCACTACGACCGACTCGTATCCCTCGGTCCCCAAACGGTACGTCTGCGCCCCGCCCCACACTGCCGCACCTCCATCGTCGCATATTCAATGAAGGTGGTTCCCACAGATCATTTCTGCAATTGGCAACAAGACCCCCAAGGCAATTACCTCGCACGCCTCGTATTTCCAAAACAGACTCGTCAATTTCGCATCGAAGTCGATTTGATCGCTGAAATGACTGCCATCAATCCGTTTGATTTCTTTCTCGAAGCGTATGCAGAGAAATTTCCATTTCAATACGAAGAGTGGCAACTCCAAGAGCTTGCGCCATTTCTTAAAACCCTTCCCCTTTCAACCGAGTTACAAACGTGGCTCGAGCAAATCGATCGACGCTCTAAACCCACCATCCAAGCGATCACCGATATCAACCAACAAGTGAACCAAGCGATTCGATACGAAATTCGCATGGAACCAGGCGTGCAATCGCCCGAAGAAACCCTTCTGCGTCGAGCAGGCTCCTGTCGTGACTCCGCTTGGTTACTTGCTCAGATCTTTCGGCATTTAGGAATAGCCTCGCGCTTCGCCTCCGGCTACCTTATCCAACTCGCTCCCGACGTGAAATCTCTCGACGGGCCCTCTGGCCCCGAAACCGACTTCACCGATCTGCATGCATGGACAGAAATCTATCTTCCTGGTGCTGGATGGGTTGGTCTCGACCCCACCAGCGGACTGCTTTGTAGCGAAGGACACATTCCCTTGGCTTGCACACCCGAACCCGCCAGCGCAGCACCCATTTCTGGAACCGTGGATGCAGCCGATTGCACCTTTGATTTTGCCATGCAAGTCACCCGCATTCACGAAGATCCCCGAACCACCAAACCCTACACCGAAGATCAATGGAATCGCATCGATCAACTTGGACATTCCGTCGATACACAGCTTTACAGCGATAACGTCGCCTTGACTTTCGGTGGTGAGCCAACGTTTGTCTCCATGGACGACATGGATGGTGCCGAATGGACCACCGCTGCCGTCGGTCCTACCAAACGAAAACTGTCGGGAGATCTCATTCGAAGATTGCGATCTCGATTCGCCCCGGAAGGACTTCTGCATTTCGGCCAAGGCAAATGGTACCCGGGTGAATCCTTGCCCCGTTGGGCCCTTACTTGCTTTTGGCGAACCGACGGCCAACCAATTTGGAACAACTCGCGTTGGCTCGCCGATGAATCCATCGACTACGGTTTCGGATTCGCACAAGCCCGACAGTTTGCCGAAAAACTTGCCGAGAACCTCAATGTCGATCCTCGTTGGTTAATGCCAGCATACGAAGACACCTACTACTACCTTTGGCGTGAACAACGCCTCCCAATCAATATCCTCCCCTGGGATCCAAAACTCGCCGACCCAGAAGAACGAGCGAGACTCGCCAAAGTCTTCCAGCGAGGACTTCATCAACCCGTCGGCGTCGTTATGCCCATCCAAAAACAATGGTGGCAATCGGCTGCTCGGTCCTCCTCTCGATGGGTAAGTGGCCCTTGGCCCGTTCGCCCCGAAAAACTTTTCCTCATTCCCGGGGACTCCACCATCGGTCTACGCCTGCCCCTCGATAACCTACCTGCCTCACAAGGCCTCATCCAAGAACAAGTCATCCCGGCAGATCCGTATGCAACAAAACCACCACTTCCTCCAACCGCGACAATCCGTTCGCAACTTCAGTCCCAATCCAAAAACACCCCCACCGTCCCCTCGTTATCATCCGATCGAAATCCCGCAGGTTCGCCAACAGCGAACTCCAACTCGCAGTCGGAATCCAAGAAAACCAGCAACCCTTTCACGGAACAAGTAATCCGTACGGCAATATGTATCGAGCCACGCGAAGGTAAGCTCTACCTGTTCATGCCTCCAACCGAACGTCTCGAAGATTATCTCGAACTGCTCGCAGCCATCGAATGTACTTGCGAACATCTTCAGATCCCAATCGTCCTCGAAGGTTATCTACCACCCTCTGATCACCGACTTCAAAATATCAAAGTCACACCGGATCCAGGTGTCATCGAAGTCAACGTGCACCCAGTCTCTTCCTGGAGCGAATTGGTAACCAATACACGGATCTTCTACGAAGAAGCACGCAACTGTAGACTCGCAACAGAAAAATTTGATCTCGATGGGAAACATACGGGAACCGGCGGCGGAAACCACATTGTGATGGGGGGCGCAACCCCATCACAATCTCCATTCCTTAGACGCCCCGACCTGCTGAAGAGTCTTATCGCGTTCTGGGTCAATCACCCATCCCTGTCGTACTTCTTCAGCAGCCGTTTCATCGGCCCTACAAGTCAAGCACCCCGATGCGACGAAGGTCGTCGCGACACACTCTATGAACTTCAAACCGCTCTAGATCTGATTCCTTCTCAATCCCAACCTCCCTCTCAATCGGTACCACCATGGATGGTCGATCGCCTCTTGAGAAACCTACTTATCGACCTCACCGGAAACACACACCGCTCTGAAATCTGCATCGACAAACTCTACTCCCCAGATTCCTCTGCGGGTCGCCTGGGTTTGGTCGAACTACGTGGCTTCGAAATGCCTCCTCACGCCGAAATGAGCTTGGTCACCCAACTCCTCGTGCGAAACCTCATCGCAATGTTCTGGCGAAAACCATACAACGAACCACTTAAACGTTGGGAGAACGCTCTTCACGATCAAATGCTCCTTCCGCATTACCTTTGGAAGGACCTTCGCGAAGTCCTCGTACACCTCCAAGAAGATGGATGGAATTGGGAGGAATCATGGTTTGCCCCTCACTTTGAATTCCGATTCCCTCAAATCGGATCCGTTCAATGCGGCGACGCGACACTTCAGTTGCGCTCCGCTATCGAACCATGGTACGTCCTCGGAGAAGAATCTGCAGGCGGTGGCACCGTTCGATTCGTCGATTCCAGCATCGAACGCTTAGAAGTACTCGTCCAAGGCTTCGATCCTAGGCGGTTACAGTTGCTTTGCAACGGGTTCGTTGTACCACTGCAACCTACTGGAATTCCCGGAAGCTATGTCGCGGGAATTCGATACCGAGCTTGGTGCCCTCCTAGCTGCTTGCATCCTTCGATCCCAGTCCATACCCCCTTAGTTCTCGATTGCTGGGACTCCCGTTCCGGTAGGCCACTCGGTGGATGCACCTACCACGTCGCTCATCCCGGTGGCAGAAACTTTGATACCTTCCCTATCAATGCTCTAGAAGCAGAAGGAAGGCGCATCGCACGCTTTCAACCCTTCGGGCATACACCTGGGGTGATCACGCCCAAGTTACCAAGGGCCAACCCTGAATACCCAGGAACACTCGATCTTCGACGCGAACAACCGACACGGTGATTTGCATAATCTGTCCAATCCGCCTCTAAGATGCCTGATTAGCGTTGGAAAATAGGAAGATATCCAAGATCCAATTGCAACATGATCAGGTTGCAGGCCGTGATGTAGATGTTGTGAATCTGGCCTTCCCAAGCACCCTCACTACCCTGGTCACCCTCGATCTGCGTGTAGAGCCGATCGCGAAACGGTAACCACTCTTCATCCCCCTGACGATACACGACCTGACTGTAGTACAAGTATGTATAGTGCCAGTGACCAAACGCATCGTCGACCTTCTTTACGTCGTGTAACTCTTTTCGACTGTAGTTAAGCATTTCGGGGACTTTATTGCTCTCGTAGTCCCCCGCGTTGTAAAGCGCCGCCAAAGATGCTGCTGTAATCGCCGGACGCGAACTGCCCATCTGTTGACTGGAATAACTGATTCCACCATCGGGATTCTGGCAAGAATAGATATATCGCTTCGCCGACTCGATCACCTCACCAGGTACTGCAATCCCAGCGTTGCGACATCCACGCAATCCCTGCACTTGTGTGATCGTTGTCGAGCCTTCGTCATAGTCCTGGCCATCTTTCGCACTGACATACCCCCAGCCACCTGCGGGTGTCTGGGCCTTGCCGCAAAACGCGACAGCACGATTCAAAACGTCCACTAAATCATCCCGCCGGTCCTGCAGTCCCTCTTCTCCTAGAACCTGAGAAAGAAACAGCATGGAAAAGCCGTGACCATACGTGTACCGCTGATCATTTTCTGGGTCGCCGATCAAACCGTTCTTGCGTGACTGTGCCAAAAGATAATCCGTCGCCCTCGCGATTTGCTTGGAATACGGGCCCTGAGTTACCGTCGATCCGCTACAAAGAAGGGCCAAACCAGCTAACGCAGATACCGCCACTGGATACGGTGGCGTATTCCATTGCCCTCGAGAGGATTGAGTACGAGCAAGAAAATCCAAACCGCGACGAGTCGCAGATTCCCATTTCGGATTCCGATCGTCCCCTTTTCCAAAACCAGCAAACCCCCGAGATTCAAAACCATCGTTTCCACTCGGCAACCCGACCGCTAAACCTGCACCGCCTACAACCATCTGGCGCAAAAACCCTCTCCTTGAGGATCCATTCTTGCCAAATGTTTTATCTGACTTTTTCGTCTCTCGGTGCTTGTCCATCGAAGTTGCCTTCACGTCAAAGTTGCGAACGTCGGTCCAGATATAATCAGCTATCGAACAATGGTGTTGAGAGATAACGTTCTCCCAAGCTACACATGATGGTAACGATTCGTTTCCCCTTCCACTCCGGTCTCATTGCCAATTGAGCGGCAGCGCACATGTTCGCACCACTGCTGATCCCAGCCATGATCCCTTCTTCCCGATGTAGCCTGCGTCCCCATTCAAACGCTAGTGCATCATCGACTTGAATCACCTCATCAATCAAAGTGGTATCGAGATTCTTTGGAATAAATCCAGCGCCGATTCCTTGAATTCGGTGTTTGCCGGGTTGCCCTCCACTGATCACGGGTGACTGTTGCGGCTCGACGGCAATGGCCTTGAAATTAGGATTGAGCTTCTTGATGTACCGTGCCACCCCCGTAATCGTTCCACCAGTTCCGACCCCAGCTACAATCGCATCGATGTTTCCTGCCGTATCAGCCCAAATCTCAGGCCCGGTGGTGCGCTCGTGAACCGCCGGATTCGCCGGGTTCTCAAACTGCTGAGGCATCCACCCAAGCGAATCAGCTTGCACCAACTCGTTCGCCTTCGCAATCGCTCCTCGCATCCCTTCGGCCGCAGGGGTCAGGACCAAGTTCGCTCCCAAGGCGGTCAACAATGCCCTTCGCTCAATCGACATCGATTCAGGCATGGTCAACGTCAGTCGATAACCCTTTGCAGCACAAACAAACGCCAACGCAATACCCGTATTGCCGCTCGTCGGCTCGATGATGTGGGTCTCCTTAGTCAACCGCCCACTCTTCTCAGCTTCCTCCACCATCGCCAAACCAATTCGGTCTTTGACACTCTTGAGCGGATTAAAAAACTCACACTTCGCAAACACCGTCGCCGCATCAGGTGGCAACAGCCGATTGATGCGAATCATGGGGGTATTACCAACACTCTCGACGACGCTGTTTAATGTTTTTCCGATCGGCATAGCGGTCAGATCCATCTGCTAAATAGAAAACAAGTCCAAGCCCTAAAAATGCAACTAGGCCCATCATCTTTTGGGCCACGGCCCCTCCAGTGTAGCTACTTTTACACCCCCTGCCCACCTCGGTTCCGTGGGCCTTCCCACCCATTATCCTCAATTCTCTTGCCGTAATCCCTTTTTCTCAGATATGTCTCCCGCACTGTCTACTATCCACTTTCTCCCCTCAACTCTCTGAGAGCCATTGACTCTCCGCGTCTTTGCTTCTTTGCGTGAGACATTTTCTGTGTTTGACGAGCACGCGCTATAAACAAGATTGTGGTTGCCTTTCGCGATCTCCACCGTCTGGCGAGCGGTGGCTACGAATTTCTACGTACGACGAATTTCTACGGACGACGAATTTCTACGGACGACGAATTTCTACGGACGACGAATTTCAACGGGCTGATTGAGCCGCTCAGATATTATCGGGCCAACCGATCTCGAAAACGCTTCGCAACCTCCTTCGGCTCACTCGATCGCCAAATAGCGTGGCTGACCGCTACACGACGAATCCCCGTCGATAACACCTGATCCAAATTCTCAAGCTGAATCCCCCCGATTGCATAAGCGGGTAAACCGGGTTCATTTTCCAGCAACCACTCTGCTGCTTGCTTCAAAAAAGCAATCCCAGAAAAACTCTCAAACTGTTTCGTTTGCGAAACAAAAGTTGGCCCACAACCGATGTAATCAACTCCCAAAGCCACACCGTGCTGGACCTGTTGCAAATCATGTGTTGAGTATCCAATCATCTGCCGAGGCTCCAAGATCCGCCTCGCCACCGATACCTCAAGGTCTTCCTGCCCAAGATGCACTGCCGTCGCTTGCACAGCTCGCGCCACATCCACCCGATCATTCACCACTATCCTAGTTTGCTTAGCATCCACAACTTCCATCGCTCGCAACGTATAAGCGACTAACTGCTGTGTCGTACATTCCTTGTCTCGCACTTGAATCCATTGCACTCCCCCCTCCGAAATCGCTTGAACCCTCTCCGCAAAGACGTCGAGCGGCAAACGGCAGTCAACCAATACGTACAACACCGCCCCCTGCAAAAAGTCCCTGTCCCTGCTTAAACCCAAAACCAAAGCCGCATTCAAGTCATAAACCTGATAACGCACTCTTTCGATCCCCATCGCCCCCTGAGGCAATACCACCTTGGCCCCCTCCTCTAACACACGCAACCCTTGCTCAACCCGAGACGCTGCAGCCTGAGCGATGGATACAAGCCCCTCCGGACGCTCAAACTCCCCCGGTGTCTTTACGTTGCACCCGACATCTCCCGCAGTGTCGCGCGAAGCCAAAAACACAGCAACATCTACGCCCCCAAACGCTTCTTGTAAACCGTGGCGTGCTTTTTTGTAGTTCGCCTGCAGCGAACCCAACCCTTGAAATCGGGCGATATCTTCTAGTGTCCTCAATCCCTCCATCACCCGATTTCGGTTCGCATCCATCATCCGCCAAACTACCCCCTGGGATCCCTGATCTGCTGGCTCACGTGTTTCCATCCCAAAATCCCCTCTGTCGACACCTGAAATTCTCGGACGCACTAGTGACGGTTACCTTCGCAACTCAAGCAACATCGACAAGTAACTCCGTTTTTCAACAAATCCTAATTGCAATGCGATCGCTAAATTTTCGATCGCTTGCTCAGCTTCCCGCAACGCAACTTCATCGCGTACCACACATTCTAACTCCGCGAAACTTCCCAATGACTCCACTTGATCCAAAGTCACATGCATCCCAGGATGAAACCCTTCCATCCCAAACACCCGCCGTGTCTTCCGCACAACAGCTACCGGCTCAAATCCCAAAGCCCCCCAAACGCGTTGCAGATCATCCTGCGTGCCGTCCGCAAGCGGAAACTCTATCTCCGGACGGATCTTCAAAGCCCCCTCACTGCGAGGGCCTTTATATGTGACATGCCATTGCCGATTCACACGCCGCATTCGAAGCGCTTCATCGGTTATTCGAAAATCACGACAAGGATGTCGCAGATAATGATCTTCATGCTCCTCGGTTGTTTTCTCAATTGGCCCTAACCTCTGTAGCCGATCGAGAAACTCATCGACCCGATCCACTCGATACTTCCCCTCAATCTCAACCGGATACTGCAACCCACTGCGACTCATGATCGTTCCCCCTGCGTTAGAGTCTTCTCACTAGCCCGACAAGCACGATACGCACGTACGAACTGCTGCATCTTAGTCTTTTCCTTGACACCCGGCTCGGATTCAATCCCAGAAGCTACATCAACACCCACAGGCATAACCATATTCAGTGCTTGTGTCACATTTTCAGGGGTCAGTCCACCCGCCAACAGAAAGGGAACTCCCAAACTATCCACAATACCGGCACTCGATTCCGCCGAATCACCCGTAACGCGCCGTGGAAAAAACGACATAGGTCGCGGAGTGAGCAACTCCCAAGCGACCCGCTTGCCGGTCCCACCCTTGTGAATCGGATCATAAGCATCGATCAACAATCCACTCACAGGAGACGCTTCGGCATACACTAATTCGCTCCACGCAACGATCAAAGAATCATCAATACTGCCTCGATAAGGCAACGCTCGCCAGATAGGTACATCCACCCAACCATCTAGCTTGCGTGCTCGATCAATCCAACTCGGTTCCTCGTTCCCATGCAACTGAATGCCATGCAGCGAACATTGCTGAACCGTCGCAAGCACTTCCTCAGGACTGGCATCTACAAAAACTCCAATGAAACATGCCGAAGCCGTTGAGCTTTCACCCACCCCACGAGCTCGCAAGAATGGCTCTAGCAAGCGAACGGCATCTGTCGGATTCACGTACCTCTTGCTTTTTGGATAGAAGTTAATCCCGAGGGTGCTAACTCCTAACTCCAAGGCCACTTGAATATCTTCTTGGCGTGTGAAACCGCAAAACTTGATCTCCGGCAAAGGGGCTTTCATCAAGATTCCTCACGCACGTTCATCGCAAGTAACCATTCGCTAGAACTTTGTGTCCCCTTACAAGACAACTCAAGAACACCGAGTTCGGTGATGCGACTGTGGAATTGCACCGGTACTACTTGCCCCGCTCCACTTTCGCTCAGCGTAACCTCCAAAGGGGCCACTTCCTGCAACTCACCTTCATCCCACTGCTTGAGCAACGTACCGGGCACATCGGACTTCCGCAGTGTGCTTGAAAAAAATCGGAATCGAGCTCGCTGCCCTACTTTTAAACCCATCGGTCGGCTTGGCACGTTGCTCTGTGTCCCTTCTTCCATCCCTTGCGAAGCGACACAGAGTGCATGTAGCGGACGTGGAATACCTGGGATTGCAGGACCGGAACTTTCGACTCCGATGTAATAACTACGCGACAACCCACCTCGTATCCGAACACCACCGTGCAAGCGCGACCAAGCGTAATACGTCGCACCACAAGCGACGGCTTGGTCTAAATCCTCAACCCCTCCAAGTACACTGGGAGGTTGCTTATCTTCGCGCCAGCTCGCGAGTGTTTCGAGGATTCGCGCGCGGAATGGATCTGCGTTAAACACCCCACCGTTGAACAACAGGTGCGTCACACGACTTGCACCATTCGTCGATTGCGATTCTTCGGCATGGTCTTGCAAAAATGCTGCGATGTGGCGTGTAATCGCCGAATCGCTCGCATAGGGCAGCCCCAACTCCTGAAAGCCGCTCGTCCCTTCATCGGTAGGACGCTCGGTGGCTGCAACGACTGGAAAGAAACCATCGACCAGCGCTTCGATCACCGCAGCACGATCCAAGTTCGCGGTCACCGTCCCACCGATCAATTTACTACCGCGTCCTAGAACGGTTAGTGGAAACGCGTCTGGGGCGGCTGGTCCAAGCAACTGTTCATTAGCTGTACGACAGCTGTCCCATAATGAGAGGGACTGCCAAGCGTTCAGCGAGATTCCCTTTTGCGAGAACAGACCGCTTGCGACGTGGGCGAGAGCCAAATCCATGTTATCGCCACCAACGAGCAAATGGTTGCCAACGGCAAGACGATTGAGGATCAGTTCCCCCTGTTCCGCTTCCACGCGAACGAGGGTCAAGTCTGTGGTGCCACCCCCGACGTCGCAGACTAAAAGCGTATCACCTTCCTTGAGGCTTTTACGCCAGACTTTGTTATGGGCATGAACCCAGTTGTACAAAGCCGCTTGCGGTTCTTCCAAAAAAACGAAATCCGACGGGAACCCTGCTTCCGCAGCAGCTTGGCGAGTCCATTCCCGCGCGGTCGCGTCGAAGGATGCAGGGACCGTTAGAACAACCGATTGCGAAGAGAACGGGTCTTCGGGGAAACGAAGATTCCAGGTGTCCACAAGATGTTTCAGGTAAGCCGTGCTCGCCTCGACAGGCGAAACTTTGGATTCGATAGCCGAGTCCCAAGGCAGGATTTGATCGGAGCGATCGACATTTGCATTACAAAGCCAGCTTTTCGCTGCGACAACAACCCGTTCAGGTTGTTCGGCGGAAATACGACGAGCATATTCCCCAGCAGTCCCGTTACAAGAGGATAAGCCAGGAACTTCGAAAGCCTCATCAGGAAGAGGGGGCAAATACAGAAAGGAAGCCAAAGACAGGCGGTTTTCAACAGACCCGGGTTCCATAATTTGGGGAATGGGCAGGACTCCAATCATCGCTTCCTCTTCATCGAGAGGAGCGAAGGCCAAGACACTGTTCGTCGTCCCTAGATCAACACCAATACAAAATCTTGCTGTCATAAGTTGAACTGCATCGTCCCCAAAAGCGTCGCAACCCTTATATCAAACTGCCTAGTATACTCTTCCCCTTACAAATCGAGAAGGAACACCACCACGGAGCCAAACACTGTCGCGGATCGATTGTCGCGGATCCGCTCCGTCGATCCGTCTGAGCATGGCCAAAACCCCCCTAGCCCGCCACAAGTCATAAAACCCCGTTGAACCTGACTGCGATCACACCTTCTACGAACGATCCCAGTGCGTTGATGAACTCTTCGACTGATCGCAGGAGCGATCAGCGACAATATACCCACCTAGCCCACCACAAATCATACTCCCCGTGACATTGTCGCGGATCGCTCCGTCGATCCGTCTGAGCATGGCCAAAACCCTCCTAGCCCACAACAAATCATAAAACCCGTTGAAGCCTGACTGCGATCACACCTTCTACGAACGATCCCGGTGCGCTGATGAACTCTTCGACTGATCGCGGGAGCGATCAGCGACAATATACCCCCCTAGCCCACCACAAGTCATAAAATCCATTTGAATCCTGACTTAGTTCACACCTTCTACGAACGATCCCAGTGCGCTAATGAACTCATCGACTGATCGCAGGAGCGATCAGCGACAATCTTGCCAACCTTCCTCACTCTCCATTTCACTTCGACGCATTTTTGTAAAATGAACGAGAATACGTTCGCTCACCTTCACCCACCCACGACCAACTCGTCAACGCTCCCAACATCCCCAACTCCTCTGCAAATGCCTTTACGTCTTCTCGTGTCCACTCAAGCTTCCTTCCTGTCTTCGTCGGTGGAATCTGCAACACCCCCGATTCACCCGCTGGAACTTGCTGCACAAAAAGATCCAACCAAACACCCACAAGCCGCCCCCAACCTCCTAGATCAATATGCGCAAGTGTCACTAATGAAGCTCCTGGGTTCGGATGCCATCCACTTACCGAACCATCGTCGTCCACCTCTTGTTGCAATAGTGCCTTTGAATCGAACTTCGCAAACCGTTGGAACAACTCGTTCGAAAAACCAATCCAAGCCCATCGAAGATTCCTCGCGACAATCCCCTTTCCAATCGGAGTATCGATCGGCATTCCCCAAGCGTCCCAGCCACTGCTTTCAAATCCACCGTCCGTACCTAACGCTATTTCCTCCAGCTTCCAATCAGGAAACATACCGGCGATCCAATTGATTACTTGAATAGCTCCAGCACTCCAAATATCTGGCGCGCGCAATCCGCTGCCCCAAGCGAACTCAGGGACAGGAAGAAACGAATCAGTTCTGATGGTGCTCGGTAACCAACGTCTCGCATCGGCATCCCCTAAATCCATCACAAACAAATGCTCCCCGTTCCATCCAGGCAAAAGTTGCTTTTCCCAAACCTCCGTAAGCAACTCAACGGATGGCCAAGCCGCCTCGATTTGCTGATGCAGTTGGCTTACAGGCTGCAAATTCCATCCAGAATCATCCAGCAGCGTCGCCTCCCGCAGTCGATTCCGCAAACGACGAACAATTTCCTTCGACACAGCAAAAAATTCCGGCCGTTGCGCTAATCTCAAATTTAAAACTAACAGTGGCTCTTTTGTGATCCCTTCACTTCCCTGTAATCGAGCACCGCCGTCCATCACATAGGGTGGATTTCGATCAATTCGAAAAGCTTCAAAGCCCCCCTCATCAATCCAACCGCATTGAGCAATCCCGCGAAATCTCGGCACTACAGCGGCGATTGATTCGTCAACCCAAGCAGCATCATCCATCACACTCGTCAACCATTCAAACGTATCGGACTCCTTGCCATAACTCGACAATTCCCCCAGAACAAACTCTCGCGCGGCTCTTCGAAGGAAGCCGTCGAGCAGCAGCGACTGCAAACCAGCAACACAACCATCCGAAGTGAAATACAACGAAGTGAACTTCGAAGGATTAGCCGCCCCATCGCGGAACGAGGAAGCTTCTCGAACAAGCAACTCGATTTCGGGGTGAGAAGAGAGCGACACCGCGTTGCCAACGTGATCCATCCAAGCGGCATCGCCACCGATAGAAATACAAAAGTATTCATCCACAATCCCAATTGTCCATTGGATAGATTTACCTTCCAAGTTCCGCCGAAGATCCTGCAGCGACTCGTTATCCAAAAGATCCGTCTCCGGAATCATATCCCAAGGAATCCCCTCTCGTTGCAGTGTCCATACCAGACGATTTCCGCGTTGATCCTCGACCCGTCGAAGCGACTGAAAAAAAGGTCGCAGATCGGGAAGCGCAGCCACCCCCAGGCGGATAAGCCCCTCCACTTCGTCGATCTTGGAAAGGGCTGCGTTGCGATCAGAGAACTTCGCTCCCAAGACCACGTTAGGTAGCTGCAAAGCAGGCAATCGCTGATCGATCCATTTCGCAATGAGATCCGCTCGCAGTTCCGTGGAAACTTGAACATCAAAGACTTGTTCGATTTCCGGCCGTAACTCAGTCCACAGTTTCAGCGACTTCGAAAAGTTCCCATCGACATAAAAAAACAATTCCTCCGAAGCGAGATCATATAAGAACTTACGAACGTCCCTCGCGCTAGGATTATCAAGGATGGCCTTGGCACGCGCCAAGTCACTCTTACGGTCCTTCCACTCTTTAAGAAACAACTCCGAAGCTGATTCCCACACCTTAGTACTGGTGATACGGCGGACGAAATCACTCTCTAAAAAACGAGATCGCTGATTTGCAATTCCAAAAGCCCCCCAGAAAAAATCGGCATCTTGAGGAACCCAACGAAGTGACCCCGGAAGCGACGGGTCAAAACCCGATTGATCATCGACGCGAATCGACGAATCAGATGCGTCAACGGAACCGGCCTCTTGACCGCAGACAGAGGCAAGTTGAAATACAGCGAAAGGTTGAAACGAGGCGATACCGATATAACTGGCAAACCCAATGAAGACGATAGCGAAACGCAAAGAGCAAGCGGATAGGAACCACATACCAAACCTGTAACGACAGCGAACGTGAAGCGAATCCAGAAGACCATCCGGACGAGAATTAACATAAGATACACGAAAACCTAGAACCCCTCACCCGTGATCCAGCTGTAACCACCCGTATCCAGCCAACCGAGCAAAAAATCCTCACGCCCGCTCCGCTCAAGACGCCAAGGGACGCCAAGGGAAAACAAACAAAACAGATAAAACCAGAACGCGATTTCTTTGAAACTTCTCCCGCGTTCTCTACTTTCCACTTTCTCCCCTCAACTCTCTGAGAGCCACCGGCTCTCCGCGTCTTTACTTCTTTGCGTGAGACATATTCTGTGTTTGACCGTCGCGCGCCATAAACAAGATTGAGGTTGCCTTTAGCGATCTCCACCGTCTGGCGAGCGGTGG
>JBEICB010000354.1:0-3512 GCA_040373655.1 Pirellula sp. | reverse complement strand
GTGAACGCTCTCGGCTTTCTGCATTAAACCCCTGGATTTCCAAGGGTTTGCGACGATTCGGGCGTCGCGGCGCGCGTTTTAGTTCCGAACCGGTTGCTCTCGGGGTCCGGAAGCAACCATGGAGGTTGGGCTCGAACCCCGGAAGCAACCCTTTCGAACTCTCTGACTCTCTGGTTAACAAGCGTTGTTACTTAACAACCCGGTTGCTCTCGCACCCCGAGAAAGAGTTGCGAAAAGCCGACCGGGGAGTGAACGCTAAGGCGAGCCGAATTGCCCATCCTTCACGACCCACCCACTACGTTCCGTGGTTCGAAAACTCCATCTAATATTCGGATGGGGATCGGTGGATTTAACTGAAATGTGCCCGCGAACTGATCCAAAAAGCAGTCTCAACCATCACCTTCAACCCGATCGGCATCAAGAAGCGAGCCGAGCATGCAACCAAAGATCTTGAGGAGGCCCGAGCATGAGCGACGAAAGTCAAGTGGGAGCTACTTTTCACAAGCAGCGCGTTGGCAAGCATATCGGCCTAGTGGAAGGCCCACCGCCGACAGTTCCCGAACGTCCCAAGGGCCGCTTGCCTCGCATCACTCGCTACATGGCCCTCGCGATCTACTACGACAATCTTATCCGCCAGGGCCATGTCCACGACTATGCAGAGATCGCCACACTTGGCCACGTCACTCGTGCCAGGGTAACGTAAATAATGAACTTAAGGTTACTGGCTCCGGACCTGCAAGAGCGACTTCTCTTTTTGATTCGCATCGTCGGTGGTCGAGGCGCTTTGTGTCTTCGTAGTCTTCAACCAATAACGCTCGAGTCAGACTGGCGCAAGCAACTACAGGATTGGAACAAATTGATAAGCTCTTAGTGCTCGTTGTATCGAGCGATAGCAGAGATCGTCTTTTTGCTTTCTTAAAAACACTGTTGGTTGAGGGAGACGTGTCGACATCTTCACAAATGAACTATGCCAACTTGTATTTCGCGAGAGCCTCTAGTCGACAATTGCGAAACTCTAGGTCGTCTATAAGCTTTTCGACATCAGCATTAAATTCCCATTCAAAATCGAGGTGTAGCCACTTAACGTACGATGTGTCAGGTGAATTGTGCTGCAACGCAACCATTCCGAGGCATCTCTGAGTCTGAAATAAGTGCTTGCAAGCGTACGTGTACTTTTCTAGAAACTTATCCGAGAGGCCCACTTGCGAATCTGGAAGTGGAATGAAAACAAAGGAACAGTTCTGGGCAAGCGGCCGCAGCTTGCATGGGTCATATAATCCCGGCTTACTTGATTGTTCCAACATCCATTCAAATCGCCGACGGAACTCTTTTAATTCGCCTCGCCTTAGCAGGGCCAACTCGGTCAATATGGCGTGGTACTGAGTGTCGTTCTTGTTTTCCTGCATGTTAGCAAGAAAACGGTCCAGCAATTGGTTGATATTGAAATCATCTCGGTCGTCGATCATCCTAACGACGTACAACTCGTGTTCGTCATCAATTGACTTATCTTGGTCTGTATCTGAGATGTACTTCCCCACAACAGCCATTTCAGAAACGTCATTGATGTTTGTCACTTCCTCGCACATTTGTTGCCGAAATCGAAAGTAGTCCGCGATCTCCATAGGCGTGTGAAACGTCAAGCAGATGTTCCTGTAGTCGCGTAGGCTTAGAAAATGAACAAATCCAATTCGCTTACTCAATCGCCCCTTACGGTGTCGAATGTCTTCGGGAAGGATTTCGTTGTCATGTATGGCAATTTTGATGGGAGAGAGCGTTTTTGCTTGAGAAAGATCGATACGTTGACCTCTCTCGTTGAAAAACGGAAGGCAATGTTGCTGGTCAAGGTACGAAATCGTGTCAACCATCTGATTGACAGCTTGCTTGGAGATTTTTTTTTCAAACCAGTTTCTCTCGGTGTCCTCGCTGTGCGCCTTCGTGTCTATGTTACGTGACTTGACCTGAAATAGTACAAGGAGGTCAGCGAGCCAAATCGCGCCATCGCAGAACTCAACTTCCGTAGAGCCACTCGGCGTAAACCGCGTATTCCGAAAAGTGAACTCCTTAAGGAAGACGCTGGAATTGTTGAACGCAAGAATATCTTCAGCCTTCATTTCATCCATAACGTTGTTGGAGACCGATTCTAAAGTACAAAACACCCGCGAGCCGGAAATGCGATCCGCGGGTGTTGAGTTTCAATTGTACAGTGATTAGGCCGTAGTCCAACACGCGTTTACAGTTCGATCGCTTCAACTTCAGCGACGAATCGCTGGTTGTTGTCGGCGAGGAACGCACTGATCACGTTGAACACGGAGTCACTGAAGCCCTCCGGCGCTACAAGAAATCATGGAAAAACACGTTTTCAAACCCAACATTTTTTGGTCAACTGCATCACGGCTTTGAGCAAGTCGAAACACTTTTGTGGACCAGATACCATCGGCAAAGCAAGTGAATCGACACGCAACTGCGTTCCGCCGATGTTGACAGACAGAAGGTCGCGTTGATCTGCGTTGCTGGATTCTTGGCTTGGATAGACCAAAGTGGCTCGGTTGGCACGAAACCCCATCGCATAAGCACACATTTGGAATCGATCGTTTCGGGACTCGTTGCCGAAATCGCGTTTGTATTTGGCATCGAGAACCCAACACTGACCATCCCGTTGAAGCAGAATGTCAGCGATCATCATACGATTTGGATCTTCTTCGCCATGGGCGTCATCCCATAAACGGGATCGTTGATCGTGTGGCAGGCAACGCCAACCAGTGGTAGGGGCCAGTTCTCTGCACATCCGCCGAAGTCCACGCTCCCAAACTCCAGCAAGGGAAAGTGTAAACGACTGTCCGCCCCACCCGCTTTTCGAGTCTATGGAAGCGCCAAACAATATCAGCCGCGCAAGTTGCAGAGCATTGCCATACCCAGACGGTGCAGAAGTCAGTCCATCGGCCACTATTTGGTGGCGATCAACGTCATCGACCGTGATTTCGAACCAATCACTTCGAAGGCGGAAAAGCAGCTTTCGCGAAGTATCGTCCAAGTGCTTCTGGAATAACATGACTTGCTTGAGCGCGAGAGCAAGCATGCGGTTTGCTGGAGTTTCAAAACTACGACCTCGAATCACCTGAGGTATTTTGGGCAACCGCCAGATTTTCGTGGCAAGTGCGCCAGCCAAAACTCTGCCTCTGACTTGTGAGGATTCGATGTGCAGTTTCACAAAGTCTTTTCGCAAGTGCCATCGTGTCACAACATCCAGTTCCAGCAGAAACAGCTTGAGCAAGACCTTTTGCCAATCGTCGTCGGCGGCCACATTGCCAATTTGACTCCAATGCTGAAAGTCGGGGAATTCTCCCAGATAAACCAGCCAGTCGAGAAGGACGATCCCTGGCAACTTGGTACGCAAAACGATACGCCTACCACTGGGAAGAAGCACGATCCCGGTGCGATACTTACCCTTGATCACCACATTTCCTAAGCGTTCCTCTAGGTCAATCACATTTCGATCAGCATGAAGTCTGATC
>JBEICB010000322.1:0-4430 GCA_040373655.1 Pirellula sp. | reverse complement strand
GGCCTTTGAAGACCCTCAGCTCATTCGCATCCCCTTGGTTTTCCTGACCAGAGTCGTCTTGTCCTTCAATCGGGGATCCATCTGGGTTTGTTGTCGAACTCTTTTGTAAATCGGATGGACTTCGCTCACTTCCATCGGATGGGTCTTGAGACCACTTGGTCAATCGCACGCCCCTCGTAGCCCCTTGATTTGCGACTGTGTCGTTGGGGTCCGCAAATGGAAGCTTGGCAGGTTCGAAGGATGCTGCTTTGTCGCTAGGTCCTTTTGGATCTGGACTATGTTTTTGGGTTTCCGGTTTTTGGGTTTCCGGTTTTTGGGTTTCCGGTTTTTGGGTTTCCGCTGGCTTGTCGGATTCGTTTACCGGGCTTGTGGTACCGCCCGAAGGTGCAACACTGGCTCCCTTGGATTCAATTCTGCGAATACGTCCCTTTTGCTTGGTCGCATCCCAGAGTGTATCAATCTGATTTAGGAACTTGTCTGCGGACTTGCCTGAGTAGGGAAGGAAGCGAGCTTTCTTTGAGAGTCCTTCAAGAGTCGGCCCGGTGGTTTCGACTTTCCGAAGCAACTCGCGAACTTGTTCTACTTCTTGAGGCGAGCCTTGAACCATGATTCGCCGAGAGATGGTATCACCGTAGAAAATAGGTCCTTTCGCTGCGCTGTCTTTGTCTTTAGAACTCGACTTGCCGAAGAACTTCTCGAGCGTCAAAATTGCCGCTTGGGTGTCCATTTTATCGAGCTCGATCACTTCGAAGTCGCTGGTTTGTCCGGCGAGAGTTTCGATAATCTCATCGATAATCTTGTGGTCGCTCGGGGTCGCGCGAGCGATGATGTTGCTCGATTTTGGATCGAGTGCCAGATTGATGTTGGTCTGTCCTGCGAATTGTGTTTGCAAGACATCCATGGTGGTCTGCGGATCCGACCCGCGGATGTTATGGCTCTTAACCGCGACTTGTTCTGCCGTCATCGTTGAAGACTTGGCATCTGATTGCTCGACGTCGACTTGGGTGACGATGTCTCGAAGTTTCTGCAACTTATCCGGTGAGCCGGTTGCGTAGAGTGTGGTTCCGAACGAGTCGGTCGAAATGCTCAAGTCGTCCGATACATTGATGCCTTCCTTGAGTCCAACCAGAGGTCTAGCGATTGCGAGCAACTCTTCGGAGCTCATGTTCTTCAAAGTGATCGATACGATCTTCGAAGTTCTGCCAGCATCCGGCATTTCGGAGCGTTCGATCGTCTCGCGGATGATCCGTAGTTTCCCACCGGTCTCTGTGACAAGAAGTTGGTTAGAAGCGGGCAAAGAAACGATGGATCCTTGAGGACCAAGCAGCGGTTTGACTTCTTTTTCTGCTTCTTCAACACTCATCCGGCTGAGGTTGAATACCGATTTGCAAATTTCATATTCACCGCGTGAATCGAGTTCTTTAGGACTGACCAGTTCCGAAAGTTCACGGATCAAACCGCGAACAACTTCTGGATCTCCTGAACCGAGATCGACAACCATCAAGACTCGTTGCTTACGAACCAAGGTATATCCTTTGTTCAGTAGCACACTATTCATGATGTCCATCGCTTCTGGAACGCTGTAGACGCGGAACGGGTCGCGATAGGTAAATGTTCCGGGTGGGAAGTAGTCGGTTTGAAGGCTAAGTTCAGCTTCTTTCGCTAGCCATTTCAAGACATCGGACCAAGGCGTACCGGCGACAAAGTTAAGCCGCAAACCGTATTCCCCTGGTTTGCCCTCTGGCATCGGAGTCGCTGCACGGTCCGCTTGGGGCATGTCATCTGAGGATTGGGCGTTCGGACTCGAGCCGTCAGGATTGGCGTTGGGGGCCGTGGATGGAGTTGTACCGCTTTTACCTGCCGCGGGTCCGACCATTTCCGCCCATTTCGAGCGTTGGGTATCATCGAGGATGGCGTCGAGTTGTTTTGCGAGTTCAACGGGACCGCGTTCGGGACCCAATTCACGCATCAGACCTCGTTTGCCTTCGAGGGTTGTCTGGATCTTGGCTGCCTGCTCTTCGGTGATCGACAAAGCGGTCGCAATTTCAGGTTCTGCGGCGGCCGCTAGACCAAGCCCTTGAAGTCGGAGCTGTTCTGCTCTGATTTTTTGTTGGGCGTTGAGCATTTCCATTCCGGCGTTCTCAACCGTGCGAAGGATAGCGCGACTACGCTCTTTCCTTTGTGCGGGATCTTCGATCGTACGAAGTTCGGCGGCAAATTCGATCGCTTTGGCTTCGTGTTGTTTGACCAACCCTTTGAGTTTTTCAAGTTGCTCATCGCTCAATCCCAGATCCGCGGCGACGTTGGGATCCGTAAGCGTGGCTAGAACGCCAACGATGTCGGGATTTCCATCGGCGAGGACGGAGCCTGAGAAGGTAAGGGAAAGGGACAGTGCCCAGCAAAACCGCTTGAAAAGCGGAGCGGACGACTTAGAAGTTGCTCGATGCATACGATTTCGTTTGCTGAAAAGCATTTTGCAGGACCACCGGATTGGATTAGGCAACTGACTGTAGTTCAAGGTCAACAATTTCCCAGGTCTTAGCTCGGATATGGCGCAAGGATTGGCCAGTTCGAACGAAAAAGGTGCGGTTTTGATAGCAAATAACTGTTTTGCCATGGTTTCTCTGCCCTTCCGAGCCCTCTTGCAAACCCCAGCTAATCCTAAAGGTTTCGTGAGTTTCCGCTGATAAGCTGGGAATCTCAGGGGAACTGGGATGGGTGGGTGGCAGTGAAAGCGGTCGTGGCTATGGTCTTCCGACCTCGATCGGTCGGCCTAATGGGATTCGGAAAATCGGCGTGAATCTTGGACTGTAGTTCGATAGTTCCTGTGCACTTGGTCGGTGACCTTGAGCCTGGTCGCCGAAAGATGTGGCGTCTTGTCGCAGTGGCGATTGGGGCACTGGCTAAGATTCATCCATTCTTCATCGGTTTAGGCCGTCTAATTGACACTTAGCATTAGAAATCTTGTTATACCAGTGAGAGGATGGGTCCACTTTTGAGCGCCAGCTCAACAGACAGGTATTTCCGGATGCAACAATGGCACCGGTTGTTTGGAAAAATGCAAGCTTTGCTTAAGGAGCAGAACGATGTCGATGAAGCGATGGTTGGGTCTCGATAAATCTGTCAAAGCGGTTCGATCACGAAGAAGTCGGTCGATGTTGTCCAAGCGAAGGATGTTGTTAGAGGCTTTGGAGTCACGAGAAGTATTCGCTGCATTTGTTGCTGGCAACTTGTTAGTCGAGCGAATTGGAAATGGAAACACGATTGGCAGCGCAGCTTTCCCGGTTGCAGTGCAAGAGTACTTAGTCACTGGGGGATCTCCGGTTCAAACGCTTGATTTTACGGGTACGAACTTAGTGACAGATTCAGGATCAGCGACATCGAACGGTTACCTGAATTCTTACAATGGGTTGTTAGCTGTGCCGGGTTACAACTCAGCTACAGGAACAGCATCCGTAGCTAGTCAGAACAGTAAAGTCGGAACGATTGTTGCGGTCGATACATCCATTGCATCGAGGACGTTATTTCCAACGGGCGGCGTTGCAGGCAATCCGATATCGCCGTTCTCTGGAAACAACTTCCGGAGCATGATCGCAACTGGCAGCAATACTTTTTACGCATCGGGGACATCGTCAGGTGCGCCGAACACGGGGGGTGTTTGGTATTTTAACGGGACTAGTTTCACACAACTGAATACAACGGCGACGAACACGCGTAGTCTTGAGATCTACAACAATCAGCTTTACGTTTCGACTGGGTCGGGACCGGCCGGAATTGTTGCGATTGGGTCGGGGTTACCTACGAGTTCCTCGCAGACTGCCACCAATTTGATAAGTACCGGTACGGGATCGAGTCCGTATGGGTTTGTGCTATTCGATACGGACAGCAATGGCGCGGTGGACTTGGCATACATCGCGGATGATCGCACTGCCGCTGGTGGCGGACTTCAGAAGTGGACTTTGAACGCGGGTGCATGGACACAAAGTTGGGCTCTGTTGGTGAATGCGTCGAATGCTCTTAGCGCAACAGCGGCGGCAGGTTATGCCGGTTTGAGAGGGTTGACTGGAAGTTATGCAAACGGCGTTGCGACCTTGTACGCGACTTCTGCAACGGAAGCATCGAATAATCGACTGCTCAGCATTGTCGATTCGGGAACAACACCGACCTCTGCAACTACAGTGGCACTAGCCGGAGCGAATTATGTTTTCCGTGGGGTTGATTTCTCGCCGGTATCACCTGATGTAGCTCCACCAACGATCACTGCACTCTCACCGGTCGATGGAGCGACAGGGGTTGCAATTGGCACGAACCTTGTTGCTACGTTTAATGAAACGATTGCCAAAGGTACTGGCGATATATTGATCAAGCGTTCGAGTGATGATTCGATCGCGTTCACTTTGGATGTCGCTGGTAGTGCGGTTAGTGTTTCT
>JBEICB010000032.1:0-32728 GCA_040373655.1 Pirellula sp. | reverse complement strand
CACCGTTGGGCGGTTTCTTCAGAACGAAGTCTTGGCATAGTGAGCTCTCAAGAAGGTTTTTAGAAAGGGCATGGTTCTTGCCAAGTCTACCTCCTAATTCAATACCAAAATCCGGGGTGATTGTACGCTCTCCAGTATATCGCGGTTCGCGAAACACGACTACTAATGGGATGATACAAATCTTGCTTCTCATACCAATGGCGGATGCTAAATTGCGAGGATCTGTAAGTTTGGAGTCTACGACTTTTGACGTCTGCGCGAGGAAACCGTCTACGCTTGCCCTCCCCGAACAGGACTCGAACTCGACCGCCACGATCACCTTAATCCGCAAAAGCCCTTCCTGGTCTTCATTCACTTAGGTACTAGCCGCATCTGGGTTTCGCCCTGCACTGCCAATCCGTCGGGCGATTGGACGGCGCAGCAAGCTCGCAACTTCGACATGTTCCTTCAGGACGAGTACCTGACCTGCACTATACTGCAGCGTGACCAGGACACCAAATACGTTCAGGCGTTCGACGACGTGTTCACAGGCGATGGCCGCACAATCAAGAAAACGCCGATCAAATCGCCTAACCTTCAAGCGTTCGTCGAACGTGTCATTCAGACCCTCAAGCACGAGGTGTTGAACGGCTTTTGCGCCGTCAACGAGAAGCACTTGGATCACATCCTGAAAATCGGGGCCGACTGGTACAACAAACGACGCGGACATACAGGTCGGGATCACCTGCCGCCAGTGCGAGAAAGTGACGATCCACCTAGACTCGATCTAACAAAGAAAAAGCTCATCTGCCACACCGAACTTGGTGGGTACCTGAAGTCATACCGAGCCGCGGCTTGATCTACTGAGGCTAAAACCGATGGCGAAACCTGAGTTCGCTGCTGCGCCGATCTTGAATTTAACGTCGATGGGCCTCCGGAGTGCGATGCCAAACGCCCATCTAGCCGCAAACGAGCCCGCATATCACGCTGTTTCCGTGTGGCGACATTTTTGTACAGCGCGATATCGCGCCGGGCTCGGTGTGGCGACGTTTTTGTACCGCGCGGTACAAAGCATCAAGTTCGTCGTGTAAAACACCCCGCGGCCGAGTTCTCGCACGCAAAAGTGCACAATTTGGTGGCTCGGAGCTGTGCGGA
This sequence comes from Pirellula sp., assembly GCA_040373655.1. Classification (GTDB taxonomy): domain Bacteria; phylum Planctomycetota; class Planctomycetia; order Pirellulales; family Pirellulaceae; genus JBKCUI01. Next base: position 31,594 of record JBEICB010000032.1, on the reverse strand, counting down.
AATTCACAAGCTGCGCGAGACGAGGTAATTTCCCAATGCTAGATTATCAATATCTGTCTTCATGAACGTATTAATTGCGTCTTGCGGGGAACAAACGATAGGCTCCGAGTCGTTAAAAGAAGTATTGAGCAGCAATGGCAATCCAGTGATCGACTCGAACTCAGAGATAAGTCGATGGAACAACGGGTTGTCCTTTTCTCGAATGAGCTGTGGGCGAACCGTCTGATCTTCATGGATGACGGCTGGCACCATGCTTGCTTTTTCGGGCCGAATCTTGGCCGTCCTTAACATGTACTTGTTGACGTCCATCCTGGGCTCCAAGTACAACCAATCTGCCGCTTTTTCTGCGATGATACTTGGACAAAACGGTCGAAACCGTTCTCGATGCTTGACCTTGACATTCATCAGTTCGCGAATGTCGGCGAGTCCGGGATGAGCCAGAAGACTCCGATTACCAAGTGCCCTTGGTCCCCATTCCATTCGACCCTGAAACCAACCGACGATTTTTCCATCCGCAATCAGGCGTGCCGCGACTTTAGCTATGTCCAACTTCTCATACTTCAGTTTGGTGCGTTTCAATACCGACTCGATCGCTTCGTCGGAAAACTCGGGCCCCAGGAAAGCATGATCAAAGACATAGCTTCTGCCGTTACCGAGGATGTTATTCCAAATCAGAAATGCCGCTCCCATGGCCGTGCCAGCGTCGTGCGCAGCTGGTTGAACGAAAATATCCTTGAACATGCCCAGGTCAACGATGGTTCCGTTGGCCGCACAATTCAACGCGACGCCCCCAGCCAGGCAGAGATGATCGCTCCTAGCAAATTCCGGTCTGCGCAAAATTGCGGTTAGCACTTCTTCAGTAACTTGCTGCAAGCCCGCCGCGATATCCACGTACGCGGACCAGTTTGGCGAATCAAAGTCGAGTGGCGAAGTGCGTCTTTTAAGGGAACAGAGTTCTTCAAGCGGAGTGAAATCGGTCGACTCGTGACGAAGCAACGAAAGGTCGACCTCGAAGCGATCGACGTTACGAATGAGTTTAGCAAACGAATCCCTCGTGTGTTCCGCCATACCGTAGGCGGCCAACCCCATCACCTTGGACGCGTCGTATCGATCGAAGCCGAGAAACAAGGAGAGCTTCTCCCATAAAAACCCCAAGGAATTCGGAAACAAAAACTCATCGACTTTTCGCAGCCGGTTTCCTTCTCCAAGGTACATCGTCGTGCTAGCCCATTCGCCAATCCCGTCGACTACAAGCACGGCCGCGCTATGAAACGGCGAGACCAGGAATGCACTGGCCGCATGGCAATCATGATGTGGCAAAAAAAGAAACTTGCCTTGAAACCCCGCGTCCTTCAATTGTGTTTCGGCTGACAGTATTCCATCAAGAAAGATAAGGCCGCCTTCACGAGTCTGGTAACTTGTGCTCTCCAACGGCCACGAGATCAAGTTACGCCCGGAGTCTTTCCAAGTTGTCACTCCGTCTTGCAAGAGTTTGGGATCGAATGAAAATCCGACGTAGTCGATATCCTGAATCATCAGACCGCCCTGTTCAAGGCAAAGCTTGACTGAGGCCCACGGAAGAAGTTTCGCCAATTTGGGTAATGCGAGCTTTCCGTGCTTGATTCGATTAATGCGTTCCTCTTCGACGGCCATCACGACCTGTCCATCAACAAGAAGACAAGCCGCCGATTCATGATACGCTGCATTGATTCCAAGAATATTCATTTTGCTTTATCGACTCCAATTGCCTGAGAGCGGTCAAATGATGACGCTCAGATCTGGGTAACAATCCATCTCTCAATTCACAGCCTAGTTCGAGATTCGGCAATCAGACTTTCGAGATACAAGACAGTAGGTTGACAGTAGAATTGTCGAAGCTCAACTTCCGATGAATAATGACCATTCACTTTCGCGATCAACTCGACCGCCTTCAACGATTGGCCGCCGAGCTCAAAAAAGTCACTGTTAACGCTTTTGACTTCCGTTTGCAGAAGCGAAGACCAGATCGCCATTAGTTCGCGTTGAATCTCGGTGTTCGCTGCACAAATGCTCTTCGATTGTACCGTATCAAAGTGGGGTAGTCGCTTGACATCGACCTTGCCGGCGTCGGTCAGCGGAATCTCAGTAACAAAATGCACAATCTCGGGAATCATGAAGTCTGGTAAACAAGTCCTTAAAAACTGCTTGATTCCATTTCGAGTCAATCGACACCGCTGCAATGCCGGGTAATCATCGAGCGATACTCTTTCCGAGTCCTGGATCCACGAGCAATCTGCCGACCAGTGTCCTGGCTCGCCAAACACCACGTTTTGCAGATCTAGATTTTTCGCCAAAGTCATCGTTTCGGTGCGTAACACGTCACGAATATCCCTGTTTGCTTCTGATATCAGCAACAGCGAGGCAAGCGTACAGAAAGCCTGGTTTTCAACTGCGTTCGCCGAGGGTTCGGCATCCACTGGGATTTGGTGAAGAACATTGTCCGCCAGCGTTTGTGGAATCGCGATACCGACCGCGATCACCGAATCGTGCTTGTCGGTTAGAACAATCTGAAATTCGGAGAACCGTGTCAACACTTCCGCAATCCATGCATGTTGCTCGGGCTTTTGTCCCTCTCCGAGAATCGCATTGAGCGATAAAAATTCCTCTACGAACGGCAGAAGTTCAGGTCGTTGTTCAAGCGTGAATGAGTATAGTAATTGAGATCCAACAACGAATTGATTGTTGTCTGCGGTTTGCTCAACAAACGCGATTAGGCGGCCATCTGCATCGCCACGCTCCTCATAGCGCACTGCTGCGCGCGCGATTTGAGGGTGTGTAGAAAGTTCCCAGATAATTTCATCCAGCTCTACACGGTTTCCTCTGATCTTGATTTGTCGATCTTTGCGGCCGCAGAAATAGACGGCGTTTCCTGGGCCATACTTTCCCAGATCTGATGTCTTGTAAAGTCGACACGTTTGTCCATCGATCGAGGCTTCAATAAATTTCTGGGCGGTTAGGGCGTCGTCGTGTATATATCCACATGCTAGCCCGGGAGAGTCAACATAGATCTCGCCAACAATACCAGGCGGCAAAACGTTGAGGGAGTCATCCAAAATCAGCATCCTAGAATTGGCGATCGGATAGCCGATTGGCACAGTGGCGCCGACATAAAAATCTTCGCAGTTAAACCAACTTGCGTCGACGGTCACTTCGGTAGGGCCGTAGTGGTTCGCAAGCTTGCACGCGAACGTTGAACGGAATGTCTGACTGAGTTTGCTCGTCAGACTGGCTCCGCCTGAAATGACTTGACGGAGCGACTTCAGCTCTGAAACGCTCCCTCTAATTCGTGCATCAATCAATGAGTCCAGAATCAAGGGAACGACTTCGAGTAGCGTGACGGATTCAGCATCGATGATTTGCCCCAACCAAGAGGCCGTTCGAGGAGCGTTTTCTGGAGCAATCACGACTACGGCACCGGTGGACAAGGGCCAAAACACTTCTTGAATGAAGACATCGAAAGTGTAGGGTGTGTGGAACAGAACTCGGTCCTCGTTCGTTAGCGCATACTGCCTCTGTAACGCAGCGATCATATTCACGACACCTCGATGTTGAATACGAATGCCTTTCGGAGTGCCGGTCGTGCCCGAGGTGTGAAGTATGTACGCCAGGTTTCCGGAAGCTGAAGGTGGTGGGTTTTCGTCCGAATATCCGTACAGGCTGTCGAGAATGAGATCAATGTTGATGACTTTATTGAAGTAGCCGTTGAACCGATTTTGATACTCATTGGTCGTCAAAACGAATCTTGTCCCGCTATTTCTCAAGATTGTATCCGCGCGCTTGGTCGGACAGTCCGTTCCGATAGGAACGAAACAAGCGCCACATTTGAGAATTGCGGTCAATGTGAGAATCATCTCGAATGACCGCGGCAGCATCACCGCAACGGTCTCGCCATCGCCGATTCCTCGCGAGGCCAAATAGTGGGCCAGTTGGTTGGCGGACGCATTCAATGTTCGATAATCGTAAGCCTGCTCACCGGATCGAACGGCGATTTCGTCGGGAGTCTTCGACGCTTGTTGTTCTAGCAATTGATGAATGGTTGCCGATTGGTCGAACGGCACATTGGGGCCGGTTGCTGCTTCGATTTGTTCCTTTTCGCCTTCGGTTGTCAGCAGACGGGAGCGACAAAGTTGGATATCCGGATTCTCGAGCAATAGATCGATCGCGTGAGTTATGTTCTTCAGCATGGTGGAGACGGAATCTTCGCGGTAGAGGTCCGTGTTGTAGACACAGCTGAACATAATGTCGCTACCATATTCGTCAACGACAAAGGTCAAGTCGAAGCGGGACGAATTGTTTTCGGTGTCCAGGACGTCCTCAAAACTGAGATCCAAGTTTCTGAATTTCAGATTGCTTAACGTTTGGGTTTTGTTGTTCTGAACACCGAACATCACGGAGAACAATTTAGGACGCGACAAATCCTTTTCAAGCTGGAGTTGCTCGATCACGTCCGTTGATGGATAGTGATAGTGCTCAAACGCTTCGACCGTCCGCCGCGATACCTGTTCCAGGAGATCCCGGAATGTCATTTCTGGTGTGATCGTACAGCGGAGTGGAAGAGGCGTAGCGAATAGCCCCATCAGCGGTTCCAGGCGTTCGTCCGGACGTCCTGCAATCGGGCAACCGATAACAAAATCGTGTTGCCTAGTAATGCGATGAATGTAGAACTGAAGAACTGCCAGCTTGAACATGAACAAAGTCACATCATTGCTGCGGATAAAGTGCTGGACATTCCGGGCTGTTTTCCTGGGTAACCACGTTTGAATCGAGCTACCCTTGAAGGTCATCAAATTCGGGCGTGCGAAATCGGCGGGAAGATCCAGGGGTGGAGGCTTGATCCTGAAAAGATCCAGCCAATACTCTTTGTGATGATCGAACTTACCACTCGCGATAGACTCTCTCATCCATTGTGCATAGTCGAAATAGGTAAGTTCAAGTTCGGGAACTTGCGGAGGCCGATCATCTACATAGGCGTTGTAGAACTCGCTCAATTCATGGGTGAGGTTTATGAGAGAAGTCTCATCCCAAATAATATGGTGGATTGCGAAGATAAGTTGGTGTGTGTTTTCCGGATAGCTGACCAAATGCAGACGAAATAGCGGACCGTTCTCGAAATCAAACGGTGAGACTCCGATATCACGAGCCAACCGATTCGCCTCTGGCATAACTTGATCGGCGGACAAAAAGGTTCGATCAATGAAAACACGTTTTTCATCCAATGTGATGCGTTTATCGAGAACCTGGACAGGAAAGCCGTCCGAAAACTGAATTTTCAGATGAAACACATCATGTCGCTCAAGGATTTTTCTCCAAGCGGCCAGGAAAGCGTCTTGATCTAATTCGCCCTTGAAGAAGAGGTCCGCAATGCAGATGTTGTACACCGGACTTTCCGGATCCAACTGATAGGCATACCATTCCGGAATCTGGCAAGGTGCGAGCTGTGTACGGTTCCGGGGCGGCATTTTTCTCAGATCGCTCTGATGAATGGTTTCCGAAGCACGCAGGGCATCATCCACTACTTTTGCAAAATCCGACAGGCGAGGTGTTTCGAATACCGTCCTCAATTTCAATCGAACACCAAATTGCGATTCGATCCTTAGAATTAGCTTTGCGGCAAGTAAGGAATGACCACCGAGCTCGAAAAAGCTGTTTGAATTGCCGACCGCGTTGCATTCAAGCAGGTCACTCCAAAGCTCCGCAAGTTTCTTTTCGGTCTCCGATTTAGGAGGGACGTATTCGTCGCGACGACGGATGTCGATCTCCGCTTTTGGTAACGCCGCTCTATCTATTTTTCCATTACTGTTGAGCGGAAATTCGTCCATGAATACAATCAATGCCGGAACCATATGCGACGGCAGCACTTGCTCTAATCGCGATCGCAATTCGAATGAGCTCGGTGCGGGATGCCGAGCAGGTATCGCGAAAGCCACGAGATACGTATTGGACCATTTGTCTTGATGAGCGAGCACGATGGCTTGCTCGATATTGGGATGTCCGCAAATCGCTGCCTCGACTTCGCCGATTTCTACGCGTTGGCCGCGAATCTTTACCTGGAAGTCGACGCGCCCGAGGAACTCGAGTTGGCCATCGCTACGAAATCGTGCCAAGTCACCCGTCTTGTAAAATCTGGCGCCCGGCTTATCGGAAAAGGGGTCAGGCAGGAATACCTCTGCAGTCCGTGCGGGTTCATTGGCATAGCCTCGGCCTACTCCCACCCCACCGATAAAAACTTCGCCAGGAACGCCAATAGGTACGGGCTGAAGTTCGGGGTTCAATAGATACGTCGTCAAATTCGGCAACGTCCCGTGGATGGGAACATAGGGATACCCTAGCTGACTACCACTGGCAATATGGAAATGACTGGTGTCGTCCGAACACTCGGTTGCGCCGTAGGTATTGACAATTGGTACATTGGGAAGAGATCGAAACCAGCGGTAACACTGGTCCGGGAATAGCGTCTCTGCGTTACTGATGTAAACCGAGAGCTGGCTAAGGTCGTGTCTACTCGGATCGGACTCCAATTCATCGTTCAGGATCTTCATGTGAGACGGAACCGATTCGAAGACGGTCACTTTCTCTCGAGACAATTGGGTGAATAATTCGCGAGGTTCCCATGCAGCCTCGTCTTGGATCACAACCGTCTTTCCACCTACCAGCAACGCAACCAAGAATTGCCAAATCGAGACATCGAATGTCGTGACTGCAGTCTGTGCAATCACATCGGTCTCGTCGAGCTGTAAGTCTTGGATCTTTGCGTAAAGGTGGTTCAGCATACCCTCATGCTCGATCATCGCTCCCTTGGGGACTCCCGTCGATCCCGACGTGTAGATAATGTACGCAAGGGATTTGGGCGTCAGTTCAACGGACGGATTTCGGCTAATCGAACCAGCCGAATTCAGCGTCGATTCAAACTCCAAGCCAATCGACTCTCGATTGACCGTGTCAAATACCGACCGATTTTTCGATTCATAGATTGCGAAGCGAGAACTCCCTGTAACCAATATCTGCCGAACTCGTTGCGGTGGATATTCGGGATCGATGGGGATAAAGGCAGCACCCGACTTGAGCACTCCAAGCATGCTGATCAGATACGAGATGTTTCGGTCCACGATCAAACCGACTCGATCTTCCGGCATTGCGCCGCGATTTATCAACTCGTTTGCGATCGTATTGGCCGACTGGTTCAGCTCGGCGTAGGTGAGGCAAACATCACCGCATTTGACTGCAATGCGATCAGGGGTCCGTTCCACTTGCCGTTCGAAGACGTGCTGAACCAGCATTGCCTCATCCGCATGTCGTAACTTCCCTTTCTGACTTTGCGTGACGTACTCGAATTCGTCGGCCTCCAGAACGGAATGCACCCCAAGCGGTTGCTCGGGACTCGCAAGACACTCACCCAGAAAGTTGAGGAAGTGCGACTTGATTCTTCGCACCGTTTCGCAAGTGAATAGATCGGCGCTGAACTCGAAACTTCCGTTAAGGATGCCATCCAACGTCCAGGTCGCTAAAGACAAATCGAACTTCGAACTGTGGTGTTCTGGATTGAGATACGAGACTTCCAAGCCGTTGAATCGCGGCTTTTCCATCGCATCGGCATCTTGATACGAGAATACCGTCTGGAATCCCACGTTGGAGCTCAAGTCGCGCTGCACATCGACTTCGGGCATGACTTCGTCTAGCGAAACGTCTTGGCAATCAAAGGCATTCAGGCATTTTTTTGTCACGTATTCCAGTAGATGGGAAAATGTCGTCGCTGGTGTCGTCCCGACGCGAATCACGATTGTGTTCACAAAAAAACCAATCACATCCTCCAACTCTTCGCGATCGCGTCCATGTGCTGGAATCGCAACAAGCAGGTCTTCTTGTCGAGTGTAGCGATGCAAAAGCCCGAAATATGCGGTCAGAAGAACCATGAATGGAGAAGTATTATTGACCCTGCAAAACTCAACCAGCCTGCGGGTACAATCCATTGGAACGACGAATGTGTAACTACCGCCGCGATCGGTGCGTTCCGGTGGACGCGGGAAATCAGTAGGTAATTGGAGGACAGGGATCTGGCCTGCCAACTCCTTTCGCCAAAAATCGATTTGTCGCCAGCGTCGACCACTTGCCAGCAACTTGTTGTGCCATTGAGCAAAATCGCGATACTGCAGCCGACGCTGGGACGGGGCAGAGGTGGTTACGTCCAACGCCTCGCTGTCGGCACACAGCGAACCAGCCTCGGTAAGCTGATTGTACCTGCGAGAAAGGTCTCTATGGAATATCTCGATCGACCAGCCATCGACGATGATATGGTGAAAGACACTTATAAGAATGTGTCGATCCGCTCGCTCTCGAATCAGCGCAAAGGACAACAGCGGTCCAATTCCAAGATCGAAGACATTTTTCAGCTGATCGTCCACGATCGCAAGCACCGAGTACTTCCCGTCGGATGCGCTCTCAGACAAATCGAACTGGGCCAGGTGAACATCTCGTTGATCCAAGACTAACTGGACAGGTTCACCATCGATGACTTGGAATACCGTTCGCAACGACTCGTGCTGTTCGATCACCGAACTGATTGATTGCTTGAGGCATTCAACCTCCAAGTCACCTCGGAGGGCCAGCAAGTCGGGGACGTTGTACGCATGACTTTCGGGGTGCATTTGATGCAAATACCAAAGGCGCCGCTGAGCACTGGAGAGAGGCGCCCGCGATTCGGTGCACTTCTCGATTGGCGATATCAATAATTGATGCTCGGAAGAATCGCTCGTGACGTCGGCTGCGGCAGGAGTTACCGACAAAAGCTCGATGTATTTGGCCAAATCCCGAATCGCTGGATACTCGAACAGTGCTCTAATCCCCAATCGTACCGAAAATTTCCGTTCAATACGTGCGCTCATCCTAACGGCTAGGAGCGAGGTTCCACCAAACGCAAAGAAGCTCTCGTCTACGCCGATTTCCTCGATATTCAACAGTTCACACCAAACCTGGCAAAGTGATTTTTCGATATCCGACTTTGGTGGCTCTATGGATCTCCGTTCGTTCTGCGGCCGAGGTAGATTCGACAAATCAATCTTTTGGTTTGCAGTCAATGGAAATTCTTCCAACACAATTATCGATGCCGGAATCATATGTTTGGGCAGAGACTGACGCAGAAACCTTTGAAGATCCGATCGAATGGTTTCCAACTCTGTTGAGACTTCGTTCCTGAGCTTCACATAGCCCACGAGAGGATTGCGAAATTCTCCGGATTCGTGGACAACGACATGAGCCTGTTCAACCGAGACGTGACGCTCAAGAACGGCTGCGACTTCTTCCGGCGTAAAGCGAATGCCATCCACCTTGATTTGGTTATCCGCTCGCCCGAGAAACTGCAAGTTTCCGGCATGGTCGAATCTCCCAACATCCCGAGTGCGAAACAATCGCGAACCATCAAGGGAAAACGGATTCGGTACGAAAAGTTCGGCCGTCAACGCTAGATCGTTGCTGTATCCATAACCCAAGCCGTCACCACCGACGTACAGTTCGCCGGCGACTGCCGTCTGCGAGGGTAACATTTCCGAATCCAACACATACAACTTGGTATTACCAATCGTTCCCATAAACGGGACGAACGAGATGGATTCAGGCAGATCATCTATTCGGTCAACTACACATCCGATGGAGCATTCACTCGGACCGTACACATTCCAAAGCTCGATTTCCGGGGCCACGGACTTCCAAAGCCTAAGGGTTTCGACGGAGGCCTTTTCACCACCGATACTGACGAGCCTAACATGCAGCAATCGACGGTCGAGATCCTGCGCGAGAAACTCAGTCAGCAACCGCCAGTAGGCGGTGGGAAGCGTCAGGACACTGATCTTCCGTCGGTTGCAAATCTCGACGAAACTCGCGATTGATTGAATCGAGTAGTCATCGCTTAAGTGAATACAAGCACCCGCATTGAGGGGCGCGAAAACCTCCTCCAAAGACGCATCAAACGTAAGTGGTGCAAACATCAGAACCGCATCTTCTGAGCTGTAGCGGTACCGAGCCTGGATTTCGTTCAGATAATTGAACACGCCTCCATGGGCAAGCACTGATGCTTTTGGGTCACCGGTGGAACCTGAGGTAAAGTTCAATACCACCGGAAAGTCGTGATTGATCAAATTCTCCGGCATCGTCGCGGGACTGTTTGCCCAGGGAGTACCGTCTATTACTATGCAACCGAAAGACTGGACAAGTGGATGAGGCGTCTTTGAAATGAAATACCGACATTTCGAGTCGCTTAGAATTTTTCGCCAACGTTCATGGGGCAGATCCAGGTCGATCATGAGGTAAGCAGCACCCGCCTTGATGGTGGCCATCATGGCGTGAATGCTATATGCCGAACGAGTCGACTCGATGGCGACAAATTCACCTGGTTTGACACCAAGCCCAATCAAATAGTTCGCCATACGGTTGGTGTTTGAGTCCAATTCCCAAAAACTGATCACTTCTTGGTCGGTCACTAATGCTGGGGACAAGGGCGAGGCAGATGCGATTTCCGATATTGGGTCATGAAGTAGGCCGCACCGGGCCACGATCATGGACGACCTTTGGAATGGGCTGCGATTCTCGATTTCCTTTTCGGCAAGGGACGGCAACTTGGCGATTCGACAAGCTGGGTTAAGCACAATGCCATTCAATAAAGCAGAAAAACTCTCCAGCCACAATGCAATGGTCTCTTCGCCGAAGAGCTGGGCTACGTAGACACACGAGAGCTGTAGCAGGTCGTCTTGGATGACACGAATCGTCATTGACAGATCTGCAATCGGTGGTTCCTGGCCCACGTCGATTTGTTGAACCGACAAATCTGCAAACTGGTTCGCCGATATCATTCTCTCCTGCAGATCGAACGTCGTTCGGAACAAGGATTGTGGGTCCCCCGGAAAGAGCCCTGCAATCTGTTCCGCGGGCAGATCATGATACTTATAGACCTGACGAAGATTGTCTTTTACTTGCTTGACGAAATCCGTGAATGCAAGGTCATTTTTAATCGTGCAGGTGACCGGGAGGACATTGACGAAGAAACCAACAACTTCTTCCAGTTCAGGCTTGCCACGATCATTAAATGGAGTCGCAATGATTGGCTGAACCGATCCGGTCAAGCGACCGAACCAAACGATGTAAGCCGACATCAAGAGGTCAAAAAGAGAAACGCGTAGAGACCGAGCAAGCTGATTCAGCCGATTGACCAAATCCTGATCAAGTAGTTTCCTGCAAGTCGCTCCCGTGCGGGCATTTGTGTCGTTAATCAATTCAGTAAAAGGCAAGGCGTTCTGTGGGCCAATCTTGGATAGATAGCCAGACCAAAACTGTGTCAACTCGGCGTGCCTGCTTTCCAGATTCGCATTGGCCCATTCACTGTAGGACCTGTATTGAATTCGCGAGGCCGGGACTGGCCGCGCGCTGTTTTGAATGGCTGACGAATAGTCGGCCATCAATTCTCGGAGCAGAATCCGGACGGACCACGCATCAACAATAATGTGATGAATTCCAATCAGGAACGTAGCCTGCTGATCCGATTTGACGACCAGTTCCATCCTCACCAGCGAGTCACTCTCCAAGTCGAAAGGAGTGGACATTAACCTTTCAGCAATCTCTTCGACAAAAACTCGCCGCTGTTCGAGCGGACATTCACGTATGTCACTGATTGTCAAAAGGCTAGGTTCCTTTTCCTGAGAAACGTCCCGAATCGCCTGCAAGACTTCCCCATCTACCACCAAAATATTCGTCCGCAGCGTCTCATGACGTTCAATGAGTCGTCTTACGGATTCGCGAAACATGTGCAATTCAATTTTGCCTGCAAATTCCAGTCCGCCGACAATGTTGTAGTCGCAGTTGTCCGGAGCAAGCTGCTGGACTAGCCATAATCGTTTCTGTGTAGGGGAAATGCGAACCATCGCTTGATCGGAAACTGCCGCCAACGGCATAAGATCGTTCGACTCCTCGACCGTTCGAGCAAGTGCTGACAGGTTTTCCGCCGCAAAAAATTGTCGCAATCCGAGTTCGCATTCAAACTCGCTTTCTATTCTGGCAACTGCTCTCGCTGCAAGAAGCGAATGTCCTCCGAGCTCGAAAAAGTTCGCGTTCGCGTTGTCGACTGTCGTACCAAGCAAATTGGTCCAAATCCGCGCAATGCGACTTTGCACATCCGACATAATCGGCTGGAAGGGTGAGCGATCCGCGAGATCGGGCTGTGGCAAACAATTCGCGTCCACCTTGCCGTTACGCGTCAGTCGCAATTCGCGAATAAAGATGTAGCAGGATGGAACCATAAAGTCAGGCAGTCTCGATGAGAGCTCCGACTTGATTCGCAGAACAATGCCACATTCTTGTTCGGACGGCGAAACCAAATAGGCAACTAATTGCATGCCAAGGCGCTCGTGCTTATAAGCAGTCACGTAGACATCGTCGACAAGCTTCAACGAGCGGATCGCGGATCGGACATCAGCGGGTTCGATACGGTATCCACGAATCTTCACTTGTTCATCAACGCGGCCGATATAGTGTAGCTCGCCATTTGTATTCCATCGCACCAGATCACCTGTCCGATACATGTAAAACGGCGTGGCATGTGACCAGGGTGCAAGCACGAGCTTTTCAGCATTCAAATTCTTGTTGTCACAATAACCTTCCATCACTGATGGTCCCGCGATACATAGTTCTCCTGGCACCCCCTTGGGTAATAGATGCCCCATGTAATCCGTGACGTACAAGGAAACGTTATCGATTGGGGCCCCAATCGCAGGCGGAATACCACCGGCGTCTGCTGTTTGAGCAACGCGACTGCTGGTGGTCACAACCGATGCTTCGGAGGGGCCGTATTGGTTGTAGAACAAGTAGTTTGCGTCAACGGGTGCCCAAACGAAGAGCCTTTCGCCGCCTGTCAGCAAGAATCGCAAGTCATCTGAGCCCGTCCAGCCTTCTTCAACGATCTGCTGGGCGATCTGAGTGGTCAGGAAACAGTGCGTAATACTGTGCTTCGTCAGCCAAAGTTTTATTCGAGATGGCAACATCCGCTCGCAGTCCGGAACAAACCAGACGCTTGCGCCGGCACATAGATAGGGCCAAATCTCCCAAACGGCCGCATCGAAGCCAAGTCCCGCAGTTTGACTGGCACGAACACGTGTGGGCTCGCGATCGACTTCGAAGGTCCTTTGATGCCATTGGCAAAGATTGGAGAGGCCACGGTGAGCAATGCGAATTCCATTCGGTGTCCCCGACGTACCGGATGTGTATACCAAGTAAGCAATGTCGTCTTGCAAAACCGGGACATCAAGGTTCTCGCTTGGTTGATAGCTTGAAAGAGCCAACGCGTCTGCGAATCGAATTGTGAGCACTTGGTGCTCGCATTCCGATGACGCTTCATAATCCGCCACCATAGCTTTCGCACGTGAGTTCCCAAGCATTAAGTGTTTTCGCGATTCCGGGTATGCCGGATCGATCGCGAGGTACGCCGCACCCAATTTCAGCACGGCCAAAATTGACACTACGAATTCCCGCTTGTCCTCCAAGCACACTGCACAGACATCACCTCGCTCGATGCCTCTGAGGCGTAAGACCCGAGCCATTCGGTTCGAAATGCTATTCAGCTCGCCATACGTCATTAACTGTTGCCCGTCTTGACAGCAAATTGCCAAAGCGTCCGGATGGTCAAGGGCGAGTTGTTCAAACCGTTGGAAAACAGTGTCTGACGGCAGTGCCACTTTGGGACCACATCCGAAGTTTGCGATCGATACAGCTTCTTCCTCTCTTATCAAGGGTGATAAGGAAATGCTCTCTTCGGGGTTCCGGACGAGTCTATTTATCGCGACGACGTACGACGACAAGAACTCCTCTACCAAATCACGATCAACGGACTTCGTCCTGAAATTGATAGTTATGAACGACTGTTCCGAATTTATTCGGCACCTGAAGGTAAGATCAAATTTCGCGCTGGTGTCCTCGACCGAAATGATCTCGGCACCCGCTTGACCAAGTCGAAACGACCTCGGCAGGTACTGTTGGAAATCGAAGACCGCTTGGAACATCTCCTGCACATCATGTCGGCGACTAGAACCGTTTACGATTTGAGCGATCGTGTCCTGGCCTAACTGTCCATGTTTATAAGCGTTGACGCATGACGCACGAACATGATTGACAAGCTGGTGGAAGGACTGGTGTTCCGAGACCGATATTCGGATTGGCAAAACGTTGACGAGCAGGCCAACCATGTCTTCGAGACCCAAAAGTTCTCGGCCCTCAAAAGGAGCTCCGATCACTAGTTCACGTTGGCCAAAAAACCGGGAAAGCAACAGCGAAAATACGGCGAAATAAATGGGCAACTCGGTGGTTCCCCACTTATGTGCAAGCTCAGTGACGTGCAAAACACAGTGCGACGGCAATTCCAATCGAACCTCACAACCGGCAGGCTGATCAGGCGCCAAGTGAATCGGCTGGCTGCGAACCGGATTGGCTGATTGCAGGTTCAATCTGGGAACTTGCTCCTGGAATTGGCCTTTCCAAAAGGAGCGTGCTTCAACAGCACGTTTGCAGGATTGATGGGCACTGCACCAAAGCACATAGTCGATGAACTGTAGCTCTGGAATCGGAAAATCGGCTTTACTGAAATAGGTGCTCAGATCCCGTATGATCAATTCGAGGGACTTGCCGTCGGCAACGATATGATGCACACAAAAAAGTAAGTAACCCGAGCGATCATCAACTCTTAGAAATTTCGCCCTGAAGATTGGCCCTTGCGTTAATTCAAAAGGAATGCGCTCCCATGTTTTTCTGTAGTTCTCAATCGCTTGTTCGATGGTTTGTCGTGGATTGAGTTCAGGAAGCTGTTCAAAGGAAAGAGGCGTTTTGAAGTCGTTCGCCAGCAGTTGGACAGGTTCACCATCAATTACGGGAAAGTAAGCACGCAAAATCTCGTGTCGCGCGACGACGTGTGCAAAGGCAGTTTGCAGATCGTCGGCATTGATCGGCCCTTGAACACGGACGATGCCAGACATGTTGAAGTCGGTAGTCGTCGGGTTGTACTGTTGGAGGAACCAAAGATGCTCTTGCGCAGGACTTAGAGGCACATTTCGAGGTCTCTCAAACTTGATTAAGCACGTGTTTCGCCCCTCATCCTCACAGTCTCGCACATATTGCGCCAAGAATCTCACCCGACTGCATTCGAATAGCTTTGCAACCGGAATACTGATTCCGAATTGCTTGCCGAGGGAATTGAGGGCCTTGATAGCCAACAGAGAATGGCCACCCAGTGCGAAAAAATCATCATCGCTGCCGACGTCTTGGACTCCTGTCAGCTCCGAGAAAACTTCGGCGATTGTTTGTTCGATACGATCACTGAACTTGGGCGTATTCCGGGTAGTTCTGCCCGCGGGCTTTATTGACGGCAACAAAAACTGATTTACTTTGCCGTTAGCGTCAATTGGAAGCGCATCCAGAATTGCAATGCTTTTCGGCTGCATGTACTTCGGAAGCTTCTCGTTCAGGTAGTCGTGCAAAACCTGCACCGAGCCGTTGGACACAGGATCGTGTTCGTGTGAATCCACCAGTACCACGTAAGCGACGAGCATGGGGCCGACGTTTTCATCATTAATCACGACGATCTTGCAATGTCGCACCGCAGGGTGTTGAATGAGTACCGATTCGACTTCTCCCGTTTCGACACGACACCCGCGAATCTGCACCTGGTCATCCGTTCGACCCACAAACCTCAGTCGATGTTGCTCGTCAAAGCAGACGGTGTCTCCAGTCGCATACATGCGGGCGCCTGGCGTGTCCGCAAATGGATCTGGAACGAAGACTTCAGCCGTTATGTCGGCCGAATTTGTGTAGCCTTGGCCTAGCCCCGCGCCACTGATGTACAACTGACCGGGAACTCCGATCGGCAAGGGCCGTAAATCGTCGTCCAGGATGTAAAGCGACTGTTTGTGAATCGGGAGTCCGATGTGCGGAAACAATCCACGCTGGGCGTCCTCACTCGACGTGTCGCAGACCTCGCCACTGGTAGTGATGGGAGAGTTTTCCGCTGGTCCATACATGTTGACGAATTTGAACGATTCTCCGATGTTCCGATAGCGTTTGAGCCTATCTCCTGCGGTCTGCAACCACTTCAACGATTCATGTTTGCGACGAACATCGCATGTCTCAAGAAAACTTTCGGCAAGAGGCGTGGGAAGAAAGCAGTGAGTAATCTGCTTCCGGTCGATCCAGTCCTGCAGTCCGTCTGGCGAAAAGCGAGTTTCCCAGGGGGGCTCAACCAGGGTGCTACCTGAGCACAAATGCGGCAGGACCTCCATTACTGAAACATCGAATCCTGGCCCCGCAATCATCGATGCGCGCGAGTCAACGGAGACCGAAAATGCATCACGGTACCAACGCACCATGTTGCAAATGCCTCTATGTGTTACCAGAACCCCTTTCGGCCGACCGGTTGATCCACTTGTAAAGACACAATATGCAGCTTGGTCTTCGCTGATCGGAAACCGAAAATCAATCGTCGAATCGTCGAGATGTGCGGATCCATCAAGCCACTCATCGATACACAGCAATGGTGCGACGCTGTCGGGCAATCTTTCGCGGCAGGTTGTTCTCGTCAGAATCAAGCAAGCACGGCAACTGGTACACATGTATCGAAGACGGTCCTTTGGATTCGAAAGATCCAATGGAACGAAGACGGAACCAGTTTTCAATACCGATATCGCAGCTGTGGCTTGCCACAGCCTACTAGTGAAACCCAAAACAACATGATCGCCGGGTCGAACACCACGATCAACAAGATGCTGTGCCAAAGCATCGCTACACCGGTTCAATTCGTCGTAGGTGAGAGAGAATTCTTCACTTTCCAGGGCGATCCTGCGTGGATGCATTTTCGCGGTCCGCTGAAACCACTCGACAACGTTGCGGCAATTCGCCTCCGATTCCCCTTCTTTGCTATTCGTGAGAGACCGACGCACAACTTGTTGTTCTTCCGTGACGGGCAGACTAATCGCGTCAAGCTTGGCGTCCGGTTGCATGCAGATAGCATGAAGCAAGTCGAGATAGTTGCTTAGTAGACGTTCGATTCGGTCCGATGGAAAAAGATCGATGCGGTATTGAATGGAGACCGAAACGCAATCGTCGAACTCGGCAATGGATACGGCAAGCTCGAATTGAGAATGCTCGGTCTCATGCTCCAGCGAATGCAGCTCAGCATCGCCAAGCATAATCGTTCCGCCAGCAACTCCCTGCGCAAAGGGCAGCAATCGATCCCGATCCTTCAATTGACTGGAGAGTTGATTGAAGATCACCTGAATCAGAGGTGTCCGCTTCGATGAACCCTCGCTCTGCGTGTGCTCAAGTATTTTTGCAAGCGGGACATGTTGGTGCGAGACGCCGTCCACAATCGTTTGTTGAACGTGCCGCAACCACTGACGTACGGTCGTCTCCGCCGTCAGTTTCAAACGTATCGGAATCACGTTGACAAAATAGCCGATCGTGTTTTCGAAATCGGATTGGGGACGAGCCGACGAAGGCATACCGATGACAACGTCGCTCTGCCCGCTATATCGAGTTAGTAGGAGCGAAAACGCAGCAAACATCAACTGGTAAAGCGTTACCGAATTCTGTTTGGCACAAAGGTCGAGTTCTCCAACAAGGTCTTCGTCCAGTCGAAAAACTGCTTTCCACCCTTTGTCGAAGCCATCATCGGTAGTCCGACAGAGCGACGGCAATGTTGACCGCAGAGGGACTCCATCAAGTTGATCTTTCCAATACTGAATATGTTCAATGGCCGCTGGACTACTCAACCAGTCCGATTGCCACTTGATGAATTCGCTGTATTGCACCACCGGGTGTTGAGCAAGCGTTGCCACAACCGAAATTCCGGAAACTAAGCGGCGATAAATCTCGCATAGGTGTGATACAAAGATGCTGCAGGACCACATGTCGAAGACGATGTGGTGAAACGCAAAAACAAGGTAGCTTTCTCGCTCGCTGGAAATGAAACGACAGCGCCACGTTTCCTTCCCCAAGTCAAATGGTGCGTCTATCGCAGTCTTCGCAGAATCAAACGCAAGCTCCGAAGAAACATTAATCTGGGAGAAGGTAAAGGCACGATCGCGAGCGAGAAAGCGAACCGCCTTAGAATCGACTTCATGGAAGACGGAGCGCAAGGCATCATGCGTTGTTGAAATAGCTTCGAGTGAAGCCACAAGAGCATTGATGTCTACATCACCAATTACACGGGCTATGACCCCTTCATTATAGTCCGTACGGGATTGGTCTTCTTGCTGAATCAACCACAATGCAGCTTGGCCCAAAGTCAAAGGTAATGGTAAATCAATGCCAGCCTTTGGTTGAAGATCCAACGATTCTTGCTTGTCGGCTTTCCCCTGATCTTCGAAAATCCGCCACGTGATGTTGTTGATGACATCGGCTAGTGTCGCGTTGCCCAAGAACAAGGTAGACGGGAAACTTATTTTCGTCTGTTTCTCAATCGCCATCGCGATATCCAGCAGAGACAGCGAATCCAATCCAATGGCAGTCACGGGCAAATTTACGTTGATCTTGCTCGACGACACATTGAGTTTTTCGGCGAAGAATGTTCGCACGAATTTCGCAATTCGACGCCGCTCTACATCGTGGTCGGTCGTTTCGCTCTTCGAGTTTTGCTCCATGTCTACGGCCGCACTCGATTGTGCGACCGGGTTGTTGAGTCGCGACGGCCACCCAGAAATGAGTGTTTTGAGAATAGCAGACCGTTGAAGCTTGCCACTGGATGTCTTGTGAATAGTGCGGTACGGGATCAGAACGACATCTTTGATTTCAAGTCCAAATTTGGCTGAAACCTCCTCTCGAATACCGATTTCAATATTGCGCATCTCTTCATGGGCGGTGTTGCGTTCTAACTCAGCGACGATTGATATTGTCGAGTCACCATCAGAAGCAACAGCGGCACAAGCATTTGGCATGAGGGCGTCGTGTGTCTTGACTACGGAGCTTTCAATGTCTGTCGAATAGTAGTTTTCCCCTCGAATAATCAACAGATCCTTGATTCGCCCCGTGACGATCAATTCATGTTCTTTTAGCAAGCCTAGATCACCAGTCCTCAGGAACGGACCTCGGCCGTCTGACGTAAAGGCTTGGAAGACGCTTCTAGTTTTCTCAACATCATTCCAGTAACCGCCGGCCACGTGCTTGCCAGCGACCCAAATTTCGCCAACTTGACCGTCAGGCTGAATCTCATTCGTATCAGGGTTGACGATCAACACCTCCGAGTCCACCGATGGTCTGCCGCAAGTTACGCGAGTGGCAGCAATCTTTGGCTGTGATCCATCGTCCATCGAAAAGGGTGTCGCAACCGGAATTTCATGGTTTTGATGTCCGGAAATAAGTAGCGTCGCCTCCGCCATTCCATAGCAGGGGCAAAATGCGTG
The DNA here is from genome assembly GCA_040373655.1 of Pirellula sp. Lineage (GTDB taxonomy): Bacteria > Planctomycetota > Planctomycetia > Pirellulales > Pirellulaceae > JBKCUI01. The sequence goes on along the minus strand of JBEICB010000032.1, from coordinate 12,140 downwards.
TTCCCGAAATCCCAGCCGAGAAAACGACCGAGAGAAACGCTTCATCGTTTCTTGCGATACGAGTTCGGATCCGTTGATAGCGGTTTCCAGGCTGGATAAATCGAGCGCCTCGCATTGAGACACATCGACTTTTCTCACACAGTATTCGTACGCGAAATTAGGTGCAGATGTCAGCGTCGCGCTAACCTTGGAGATCACCTTTAACCATGACGATGGTCGCAGCAGGAAGTCCGTCGGGCTAATTAGATGAGTGCTATAACCCGAAAAAACTCCCTGCAAGGCGCAGACCAGCCCCATGTCATGGAAGAGTGGCACCCACAAAACGCCGCATGACTTGTGGCCTGTGCCAAATGCCTGCTGGATCATTTGCGAATTCGCAATCAAGTTGCTATTGGAAACCATTACTCCCTTAGGCGAATCGGTTGAGCCAGATGTATACTGGAGTACGGTTGTTTCAGCGGCACAAATGTTTGGATTTGTCCAAGATTGAGAAGCGGAACCAGTCGCATCCAGGTCGTCGATAGCAATCAGTGTCGTACTTTTCAGAATGCCGACTTGGCCTAGGTAACGACGAATCGAAGGTATCTGTCTTTTCGAGAGTAACAGAATACGCGCATCCGCGCTAGCGATAATTGCTGCCAGCCTCTCGAAGTTACGATTGTTTCGAGGGGCGTAGGCTGGAACTGCGATCAATCCGCTAAACAGACAGCCCCACAGCGCTCGAACATAATCGATGTCTTGCTGACAGATAATCAGGACGCGATCCCCTCGCGTTCCCGTTGCTTGCAGCCTGCAAGCGATCGACTTTGCATCGTCGGTAAGCTGAGAAAAGCTCAGGCTGGAAGTCTGTTCTCCTTCGCGATTGTAGTAACCATACGCCAACTGGTCCTTGCTGGTTTGTGCCCGATATTCGCAAAGATCCAAGAAATTCTGATATCGCACCATTGCGCTTAGCCTCTCTCGCTGTACAGAAGTGCATAGCAATACTCATCGGACCATTTGCCTTTGAAGAATACGTTCTGGACGTAGTGCGCTTCGCGTCGAAAACCCAAATGTTTAAGTAGTTTCTCCGCCCGATGGTTATCGACGTCGATGATGGCGGTCAGTCGATGTTTGTTTTTTTCTTGGAATAGATGTTGAATGACCGCAGAGACAGCTTCATACGCGTATCCTCGTCGCTGGAATTGACGTTTGATGGTAAAGCCGATTTCTGCCTGGCGCGATTCGTCAACGAAATGCACCGCAACGTCACCGATAATTGACTCGCTTTCCTTGGACACGATGGCAATCTGAAACCAAGTATCATCCACATCAAATTCAAGGTCACGCTGCTGGGCATAGAACAATTCTGCATCACTCTGTGTGTAGAATGTCCAGCTTTGATACCGAGCGACTTCGGGATCGCTTCGATAGGCTACAAAAGCCGGAAGATCTTCCCTGATAAACCGTCTCAGGTAGCATCTATCAGTTTCGATACGTTCCATACTCACATATACCCTTGCATAATTGTCTTGATGATTTGCACGGTTAGGTCCACATCTTCGGGCCGGATCATATAGTGCGTCACCGCTCTGATCTGATTGTCCCCTAAAAGTCCCATGCGCACACCTCGTTGCAACAACTGCTCGAGAAACTGCTCATTGGTCAGCCGTGGTGATTTGATGGAAAAGAAAACCATGTTTGTCTCCGCTACCTTGCTTACTAACGATACTGCGGGAATTTCGCCAAGCATTTGGGTCAAACGCGCGGCTTGCACATGGTCGTTGCGCAGGCGGTCAACCATCGTTTCCAAAGCGACGATCCCTGCCGCAGCCAAGAAACCGGATTGCCTCATACCGCCTCCGAGCATTTTTCGGTATCGTCGGACTGAATCGGTGAACGGCAGATTTCCGCAAACCATAGAGCCACAGGGCGCGGCGAGACTCTTTGACAAACAAAACGTCACCGAGTCTGCATACTTGGTGATCTCGCGCGGTTCGGTTCTCGATGCGACAGAAGCATTGAAAAGACGCGCTCCGTCGAGGTGAACCGACAGCCCGTGCTGATTCGCCAGCTCGCGCACATCGCGCAAATACGATAGAGGAAGAACCCGACCGCCGGTTTGGCAATGTGGATCCTCGAGCGCAAGCACTGAGGCCGGAGCACACTGATAGTCGGACCGGACACCCAAGGCGCTTCGAAGTTGATCGATCGCCAGACGTCCGTCGCACTCAGTTTTTACTGGATGCATGACGATGCCTCCGATCACCGAGAGGCCACCGGCTTCGTAGCTGTATAGATCGGACTTATCCCCAAGAATGACCTTGTGACCACGAGGGCATTGTGCCAAGATCGACGTTAGATTTCCAAGTGTTCCGCTGCTGACGAAAACCGACGCTTCTTTACCGACCATCCTGGCAGCTAGCGATTCCAGTCGATTGACCGTTGGGTCCTCACCGTAACAATCGTCGCCAACCGAAGCCTGAGCCATCGCTTCTCGCATCGCCGATGTCGGCATCGTCACTGTATCGCTCAAAAAATCAATCATTGGTGATCGCTTGTCATTTCGCCATCGACTACCGACTGAGTCCACCGGCGCAAGTTACATTCGGCTGATGACCACTGACAATGTAGCTTGGGAAGAACCGACGAATCCCGCCTGAGTCGTGACGATGCCCTGGAAAACATCGTGGATAGACATCCTGGTCCGTTGCCGTACTTCAATTCTCGCCTTAGGTACGCCAAATCGTCGAACTCTTCGAAGTGGACTTCGGAATCGAGCTGCCCGAGGTAAGCGTCCTCTCTGCCGGACTGAGTGATAAACGACCCGAATTTACGGTGTGCTTCGTGAAAATTCAAGTCATCTGTTCGCGTCATCTCATTTACCATTTGAGTCGCCCAAACCATGCCCTTGCGTGCGGAAGCTTCCATTGCATCGGAGTTGGCAGATGCATGCTGAACCATCAAACGCAACAGATCGCATGAGTCAACAAACGACTCGGCAGCGGAGCCACATTGCGACACACCTTCCGTGCCAACTTCGATCGAGTTGCTGAACGGTGTCTTTTGAAATGCCATGATCGCGTGGTTGAGGGATGCGGCAATGTTCATGACCTTCCCTTTAACGATTTCTAGCAAGTATGGATTTCGCTTTTGTGGCATGATGGACGAGCCGCCGCAAAGACTGTCCGGCAAGGCGATCAACGCTTCATGGCCCATCGTCCAAAGTTGAAAATCCTGCGCCAGCCGGCTCAGATTCGTACCGGAGATAGCGAGGCACGACAACAAACGAAGGGAAAGATCGCGGCTGGCGATCGCATCGAGTGCTGTTTCGAATGTGCGTGAAAAACCGAGCAAATCTGCCGTCATTTGCGGTTGAATTGGGAAATCGGTTCCCGCCCCTGCACAAGCCCCCATCGGTGACGTGTTAAGAGATTCCATCAATTCGCACATTGCCGTTTGATCCCGGCTGAGCGCGTTCTCCAACGACAACAGGTAATAGGAAAAATTACCTGGCTGAGCTGGCTGAAATTGACTGAACACAGGCAGCTCATCAGCCTGAGTTTGCTGTGCTTTTTGCAGCAGTGCGAACCGCAGACGCCAAAGTGCGCGATACGCGGCCGAAAACAAATCTCGGGATTCGAATTTGTTGAGGCATGCTTGAATGTCATTTCGAGAACGAGCTATGTGAACAACGCCAGCTACCGAGACTCCCAATCGCGAAACCAGTTGGCTTTCGTAGAGGGAGTACAGACCCCGCGGCGCGATTGCATCAAGAAGATCGCCGAATCCCGTCGCCGCCAAACGCGTGACTTCCGCCAGCACTGGCTTGGCGGAGTCGATGGTTAGAATCCCAGTTTGAATTAGCATCTTCAAATGCGCGCAATCGATGGACACCAGCCGTTGTAGTTCAACTTGTCGACGATCCGGATCCGATGTCCGCCGTACGATCGCCAGCGCCTCAGGCATTAACGTGCGTTGAAGCCGCCCGGTACTCTCACCATAGGGTCGGCTAGAGTCTATTGCCAAATCGAATTGCGCTGCCGCCTCATCGATCCATTTGAATGTTTCATTAGACGGTCCGTCGGCGATTAGGTACCCCAAGCGATCACGAAAATCTCCTCGTACAAAAATTTCATCACCGATATCCTTATTGCTGACGAACATGGCGCTGACGCCTTTCTCGCCAACAGAATCCACCCAACTAAGTTTGTGGAGAAATCCTGAGCGATTTGCGATTGCAAAGCGAATTGCAGAATGGCGATGTTGCTTCGGTTGTAAAGTGAAAGGTTGGCCACGATAGAGATCAATCAACGCTCCCACCAGGTCGACCCCTAGGCTTCGCTGGATCAGCGCAGGGATCATTCCTCCAGCCAACCGCGGATTGATCTCGATAATCGTGGGCGATCCATTTTTGTATTTGCATTCGACGTGGGCGGGGCCGAATCGATAGCCGACCCACTGTAAAGCTCTGAGCACTGTATCGGTGATCGATTCTGCTGCAACTGGTTCAATGTCCGCTGGAAAGTCGTGGCCGCGTTCCACAAAGTGCGGCAGTTCGCCCAAATGCTTCCGCGTGATACCGAGCACCTCGACTCGATTTTCCAACGAAATCACTTCAACCGAAAACTCGCTACCCGACACGAATTCCTGAACTAGCAAGGTAGATTGTCGTGGAAGCCCCCGCTCATTCGTTGTCTGCGCGAGGATTTCATCGCCAAAGGTGATCAATTCGTTGGCCGATATTACGAGCCGCGCTTGGAAACTTCCCGAGCCCTCGGCCGGCTTGATGACGACAGGGAACTTGGCCCTAGAGGCCAGCTTCGCCAAAGCCTGGGAGTCACGAACAACCGTTGTCTTCGGACACGGGATCCCTGCACTTTCCAAACTTTTGTACAGTAGGCTTTTGTCACGACAGATTCTGACCGCTTCCGGATTCGAGCAAGGGAGTTGGCGTGACTGAGCCAATTTTGCGGCAATCCAAGAATAATATTCTGACGTCGACCAGACGCCGACAATGTCTCGTTCCGATTGCAGTTGGCATTCGATTTCGTCCAAACTGGAAGTGTCGATGACAACAGGTGAGACAAGCTTTTCGTCGAGGAATGGATAGAGACTTGGATTACTTGTCAAAAACAAAACTTCCAAACCACGCTCTCGTGCTCGGTCAATAGCTGCAGGGCCACTACCTGACGTATTGCTTTCGATGAAAACAAATATCGACATTAATAATTCACTCCTAGAGGCGCGAGGTACCACTAGAAGAATTGTTCGACGCCATGGCGCCACTGCGGAGCGGAGCGGTCAGGGATTTGTCGTTACAATTCTTACTAACCACTTCTGCCAGGCTGCGGCGATTCCAATGAATCCTAGACCAGGGCTCTACAACCTGATCTAAACTATTCACAGTCGTCGGTTCTTGCGTCACTTCGTAATTGAGGCAACCGTTCTCTTGCAGCCATTCTTGATTGTAAACCGTGTGTTGATACCGATATCCTTCATCTGGCGATGTAAAGACAATCGTTTTGTTTGAGGCTGCTTCCAAAGATCGAGCGACCTGATACGTCGCTCCGGTTGTCGGCCCACAAAAAAGTCCGAATTTCCTGTACAACATGCGTGTGTGGTGAAAGGCGTCGAACGGTGATACCCAATGGACCTCATCAAAGCACTCGTGTTCTAAGTTGCCCGGCATTACGGAGTTCCCCAACCCGCGTAACAACCTAGGCCCATTCGGCAAGCCGAACAAGACGCTGCCAAAGGTATCGACGCCGACTAGCTTGATCGACGGATCCGTTTCTCTGAGCGCTTTGATCGTTCCGCACGTGGAACCTCCCGAACCTACGGATCCGACCACCACAATGTCTTCGCCTACGGCATGGAGAAGCTGAGATGCGAAGGGAGCGTACGAGCGCTGATTGTCCAGATTGTCATATTGCTGGGGCCAAAAACAAGCTGGTTCGCTCCGTAATCGTTCTTTCAGTACCTCCAGACGCAGCACCTGAATACTCGCCTCTCCACTGCCGCGAGCCGTTCTGACAATTTGCAAAGTGCCGCCAAGATCCCGTAGCATTGCTTCCAGTTGTGGCGATATCGCCGCGTCCCCGACGATGTGAAACGAGAGCCCCTTCTCCGCGCAAACGATACCAAGTCCAAGCGCGAAAGTACCACTGGACGTTTCAACGATTGGAGAATTAAAGTCAATTTCATTTCTGGCGATCGCTCGCTCGACGATGTACTTTGCAGGTAAAGACTTCATCAATCGAAAGGACGCCATGATCAGCCTGGGCCCAAAGCGAACCAAAGTTGGCAAGTAAATCGCACTGGAGTAGGACTCGAAAACGTGATTATTTTTGCGCGGCATGTTTCACATCATTGAATCTGGTTCCATGAATCATTTCATCAATCAAAACGTCAATCGGTTGCGCTATGTCATCCAGACTTAGCATAGGGATGTTCGATGACTGAGCAGAATCGAAATGCTGGTATTGGTAAAGCCATTCAATACCACGCGCGATCGTGCATTTCATCTCGTCTGCGAATTTACTAGTCAATAACATATGCCTTTGCAAACTTACGTGACAGTTATCGAAAACAGGGTCCTGTGCGAGACGGGAATCGCGAACGGTAATCATGCCGAAATCGGACTTGGAGAGCTCCAACAAGTGGTGGTTACCCAATTCAGATCTAATCTTGACGTGGTAGGTTCCCGGCCTGACTTCGCCGCGCCCCCCTGCCTTGGCACCAGGAAGACGGTAGTAGGACACTGCTTTGTCACTGATCAGAACTACCTCTAAACCTCGGTACCGCAACATTGACGCGTGCTTAAAATCGGTGACGAGCAAATCGTTCTCCAACTTGTGCACCCAGTAAAAAATCCCTGGGCATGCGTCTAGTGTTTTTCGAAACGCCTCAAAAAGCCTGTACGTTTCAGCAGTGCTTAAAAATCGAAACGGTGCCTCACGATAGAAAATTCGTCGCAGCATAACGCCCCATTTTCGCATAGCTTCGACTCTCGATACCCGCAACGCCTTGGAAACGGCTTTGAAATGAAGTTGTTCTACTTTGAAGACACCTGAGTTTCAATCGTTTAGCATTGTTAAATTGGCCGACTCGAACTTCGCAATTGCGCCAATTGCTCCCGCACACTTCGTGGCGTAATGTCTTGCCAGAGATCCTTAATTTTGATTAGGCATTCCTCTTTTGTGGCTGGCTCACCTACGATTTCCCATCCTTTGGGCAATTCCCTGCCTACGGGCCAAATCGAATATTGGTCCTCATGGTTCTTTACAACATAGTGCATGACACAGTACCCTCACGTCGGTTTAAAGAATTTCGATGGGTGGCGACAGCATTCCCAGAGTCTCTAAGTTGCGTATCGAAACAAACGTCGGACTGACTACATTGTAACGTAACCCTACCCCGCGTCGGTCGCTTCGATGGGTGGAACATGAAAAAAATTGGAGGGTCCAGAGCACGTATCAAGTCGAGATCGACGTTTTTGACGATCCAAAAACTGTCCAGTCCGAGGAACTCGCGAAAACGCATGTGTTTTGGCATAAAAACTCAAGCCTTCATGATGCAGTTCGTCAAACGCTTCCTTTCCAAGCGAGTGTCCTATGGGAAGATCGGGACTTGTCTTCGTCAGTCAAGGGACGCAAATTACGGTATGATGGTAATCAAGTCTCGAGTTAACTGATTCTTCAGGATTTCAGCCCATGCCTTTCGACGAACCTCAACCAATCGAAACAGTAGAGAATCTGAGCGCCCATGATTTTAAGAAGAAATTCCGAGCGAAAGGTCTTCCGGTCAAACTCACTGGGGTTATTGACGGTTGTCGGGCCTTAAAGGAATGGTCATTTGATATGTTTCGCGGAGAATACGGCAGCGAAGTTGTGGGAGTCGAGAAGTTCGAACCACATGAACGAGGTCCTGGCAAGAATAGTCCGCAAGACTACTGTAAATATCTTCAGTATGTCGACATGAAACTAGCTGACTTGATCGACATCATCCAAACGAAGCCGGACCACATGTACTACATGGCGCAGCATCCGTTTCGCAAGTGCTTTCGAGGGTTGCGCGATTCCTTGCCACAATTCCCATACTTGTCGGATTGCATTACATACATCCCGGGCGCTCACATGGATACGTATTTGTGGATCGGACCAAAAGGAACGTTAACGCCCATCCACATAGACCCCATGCCAAACTTTTTGACACAAGTCGTTGGAAGAAAAAAAATAACTGTGTTTCCGAAGGACCAAGTCAAAAATAATCTATACATTGGGCAGTTTGAGCGTGAAAGTTTCAGTCCCATCGATATCGAGCAACCGAATTTAGAACGGTATCCCAAGTATGCCGATTGCACTCCCTTCGAATCCATCATTCATCCGGGCGAGACGGTATTTATTCCTCGGAATTGGGGGCATAGCCTGACCGCGATGGACAACTCGATTTCACTTACCTCATTTTTCATCACGTATTCTCAGTTGTTCTCTCTATTCCCGGAATTTGTTACCAGCTTGGCTCTCAAATCGCTTTCAAGTTGGGGTGCAATCGAGCAGAAAAATGAACGAGCGACCCGAAATCCGCCACCGATAAAGAAGCAGTGACCTTCGTTTTGAATGCGGTGAAGCAAAGCCCCAATGATGCAGTCTCGTATCATGTGAGCCCTTTTTAGAGCATTGTATGTGGTCTAGGGTGGTTGCCGCCAACCCGTGGAGTACGTATTCGCGGAGCAACCTTCAGTTTCGTTCCAGCAGTTTTTCGATTGCCTTAATCGTATCATCGAAAGCGCTTCCACACGCTCCGGTCGATCGCTTCATTCGAATCAAATCTCGGACACTCATCTGCGTAATGTCTTCGTCGAACAGTTCGTTGGCGGCCCTGAACTCACTGAACGGCAACTGAGAAACGTCGATTTTCATACGGTCTGCGGTTTTCACAAGGCATCCTACGGTCTGATGGGCGTTGCGAAACGAGAGGCCTTTGCGGACCAGGTAGTTAGCGTATTCGGTTGCCAGTATGTGCCCGCTTTGCGTTGCGGCTTGCATTCGGGTGGGATTGGGAGACATGGTCCTGACAAGAGCTGTCAAGATTCGCAAAGACGCCAACGCTGAATCCAAAATGCTAAACCAGGCTGTCTTGTCCTCTTGGAGATCCTTGTTGTAGCCCAACGGTAGTGATTTGAGCAAAGTCATTAGTGTGGTCGTATTTCCGATAACCGTACTTGATTTACCGCGCACCAGTTCAAGCACGTCCGGATTCTTTTTCTGGGGCATGATCGAACTTCCAGTGCAATATTCGTCATCAAGTTCGATAAAACCGCACTCTTGGCTCACGAAGAAGATGATTTCCTCGGAGAACCGTGATAAATGAATCATCAGAATAGACGCGTCGCCTGCGAATTCCAGCAAGTAGTCGCGGTCAGACACCGAATCAATGCTATGCATCGTGGGTGCGTGGAATCGCAGGAGGTTGGACGTCAGATTGCGATCGATGCCAATGCTGGTGCCGGTTGAGGCACATGCACCAAGCGGACATTCATCGGCACGGTGTAATGCGTCAATGAATCTACGACGATCCCGGTCGAGCATTACAATGTAGGTGGCTAACCAGTGCGCGTAGGTTGTCGCCTCGGCTCGCTGCAGATGCGTATAGGAAGGCATCACGATGTCGCTATGAGTCTTGCAGTGCGCCAACAACGCCACTTCAAAGTCGTGAATAGCATTGATCAGTTCGTTCGTCGATGATTTAAAGTACAAGCGCTGGGCAGTCGCCTGCTGATCATTTCTGCTTCGTGCCGTATGGATCTTTCTTCCAGCCTCCCCGATCTTATCGATCAGTAGACGCTCAAGATTCATATGAATATCTTCCAGACTTGGCGTCAGCGTTATGGATCCCGCCTGCCAGTCGACCAGGATTTCGTCTAACGCTACATCAAGTGCTGAGAATTCTTCTTCTGTCAGAATCCCGATAGCCCGAAGCGTCGTCGCGTGCGCCCGCGAGCCCTCTATATCGCACGGAAAAAGACGTCCCTCAATGGGAAGGCTCGTGTTAAAGCCTACCAGAAGGTCGGACATCTGTTTGCTGAACCGGCCAGACCAAGGGTTGTCCGAAGAAATCGACTCGCTCATGGATGTTGCCTGCGTGACGCTTCGGCAACGATCCGCATGGCGATCGTGTTGAGAAATCCTGCCGCATCGTCGACGCTGATCGTGTCGCCTTCATGCAGAGAGACAAGATTCTGGCGATACAATGAAGCTTTAGAACAAACGGAAACTGCATGGCAGGTTCCTTTGTACAGGGACATTAACACATCACCGGTGACGTGTTGTTGCGAACGGTCGATCAAGGCTTGAATCAAGTTTCTCTCTTCGCTGAACCAGAGGCCTTGGTAGACAATCTCTCCATAGACGTCAATCAATGAATTCCGTATGCGTTCTACACTTTCGGATAGGGTGATTTTCTCCAGATGCAAGTGGGCAGCGTGCAGGATGAATAATCCGGGACTCTCGAAGATACCTCTGACTTTTAGCCCGTTGATTCGATTTTCGATAATGTCCTGCAAGCCGACACCATTTCTACTTCCTGTCTCGTTTAGTTGCCGTATCAAGTCGACTCCCGACATTTCTCGCCCGTCAAGCGAGACAGGAATTCCTTTTTCGAATCTGATCAGAGTCTTCTCGACTCGATCCGGTGCCTGAAATGGCGGCGTGATCCAGCACGCGTCTTCCCATCGAAACTCATTGCTCGGGTCTTCCAGATATTCGCCTTCTGTCGTGATGTGGGCCAGATTCTCATCATGGCTTAACAAGTCGTCGGTGCAATGAACGATTGGGATGTTATGCGTTTTGCAGTAGCCAAGCAGGTCCTCCCGCGACTTCATCTTCCAGATGCGCCAAGGCGCAATCATGGGTAAATCCGGAGCCAGGTACTTTGCAGCCATTTCGAATCGCACTTGGTCGTTACCTTTGTGCGTGCAGCCGTGCGCGAGACAGTCGACATCCGAGTTTCGCGAGTACTGAATCATTCCGTGCACGATCACAGGACGAGCAAGCGGCGTGCCGAGCAAGTAGGCTCGTTCATAGGTCGCGTTCGCCTTTAAGGCGGGGAAAATGTAGTCCTCCACAAACGTAGTTTTCATGTCTTCCAACACGAACTCGTCTGCTCCGGCGGCCAGTGCGCGCTTTTCCAATTGATCCCAATCTTCTCGTTGCCCGAGGTCGGCGCAATAGGCCGTGACTCGGCAATTGAAATGCTTCTTAAGAAAGTGCACTGCTGCGGACGTATCCAATCCACCGGAGTATGCAAGCAAGATGTGTTTTGGCTTAATCAATTGAATTCCTTCACTGATGAATCTTTGGAAACCGAGTCCTCTACGTCTGTCTAAACTCGCGTTTTTGACTTTCTTGCTCCGCGGGACATGTCGCAGTTGAATCTCCCGATTCGGTTAAGCGTATGTCGATGGAATAGATCTTTCCATCCAGTTCGATCGTGCATCCGCCGTTGCGTGCCGCAGAGAAGGCACGCAACATATCAATCAACTCTCTCGCCTGATACTTCTCGTATGGATCGATTCGGGCCTTTCGATTCGATTCCGATTTCTTTCGATAGGTACCACGATGCGTTTGCGGAAACAGTTTGTAGGTTTGATTTTCGAGGGAAGGCCAAGTCGCTTTGAATAACTCGAGCGATGTCTCCATGTGCTTCAGGTAAATGGCTGGCCCCGAATCGGCAACTCCTACAGGAACTCTCATTTGGCTGATGATTGGACCTGCATCCACTTCCGAGATTATTCGATGGATACTAACGCCTGGAGGTGTGCCATCGATCACGGCCCAGGCGTAGTAGTAAAACCCTTTATTGAACGGCAAGTATCCAGGATGAAGATTTACCGCGTCGATTTTCGGCAAGCGGATGAATCGGTCATCCAGAATGTAGTCGAAATATACGGACACTATGTAGTCGGGCTGGAGCGGTTGAATCAAGCTTTGGAAATCTGCTCGGGCGGTAAACACATCCCAGCTTGGAATATTGTAGCGCTCACACGTTTCCCTGATTTCAGCCGCATTATTGGCGGTCGCTTCAGTGTGAATGATCACTCCAACTGGTTCTACGAACTCTCTTCCAGCCAAGTAGTTCAAGACCTCGTAGCCGGCAAT
>JBEICB010000210.1:0-8274 GCA_040373655.1 Pirellula sp. | reverse complement strand
GACATCTTCCCGGCAACCTCCACAGGTCGGCTGGCGGTGGGTACATACGCGCGCGCCAGCGTGCGGACATCTTCCTCGCAACATCCACCGCTTGGCAGCCGGTGGCTACCTCACCGCTCGCCAGACGGTGGAGGTCTTCCTCGCAACATCCACCGCTTGGCAGCGGGTGGCTACCTATAAGCCGGCGACGCTAAAAACCTACATACGATCGATCGATTGACACAACGTCAGCAACATCGCATCGAACACTTTTTCCAAACTGCGAAAATCACTGTCCTCCGCTTGAATGTGCACCAAGATTGTCTGATCTGGTATCTCAAACGCAATCAACTTTGCTCGCACCAACAAATCCAAGTAATAAAAGTACAGTTCACGCCCCTGAACGCCTGTCAAAAGCCCCGACGACGAAGTCAACTCCGGGAAAAACACCTCACTCTCCACGTTGTCATAATCCGATGCAATCGCCTCGGTTGCTTGTATTACCGCCCCCTCTGGCGATGTCGGCCACGGACACGGATAAACTGACAAAAAAGCACCGGTAGGGCCCTGCAATTCATACCCTCCTGCCTCTTCGTTATCCGTCTGCTCGGTGACCTGCCAGTTATCCGGATAGGTAATACTCAACCCTAAGGCTCGATGCGTCTTTGGCATAGATCCATACCCCGTACGAGAAATGTGAACTTTGATCCGTACAGTAGGCAAAAAGATCGCTTTAGCAAGATCCACTGCACGAATTCACGGGAATACTTGTTGCAGTTAGAGTTGCTTCCACCCGCAACTCCTCCACCACCGGTACAACTCGCTTCTTCGCTGGTGGTACCCCCTTCCAGCGATGGTGCACCCACCAATACTGACCCGGAAACAATCGAATTGCCCCCTCTAAACATCGGTTGTACCACTGCGTCATCGCAGTGACTGAATCAGGGCAATCCTCCTTCTGAGGATCGGCAAGTCCCAATACCTTCAGCTCAAAAACTAAAGCAGATCCCAGTCGCACATTCGAGCACACCATCATCGGAGCACCACTCGACAACGTAAATAGTGCTAACGCCTTGTGACACGAAGCAGGATTACCCAAAAACTCAACCCAACACCCCTTCGGACCACCGTACTGATCGGCCAAAAGCGATAAAGCCCCCCCGCGTTGTAGCAACGCTTCGACATCCGCTGCACTCCCCGTCTTGGGCAACATGTACTGCCCTCCAGACGACCGAAATCGATTGATGTAATCATGCACATAACCATTGTCCAATGGCCTAGCAATCGTCGTCGTCCCTATTCCAAATACTCCCGTGACGTAGCCAGCTAACTCGAAGTTTCCAAAGTGACCAGAAACCATCACCTTGGGCCGCCGATCCAATGCAACGCGAATCATCGTCTTGCGATCCTCAAGCGACACCCGGAAATGCTCATGCCAGTTCTCTCGATGTATCTTCCGCGGCGCTAAAGCCACTTCACATACCATCAATACCAAATGCTCCCACATCTGCCGCTGCGTCTGAATCGCAAGCCCCGGATCCCACTCCGGAAACGCTCGCTTGAGATTCTCGCGAACCAACCTACCGCGAATCGGTGCAACGTGTGTCAGAAATCCCGCGATCAAACTCGCTAAACGCTCCGCTCGCTCCAATGGCAACGACTGAAGAACAGCGATAAGCAAACGGAAACACCAGTACGCAATCCGATCCGAAAACCGATACGTCTGATGCTCAGCGATCGGCTCCGATTGCTCCGGGAATCCTTTTGCTGTCATTGCTCGAAGTAGTTGCTTCCACATGCCCCGGACTCTAGCGAATTCAACCGCGAAAAGGTAGCCCAAGTCCACCAAATCAGCTTCTCGATTTCATCCCAAAACTCGCAATTCCGACTGGCATTCTTGGGACATCGTAGGGTATGTGCAGCGGTCCAAACAACGGACCGCGCAACATACCAATTCAACCATGCAACACATTCCACCGTCTGGCGAGCGGTGGCTACGGGGAAACTCGCCGAGAAGCAAATCAAACCACCGAGCATTTCGCCCGCCCATTTCTACTCTCCACTTTCTCCCTTCAACTCTCTCGAGCCATCGGCTCGCTCTTGCTGCTCAAAAGCGTGGCGATGCCCACGGTGCATCCATAATCCCAACCCCGGATTACGAACAAAATAATACTCCTCGCCGTCAGCCGTCCGATGCCACCCATCGGTCAAACCCTCAATGCGATACCGTTCCATCGCCTCTCGCCAATCTCCATAACCATAACAAACTCCCTCGATCTCCTCCTTGCTCAACCCACCAGGACAATACTCGACGTTAAATCGACCATCCGGCGATCCATGAATCAAATGCGCCGCGATCGACAGATTACGCCCAAGTGCCTCATGCGTACGCGTCCTATCTAAAATCTCCTTCGTGGTGCGGTAACCGTGCTCCCGAATCAATGCATCCCCCTCGTCATGCTCACCAAATCGATTCACCCCCGGCGCAACCACCACAATTGTTCCCCCATCAGCAACCGCCATCCGCGTCCTGTAAATCGCCTTGTTCCCCACCCAAGTCTTCTTGTACTTCGCCGGATCCATCCAAACCACCACCTTCTGCGGCGCTCGATCCAACCGAAAACAATTCACTCTAGCCGATAGATCTCCAGCTTGGAAAAAGACCGAATGATCATCCCCAATAAATAATCCACGTACCACCGGCCCCGAATGATCCGTCGACTCCACCACCGTCAGTACATACAAAATCGGATACGGTGTTAAAAACATCTCCGCACCACGATTCAAAATCCGTCGCAACGGATTATCGCAGCGGCCCATGATCCGCTCGCATCCATACAACGCACTCAAATAGTGACTGTCATCAATCCCCTCATTTCCGCCCGTGCCCACGAATATATTCTTCGTGTAATTCGCCATCCCAATCACCTCGTGCGGGACCACTTGGCCAATCGACAGAATCAAATCGTGTCCGCCCCGCGAGATAATCCGGTTGACCTGGGCAGGCCAAGCCTTCTTATAAATGCCCTCCGTCGCTCTCTCCACAAACGCTTCATCCACCATCCCCAAAGTATCCACGTCTGTCTTGAACCGATGCACGCGAATCAATTCTCGCGGCAAATCACCAAACATCTTCTGCAACTCAGCTTCCTTCATCGCTTCATGTGTTCCCAATGCCGGCATCACATCGGTCAAACGATCTCCAAGCAACTGATAAGCAGCACGCGTAATCGGTCCAGCTTGCGAATCCATCCGCGTATGATCCGGCGGAATCGCTAACACCTTCGATGGCACCCCTCGCCCCTGCGCTTTGCAAAAAGCCTCCATCGAAACCTTCAAACCCCGAAGAAAATCATCCATCCCTAGGGTATGTGTCGGACTACCTTCTGCAAAATAGATGGCCATATTCCTGGTCCTACTTCCAATTCCAATTCGAAAACACGAATGCTAAAGACGCCAACCACTACACCGGTGCAACGATCTCGATCAATTCAATTGCCGGCTCACCATTGCAGTAAATTAACGCAGTCCTGCCATAAGTGATAGCACCCAACGCACAACCAAACATCTTCGCTAAACCCTCGCCAGCCTCTACCCGAAACAAATCAATACACTCCACCTGGCGCAATACATCATGCTCTATCAACACACGTCCCAATGGCTTTCCCTCCGACAAAATCTCTCGCTTCGCACCCTCCGGCACCATCCCCAAATGCAACCGCACAATCCCATACTGAACCACCTTCTTGCCCCTCTGCGTCGATAACAATATCTCTCTGCAGTAGTGCAGTCCATCCTGATGCGAACGCAATACATGCACATCCAATCGGTCGTCGTAAAAAGCCTCCACCGTCACAGTCATGTGCGATGTATGCGCTAAAAGCCTCTGATAATCCGCCGGCGCTTCCTTCGCCTCCACCCTCACAAATCTAGCTAAAGTCCCACTATCCTCATAAAAGAGGGATAACAACGCATCGAGAGACACTGGCGGAGTACTACCCGACGATTCCCCTGGCAATCGATCTCTCATCCGCTCTGTCTCGAACTTTCTTTACGCGTCACTCATCGAAACCAATCGCAAACCAACTAAGTTAACTCAATCCGCAGTCCATCGTAAGCCAAAGCGACATGCTCCGGTAGCTCACGAAAAAATGTCGTATAGTCCAACTCGTGCGACAAATGGGTCAAATACGCTTTCTTTGGCCCCAACTCCTCAATCACATCCAAAGCCTCTCCCACCGAAAAATGAGTCGGATGCGGACTCTTTCGCAACGCATCCAACACCAACACATCCAATCCCTGCAACAACTCCTTACTCGATGACTCAATGCAATTCGTGTCGGTGCAATAAGCCACATTACCAATCCGATAACCAAAGACTCGGCAATACGGGCCATGCACCAATGGTACCGGTGTTAACTTACTACCCAAAATCTCGATCGGACTCTCGTCGATCCGCTGCAACTGCATCTTCGGCACCGCCCCAGGATGCGTCTGCTCCCGATCACTAAATGCGTAATCAAATATCTTACGTATCCGTCCCTCAACAACCTCCGTGGCATAAATCGGTATCGGATGCCCCAGCATAAACGGAAATAACCGGACGTCGTCCAACCCGTGCAAATGATCTGCATGTTCGTGCGTATACAACACCGCATGCACCAAACCGATCCCCTCACGCAACAACTGCATCCGCAAATCCGGTGGCGTATCAATCAACAAATTGCCCTGCGGCAAACCCAATATCGCACTCGTTCGCGTGCGCTGATTCCTCGGATGCCCCCCCGTACAAACAGCACAGTCACAACCTATACAAGGCACCCCCACACTCGTACCCGTGCCGAGCAAAATCATCGAACCGGTGATGTCGACGGTTTGGATCATGAATTTAATATCTCTTACTTTGCCCCGCCGTCCCCCTAAACATACCACTCGACATACGATCGCGAGCGACTGTCTAACTTCCGCAAATCATCCACCCGAAAACGACTCCCATTCGCGTCGACAAAGTGAACCGTCCAAGCACTCACGCGACGCACATCCTCCTCAGCATTGAGCACAAACCGCGTGCGACCATGATTGGTCTCAACATCCCACTCACAAGGCTCCTGTGTTCCAGATACCCAATGCACCTTCAAGATCTGTGGAACAAACTCACGCAACTCTAACTCCTGTTCAATCCAAGCTCTCTCCTGGGGAGCTAACCCATCGAGATTCTTCATACATACCAACTCCTCACCATCCTTCGATAAAATCGAAACCCACTCTCTCGGCGTCAGCACCGGGTACAAAGGAATCACAGAGACCTCCGGATACTCCCGCCCCTGAGCATCGCGCAGACGCAAATGATTCCAGGGATCTCGATCCAAATGAAAACACCACTCTCCATTCGCATCCCGCAAATGGACCGTCCTCGCAAACTCAGCCCCAACTCCTAAACTTGTACTACTCATGACGGTCCTCCCCGTGCGCCTCTTGAGATTGTACCTGAGGCTCCGGTGAAATAGTCACTCGGATTTGCCGTAGCGCTAAGACGCTAGTCCAAGGAATCGTCCACGTTTCCTTGGCAGTCTCTACTACTATCCAATCCTTCGAACTACGAATCAATCGACCATAAACACCCACATTCGCTCCATTGACAACTCCGGCCTCGAGCGACGAAGGTATTTCACTGGCTTGTCCTAACGCGTCATGCCGCACAAAGACGGCGACCTGTTCGCCGTGCAGAGACCGAAGCACACTGTCGGTCGCAGGATTTTCATTGCACCCTGACACAAGAATGCAACTCGCCATCGCCGTCATTCGAACCCATTGGGGTACTTCTAAGCTGCCCATCCGACACCTCTGAATCCTGTAGAATAAAATACGGGGGAATCGTGCTGACTACAACGTGGCGTCCGCCTTGCCGTCCGCTTGCCGATACAACTCGGTCGGAATCAAAATCTCTGCCGGTACCTCTTCGCCATTCAAATACTTCAAGATCGCTGCAACCGTCTCCTCACCAATCCGAACAGGAAACTGAATCGGATCCGCATAAATCTTTCCGCCACGGATCGCTCGCTTGCCGTCAATCTGACCGTCAAATCCTACGATCTTGATCTTGTCGACCTTCCCCGCACTCTCCAAAGCTGCATAACAACCCAAAGCCGACGGATCGTTGATCGCAAAAATACCATTCAAGTCCGGATGACTCTGCAACAAATCCTGCGTCGACTTGTAGCTCTTATCCTTCTGCCCATCCCCGGGCAATACCCCAACAATCTCAATCGATACTCCCTTCTCCTTCGCCTGCTGCTCTAACTCGTCCCGAAATCCTTTTGTCCGCAACATCACACTCTCAACTTGCGGGAAGTCCAATATGGCTACCTTCCCCTGCCCTCCCAAAGCCTCAATCATCGCAATCGCCGCTTGACGGCCACCACTGTAGTTGTCGGTCGCCACATGCGTAATCACTTTTGCTCCCGAAGCAATCGAAGCAATGTCCGCCGTAAAGACCGGAATTCCAGCGGCATTCGCCTCTTGAATCGCCGTACCCACCGCTCGACTATCACAAGGCGTCAAAATGATCGCAGAGACCTTTTGAACGATGAAATCCTTTACTTGATTCTGCTGCTTATTCGGATCATTGTCCCCGCTGACACTGATTACCTCATATCCAGCCTTCCCCGCCGCGGCTTTCACAGCATCGGAGATCTCAAGAAAAAAAGGATTCGCGCTGGTAAGGATCGATATTCCGATCCTCTTCCCCTCAACCTTCTTCGCCCCTTGCGCACTACCGCTCTCGCCGCTTGCCGATTCCTTGTTGGCTACATCTTTCTTGACACCACCACACCCAACGAGCATCCCTGCCATGACGATCAACATCACGGAAAACAGACTGGTCCCACTCTTTTGCAAAGCCCAATTCAACATCACCTAGCCTCCCATGATGTAAGTCGATTCGAAAAAGTACGAATCTGCCGTGAGTACGAATCTATCCTGTAATAAATACGAATATATCGTGTCCCTAGTCCCCTAGTTCTTCGACTTCCCTTTGCGCTGATCAGGCTTCACCGGACGTCCTCGCTCAGGGCGATTCCCCCCCCTAGCTCCCTTCGCTCCGTCACCCCCTGCACTAGCTCCACCTGAACCACCTGCTCCACCACCGCCTGAGTTTCCACTGCTCGAACCCTGCTTCTTTCTGAAAAGCGGTTCAAACAACTCTGCAAAAGTCTCAGGTGGCTTCGTGTTCTTCAACTTGGGCTTGTCCGATCGATTCGCCGCCGATGGCAGCGTTGGCCGTTGCCCAGGACCCGCATTTGCTACTGCCGACAAGATCTCATTGACCGTCCCCTCAGGCAACGAATCAATCTCCGCCTTCGGTGTGTACTTCTTGATCAAAAATCTTTCAATCAACGACCAAGTCGACGAAGTAATAAAGTAAATACAAAGTCCCGCCGGTACCCGGAAGAACAAAACCCCCATGAAGATTGTCATGATCATCATCATCTGCTGCGCGGTACGCGTCTGATCATCCGTCGCCTTAGGCATCAACACCTTTTGCTGAATGATAAACAACGCAATCGTGATCAAAGGGAGAATATTCAAGTAAGGCCCAAACCAACCCGACCCACGCCCTGCGATAAAATCCGGCATCCACCGCTGCCAATCCAACATCATGTCAGGACCGGCCAAGTTCGAGCACCACTCGATGCCAGGTAGCAACGGCTGCTGCCGCAAAGCAACGTCCACCGATACGCAGCGATACAATCCAATCACAATCGGCAATTGAATCATCGCCGGCAAACAACCCGCTAACTGATTGATCCCAGCCTTCTTCAACAACATCTGCTGAGCAGCCATCATCTTCGTCGGCTCTTCCTTCAACGCTTCCTTTAGCTTGCTCATCTCCGGCTGTATCGCTTGCATCTTCTGCGCATTGACCGCCATCCGCCGCGATACCGGGAACATCAAAGAACGCACCATCACCGTCAACATCATGATCGCCAACCCATAGTTGCCGATGATGTAGTAGAAGAAGTGCAAGATCCATCCTAAACGCACTGCAAAGAATCCGAAGATGTCCCAGCCATACTCGATCGCTTCCTGCATCCCATAAGCCGCTAACAACTCAGGGGACTTCGGACCTGCAACAATCCGATAGTCCGAGACAAACTCCTCCTTTGGCTCCAGCGTCTTGCTCGGCGTAACAAACCAAAACTCAGTGTTGTATGCCTGCTGACGATAACGATCAAACTTACTGGCGTCTTGCACAGTGTTGTTGATCACCCCCGCCTTCGCCTTGTACAAATTCTG
>JBEICB010000305.1:0-4777 GCA_040373655.1 Pirellula sp. | reverse complement strand
TCCCGTCATTTTGAATTGCTACCGCCTTCGCAAAATCTCTGGTGTTTCCTCCGAAGTCAGTCGTGACGATTCCATCTGAATCGAAGGAAGTATCAAGGCTTCCGTCAGAATTATAGCGGATTAAGGCAAAATCAACTCCATCATTGATGGTGGTCGAGCGACCTGCAACAACGATTTTTCCGTCGTTTTGGATCGCGATGCCGAATGCTAAGTTATCGGAGCCTCCAATATCCGTTGTGACTCTACCATCGCCATCAAAGGTGGTGTCGAGGCTACCGTCGGAACGGTAGCGCGCTAGGGCAAAATCATAATTCGCGCCATTCCAACTGGATCCCGCAACGACGATTTTCCCATCTCTTTGGATTGCAACATCCTCTCCAGAGGCGAATGACCCAAGGGTTGTTTTGACAATTCCATCGCCATCGAAGCTTACATCCAGGTCACCTGCCATCAGATTGCGGGAGCTGAGTAATTCAGCCCGCAGCGCACGTCGATAAGTGCGATTTCGTCTTGTAGAAATTCGTGGATGGCTAAAAAACGTTGAGACATGCGTTAGGATTTGCGGAATTTGGAAATCGCCTCGGAGCCATGTTTCGCACTTGCGGAAAGCCCTCATCCACCACTGAACGCGCCTTTGACGCTCGGCCATTCTCGTCTTGCTCATCTCCTTGAGGCGTTTCCGCAAGTTTCCTTTACCGCGAAGATTTGTCGCATTACTCTTGGACTGCTCGTGATCTGATTGGCTGGACGGTTTCATAGGACGATCATTCCGATTTCGAGTGAATACAATGATTATTAGCACGAAAGAAAAGGCGGACGTCTTTCCTTACTGTTCCCCTCCGTCAGGAACCAATCGAAATATCGATTTGACGGTATTGATCGCGATTTTCGGGATGGTTTGGGGTACCCGATTTCATTCATCAAAACGTTGAACCAATCAGTCAGTGCAAAGTTTGGGTATTGAATGCAGCAGGGCTATTTCCTTGCGGCTTTTCCTAAGTACTAGCTACTTTCTATATCGCTTTCTCGCTACGATTCCACCTAGACCGAATAGGGTTCCAATCACCATTGTGCTTGGTTCAGGAACCGATGGGGAATCTGATAGAATTTCATAATCTCCAGCTCGTCCACCGAATAGGCCAAACTGGCTATATGACTGCGAACCAGGGTTAGGCAACCCTTGGACCGTCGTAGTCATCGTTAATCCTGTAAACGATATGTAAGAGTCGGTAAAATCGGGATAGAGGCTCTGCGCAAGTACCCCAGTACTACTACCTCCTGGAAAAGCCGTCGTGAGGTTTCCTTGGAGTCCTTCAAATACGACATTGGTCGTGTAAGAAGAGTGATACCCAAATGTGAATTGATCGAAGTAATAGAACGTCAGGGATTCGAAGTAATCAGGCCCGGTATAATCAACCGTGTTTGGGCCATTGATGATCTTTAAACGAGCGTTGTCGGCAAATGTGATTGAGATTACGAGCGTGTCACCGACTTGCGGTATAAACGACGTTACAGGCACGAGAGTTGTGTCAACACCTAGTATGAGCTTTCCACCATATCCATCATCGGTGATTGTTGTCTTGCTTAAATCGATGACGACCGAATTTGTGATGGTTCCTGAAATGGAATAAAGGGAAGTAGTAATCACGAACGCACAGAACATGGAGAAAAATCGAATAGAACGCATTTTCACTCTACTTTGAAAGAACCTGTTGGCTGAATCACACGGTCGCTGGGGAAGTTTCACCGCAGGTAAATTCGATGAATTCATCAGAGACCACCAGATAGACGTAATGAAATGTCGATTTTTTCACTTTTAGACAAAACTTTTGAAAGTTTCTGGGTGTACAGGAAATATTGTGGTCCATCTGGCATTATCGTGGGTCGTGATCTAGTCCACAGCAGTAACACAACACTGCGGTTTTGAAGTCTTCGATGTTGCGATAGCTTCCCGGTCGTCGTTTTATCTATATGGTCTTACTGTTGATCCCTTCTGCCACCGCATTGGTGATCCCATACGTACAGTAGGTCACAATGTTATCGATTCGCTCCTTCAAACTCCTCGCTAGTTTTTTCATCGGCGCCATCTTGGTAGGAATGACTCGCTGATACCAATCTCTGAAGTAGCTCTTTGCCTTCCCATCTGTCTCCTGGGCCCAGAGATCGCGTAAGAGCTCTTTGTAGGATCAAGCTCCCCCTGTAGCGAGCGTTAGATTACAAATGGACTGAAACCTAGCGTGTTGTTTTTCACTGTGGTTCTCAAGCGAAGTTACCCAGAAATAATTACTCCCTTTGAGTCGATCGACTCCGTCATTGAGCAGTCGCTTATGTTCTTCACAGCGGACCTTGTCGACGGCATCGTTGGTCATCTTCATGATGTGGAAAACGATCTTGCTTTAGGCAAATGGAATCATCTCCTTGGCAGCCTGGACAAAGGCAGGGCTCATGTCCATGGCGATCGTCTCGACTGACTGCAATTGCTCCTGACGTAGCTGGAAAAAACAGGATTTTGAAGCCTCTGTGCCGTGTCCTTACTCGATCGCTTCAACGGTACTGTTATCCAGGTTGTACAGGATCGAAACATACTTTCTTCCCTTGGCCAAAGCTTTTTCGTCGATGCCAATCCTTGGAAGCAGCGATGGTTCCTTCCGAGCTTTTCCACGAGCAACTGCACGTGCGATGATATGCCAAGTCGCATCCCATTGGAGTCGCAGAATTGTCATGGCACCAGGGATGGCACTCTGGTTCTATTACCGTGTGGCGGGTCGCGTCATTAGAGATGATCCTCAGACAAAACGAGAATGACTGGCAGTCTTTATTTTACAACCTTGAGCAAAAAACTCGGGTTGGATGATTCAAAGCGGTGCTTCTCTAGTTGGTAGGTGCCCCGCGAAATCTGGATCATCCAAAGTTGCGGTTCTCGACCAAGTTCTTGCATTAGATACTTTTGCAACTCCACCACGTCTTCCATGCTCATCACGTTGACGACCAAAGTACCGTTCGACTGTAACCTCGGCCAGCATGAGGCGACCAAATCGGCGACGCTGCGGCCACTGCCTCCAATAAAGATCGAATGCGGGTCTGGCAGTGATTCCCAAGCTCCGGGGGCTTCGCCGAGTACCCCGACCAAATTCTTCACCTCAAACTGTTTTGCGTTTTCAAGCATCAATCCGTAATCTTCTGCATCCATCTCGATCGCATAAACTTTGCCAGTAGCAGCAATCTGCGCGGCTTCAATCGCCACCGAACCACTTCCTGCTCCGATGTCCCAGACGATCGAATCACTCTTGAGATTTAATTCGCTCAATGCAATCGTGCGGACTTCGCTCGGCGTAAGCAATCCACGTTTGGGCCGACTTTGACGAAAGAACTCGTCGGGATTGCCAAATAGCCGACGTTGATCGGAAAGGACTTGTTGGTCTGGTGCCCCATTATGACGAACCAAAACCAAGACGTTCAGCGGTGAGAATTTCTGTTGTGTTAGACTCTTCAGGTCCGATCGGGTGACTCGTTCATCGGGTGCACCGAGGTTCTCGCATACGTACGCTGTGAAATAGTAGATCCCTTTTTGCAACAAGATCTCGGCAATACGTGCAGGTGGAATTGACTCCGACGTGAATAACCCCGCTTTCTCAGAAGAGCGGATTTTCTCTACGATGCGATCAATTGCTTGGTTGGAAACATTCGCCAAGTACGCTTCTTCCCAACTTTCTTTCACGCGAGCAAAGGCCAACTGCATACTGCTTACGTGCGGGATGACTTCGAAGTGCTCCTTGCCGAGTCGTTCACACAAGAATCTTGCGGTTCCGTAGAACAGAGGGTCGCCACTCGCGAGCAACACTGCGTTTTGTGGGGCCGTTTCCAACGAGCAAGCTAGCTTATCCAGATCCGGACCAATCGCAATCTTCTCACCCGCATACTCGGGGAAGCGTCCCAAGAGAGCTTCCGTACCGAAAAGCTGCGGAGCGGTCAGGATCGCATCGATCGCTTGTTGCGTCAGCCCGGGACGACCATCATCTCCTACACCGACAATTCGTATCCGCGGATTGACCATCGCTAGAGTCCTTCAACGTTAGCCGTTGTTTGCATTGGGTTGCATGTTCATCATGCGATACCGTAAGAATGCGTCGAGAAATCCCTGAATGTCACCGCTGAGTACCGTATGGAAGTTCCCCATTTGGTAACCAGTGCGTGCGTCTTTGACTCGCTGATCGGGGTGCAAGAAATAGTTTCGAATCTGGGATCCAAAACCTGTCATCGCTTTGCTTTGGTACTTCGCTAACTGTTCCGCTTCGCGTTTCTCTTCTTCGATCCGCGCCAAACGCGAACGGAGCATTTTCCAAGCCGCCGCACGGTTCTTGTGCTGGCTGCGTTCGTTCTGACATTGCACAGCCATCCCGGTGGGGATGTGCGTTAAGCGGATCGCAGAGCTGGTCTTGTTAACGTGCTGGCCACCGGCACCCGAAGCACGGAATACGTCTTCGCGAACATCCTTCTCTGCGATTTCGATATCAACTGAGTCGTCGATTTCCGGAGACACATCCACTGCGGCGAAACTTGTTTGTCGTTTCCCTTCCGCATTGTACGGACTGATCCGCACAAGTCGATGAATCCCTTCTTCTCCCTTGAGGTAGCCGTAAGCCGATTCACCTCTCACTGCGATCGTCGCTTGCGTGATCCCTGCCGTCTCGTCATCGGAGCGATCTAGCAATTCAACACTGTAGCCGTTTTGCTGTGCCCAGGCTGTGTACATCCCTAAGAGCATCTCTGCCCAGTC
>JBEICB010000220.1:0-7781 GCA_040373655.1 Pirellula sp. | reverse complement strand
GAGGGCCCGGGACATTGTCGCGGTTCGCTCCTGCGATCCGTCAGCGTTTTGTTGGGAGCCATCAAGCCCGTCGCGCGTTTTTTTGGTGTTTATTTTTAGTACGCAGCGAATTCGTTTTGCAGGCAGCCGCAGGCGTATTCGTGCGCTACCAACCACTGCGACCAAAGCCAGAGTTGTTGTCGGATCCTCCGCCACCTCCTCCGCCACCAAAAGATCCGCCGCCACCAAACGATCCACCGCCACCGCCGAAGGGGCCTCCCCCTCCAAACGGCCCGCTCGATCCTGATCCAAAGATCGAACCTCCTCCACCGATGACGATCGTGCCCCTTCTGGCCGCGTCTGCCGCCATCCGTTCACGCCGAATTCGCTCCGCACGTTGCTGCTCTTCTATCCTGCGTTTTTGAACTTCGCGTTCCATCCGTTGCACTGCTACCAAAGCCATTTGATGTGCTTGTCGAGATAAATCCAATACGGCTGGGTAATTCCCCGCCTGTAGTTGTGACCGTGCAGACTCCAATTGCCGTACCCCCGGCGAATCTTTGATTCGCAAGCCCCAAGGCCCTGTCCAGTGCTCTGCGTTGTAAACCGATTCACTCGCCAATTGAAACGATTGCAAAGCTTCGTTTGCTTGTGCTAACTCGGAGCTCAATTGACGCGATACCGTTGCGAGATCCGATTGCACTTCTGCGGCTTTGCGTCCGACAGCATGCCAGTCCCCGTGAATGCCTTCGATCTCTTGTTGTACGGACAAGACTCCGCGTTCCAAAACATCCACACGGCGTATACCCTCTTTGGTCGCTGGAGAATCCGGAATGTTGTCGGTCCGCGATTGCTGCACATATTGCCGTGCAACACCCCACTGACGAACCGCTCCATCCACAGCCCTCGCCGCTTCTGCGTGTCCGTGATGATCGGAAACGATCATACCTTCAAGCTCTGCAATCCTCTTTTGGAAATACATGAGCAACTCGGACAACTCAAAAGGATTGGTGCGTTGATTGTTGTGCGCTACTTGCTGTTGCACCTGAGATACGTGCTGCACCAATTCATGGATCTGTCGCAGCGTCGGCATCATGACCAAACGATCCTGTTCGTATCCGAGCAGTCGGTTCGCTGACTCGACACACTGTGCAAAGATTTGCTCATTTTCAACGACGCATTTCTCTAGCTGATGCAAATGTTCTTCGACTCGGCTCAGTCGCTGATCCGTTTGCGATATCAGTTCGCTCGCTTGGCGGACCATGCTGATCGCACCAAGAACGGCACCACGCTGGTATTCATTGCGTCCATCCTGCTGCATTTTGGAAACTTTTTCTAAAATGCCCTTGGCCCGTTCAAGCAATTGATTTGCCAAAGATACTCCCAGGTCCGCAGCAAGGTCCTTTTGGGAGCTTGCTATCCAATTCGGATCGGCTTGTCCCAAGCTATTCAATTCACCGGTCGTTTGATCGTCGTTTTCTCGGATTTCATCGCCATTGGCACTGCCTGCGGCACCTTCACCACCTGTTACGGAATCGACAAGTGGCTGTAGTCGCTCCGCACCTGGGTTCGCCCAGCTCTTTGGTGGCTTTTCCGACGATGAATAAGCTAGTTTCAGGGCGGCGGAAGTGTAACTACGCTCCGCATCTGCGACGGAACGTGCGATCCGATTGCTTCGTTCGACCATTCCCTCAAGTCGCGTTAGTTCTTTTCGCAACGTGTCGTCGAACTCTTTCACGGTTCGCTTCGAAGCGTCCATCCAAGCCTCAGCACGATCGATCTCCGCCTCGCAACCAGCGATGGCCGCACGACAAGCTTCGACTTTTCCTTGCGTCAAAAGCGTCACTGCTGCTTCCACATTCTTCTTGGCGAGTATTGCAGCGTCGTCCGGGTTGAATCGCGATTCGACCAAGACTTGGCTTTCGGGTAACCGCAACTGACCTGCCAACTCTTTGCGAGTATTTGCAATCTGAGATGGTAAGGCATCGAGGCGAGGAGCGGTTTGTGACTTCAATAGCTCTGCCAATTGCACGGCTTTCTTACCCTTGTCCAACACGCCGTCCAACGTTTGTTGGAATACTTCGATGTCGGGCGCGATCGACCTGGTAGCAGCAAGTTCGAACAAAGAATCTGCTTTAGCGGAGAGTTCATGCAAGTCCGCGTCGATCCATCCAGTCTCGTATCCGTAGGATCGCAGTGTATCGGAAACCTTTTTGAGTTCTGTAAACAACTTGCCACGACTCTCAACCAAGAGGGAGCCAAGTTGTATTCCTTCGGCAAGTTTCCGAGTGGCTGATTGCACAGGACCTTGCATCGCTGCGACAGCATCAGAGGTTGATAATTGGTCGGCTTCTGCAATATCTTTTTGAATCGACGGAATCAGTACATCAAAGTACTTAGGGACTGGAAAGAATGAGTCGGCGGATTGCTCCGAGAGCACTTTCTCTTGATTGACCATCTTTTGCAGGTCGGACTGACAGCGATCCAGTTCGTCGTTGACGCGAGTCAGTGAGTCTTCGATAAGTTTCAAATTGTCCAAAGCGCGCTGACGCTTTCCTTGTATAGCTTCGAAGATTTCATCGAAGGTCATCACGACTTCGTCAGGTATCTCGGTCGGTGGGGCTTCGCCGTTTTCAATCGCTCGGTCTCGCAAGATCTGCATAGCGATCGTTGGCATCCCGGTCGATTTGGAGAACTTCAGTGGTTTACCGGATAGCTGTCGGATGCTTTCGTCGTAGCGTGAAGCGCTGAATGTATTGAGTACTTGATCCCAGACTCCTGGTGGGTTGATCAGTTCTTTGGCTTCCGCAATCACACGCCTTACTTCTTTAGACATGATAAATAGGTCATCGATATCAGCCAAAGTACCCTCGCTGAGGGTTTTTGTTTTGCCGATGTATCCGCGTTCTTTGATCCGATCGAGGGAACCGAGCAAGTCACTGCTTTGGGTAAAAAGTTGATCGAGGCCATCGGTTTCTTTGGAGACCATCCCTTCACGTTCCTTGAGGTTTTCCAAGGCGCGATCCATCGCAGGTTTCTTTTTGCGATGGAACATCCAAAGGATACCGGCTAGCAGTGCGCTAAAGCCCCCGGCAACCGTAAGAACGACTTGTCGGACCATGCGCTGAAATTTTTGGCTAGCTTCAATACGTTCCTTTTCTGCATCGATCACGCGATAGGCTTCGCGGAAACTCGGTTCCATCCCCCGCAGATGTTCGACGAGGTCCAAGTCCCCATTACGAAACTTTGTATCTGCGGTATCAAGTGCGCGTCTAGATTGCACCACCATCGATTGGGCTACGCCATTGGGGGCTGCTGCGAGTTCACCGATTTGCCGTTCGATTTCGCGTCGGTTTTCTTGGTAGCCCCGGACGGCTGCGTAGCCGTTCAAGTAGCGATCCATTTCGATACCAAGTTGCCGCAACGGTTGGAGCGTATTTTTTGCGTTACCAAGATTGGTTTCTGCGGCGAGGGTATCGAGCCGACTGCGCCATTCCTCAAGGGGTGGGCGTGTCAATTCACCGGTTGCAGCGTTGTTGTTGAGCTGGAACTCCTTGGATTCTTTCTCGACATCTTCGAGGACTTCTCGCAAGTGAACGATGGATTCCGTTCCCGATTGCAAATCGCGCTGCTGCTCTAGTTCGAGTGTTTTTGCAGCTTCGGTCTCGGATTGAACCATTCGTTCCAAGCGTTGGTTCACGATTTTGACAGTGTCTTTCACGGCATCCATTACTCGGCCACCGGAACGCATGGCGCGCAGAGCGGGTTGATCGAGCGATCCGAACCAATTCGCTTCGCCTAACCCCCTGCGATCTTGTGCTTCGGAACCGTAGTAACTGAATTTGCGTTCTTTGAGCATCAAAACAAAGATCGCTCCATCACTTTCGTGGGTGATGGGATGTTCCAATTGCCCAAAGGTGGTTTGGTTATTTAGCCCCATCCCTAACGCGACTTCCACGGCGTCGATACCGAATAAGGACCTACCGTCGGCAGCGACGTAGAATTCTCCTGCGGCACTATCGAGTAGGACAATTGTCCAATGTGGAGCGTTCTCTTTGAGCCATTCTTCCAGTTCACGCAACTGCCGTTCGCTTGGTCCTAGATCACCCTTGACGAACAAATGCCGTTCGGGAGACCAGTTCTCGATTACATCTTGGACCCGCTCGATTTGGGTGTAACCTAGTCGATCATAGGTAGCACCGACCATCGCGCGGTCTTGCGCGAGTAGTGCTTGGGCTCCGAAGTTCAGTGGTGCGTCCAACAGGGTTATGCTGAATGCGTTCAGAGCTAGCCAAAGACAACCAAAGGCGATCGCGTTAAGCGATTTCGTCGAGATAACGGCGAGATTTTTACGTATCACAAGCCGGTCCAATCGTGACTTCATGAGATTCAGATACAAAGATCAGTGGTTTAATCTGGGTTGGAAATCATGGTAGCGGGGAAGCTATCCCCGCTAGGGAGCAACCGCGAAGCGTTGGATTGCAGCGCGGAGTTCCTCTGCCCATCCCTGCAGTGTGTCTTGGGACACGCATTCGGAGGGTGCATATAGGATACACACGATCCGAGAAACCGTCTCATGAATCTTGCCGGCCATAGAGTCTTTCACGGGGCTCCCTAGGGGTTTTTCCCCATCTTCTCCTCCGCACACGACGACCAAATTCTCGAGTTCAAGTGTTTGGCCAGACGCGTTAAAAACATAGGATTCTTGGGGGTGGCCAAGTCGAATGTTCAGTCGATTTGCGAACGCATCTCGGTCGAGCATGGAGATTGGGATCCCGATGCGGACGGAGATGGCGTTCAGACAATCGACGGCGGGGTTAATCCGGGGAAATTTTCCTTCGTCGAGACACCTAGCGAGATACTCTTGAGCGGGTTTGTTCCGCCCGGATGGTTTGTATCCACCGCGCCGCAGCATGCTTCGTACACCTTCGCGGCGAATTTCGTAACTTGGATCGGTTTTCAAACTCTCGGCGGCACGCTCGCATTCTTGGGTGACCCAAGCGTCAAACTCGCTTGTGGGATTCCAGATGCTCAGTCCATCGACTTGGAAGACCTCAGCGCGAATTGCATCGACGTGTTGGGTGACTTCAAGTTGCATTTTTTTAGACTTCCCAGCCTTTGCGATATTCTTTGCTGAGCAATCGGTTTGCAACGGTGAGCAAAGCCGATTGCGAAAGGCTGCTTGTGGGGTTGCTGGAATGAATTTGCGTGATCTCCATTTTGGCCGGATCGTAGGTGATTTCCGATTCAGCGCGATAGGCGACGTTGCCGAGCAAGACGACTTCGGTGAATGGCCCGGAGTAGTCGAAAGAGCTGCTAGCCTTTCCGTTCCCCTTGGCCGCTTCGATCCATTGTTTGTGATGACCTGGGGAGGCGGGCAAGAAGGGTTCAGGTGGGGTGAATTTAGCGAATTGATCTGCGGGCAGTAGTTTTGGCATTCCATCGTGAGCGATAGCGATTTTACCAAGGTCACCTACGAACAGAGAGCCGTTCATCGGGAGGTCTTGAGCGATCGATTGTTCAGGGGTTGTTTCCCCTTCGTACCAATGGACATCCACAGGTGGTAGTTCACCGCGTTGGCCGAAGGAGAACACGGTATGCATCCATTTGGGAGCTGAGTAAGGGTTTGGTGCAGGGCCATCCGAGCGTACCTTCACTGGTCCACCGAGTTGCAGGCCCCAGAAGGCTGGATCCATCAAGTGGATAGCCATGTCGCCGACGGCACCGCAACCGTAGTCCCACCAGCCTCGCCAGCGGAAGGGAGCGAACGCGTTGTGGTAGGAGCGTTGAGGTGCGGGGCCGAGCCACAAGTCCCAGTTGAGGTTTTCAGGCACTGCGGGTGTATCGGTTGGCATCGCAACGCCTTGCGGCCACCATTTTCCGGGTCGATCGGTGATGACGTGGACGGAGCGAACGGGGCCGATGGCATTGGTGCGGAGTAGTTCGACGAGGCGCAAGTACCCAGGGTGCTCGTGGTTTTGGGTTCCCATTTGGGTAGCGACACCTTTCTCTTTTGCGAGTTGGGTCACAAGTCGGGCTTCTGCGACGGTATGGGTAAGAGGCTTTTCGCAGTAAACGTGCAGGCCGCGGCGCAGAGCGCGAACGGTGGCAGGTGCATGGTGATGATCGGGTGTTCCGATCACGACGGCGTCCAAGTCAGTTTGTTCGAGGAGGAGTCGATAGTCTGCGTATTTCTTGGCGTTGGCGAAGCGATTCCCAGCACCATCGAGAGCATTGCGATCGACATCGCAGATCGCGACGATATTTTCGGAAGCGACGGCATCGAGATCACCAGCACCTCGACCGCCAACACCGATTGCACCGATGTTCAAACGGTTGTTAGCACCGAGGATACGGCGATAGGCCCAAGCTGTAGAATTTACGGCACAGAGGCTACCAGCGGCGGTAGTTTGAAGGAAACGACGGCGTGATACCATTGGTGTTAGATTCCTAATTGGTACGAGAGGTGGGTTGTTGTCCGGTAGGTGGGAGCATCCTCCGAAAGTACTTCGGAAGTTAACGTCCGGTTGTGGTTTATTACTATACCACGAGAGGACGCCAGAGGTGAAATAGTCAGGAGATGTTGGACTCGACCCTGCAAACTCTAGGTTTCATCAACCGCACTCCCTTGGATTATCCCTGCCCCAACGGAGCCGTTAACCTGTACGTTCTAATACCTAGTACCAGTGACTCTCCCTACTGCGAATCGAGCTGAGAAAAAGCTGTGAGCATCTCCTCTGGGATACGGCGAGGTAGGCGTTTGGTGAAATCGATAAATGCCCACTGCGTATGCGCGACCGCTAAGAGTATCTCCTTCTCTCCTTCGTATCGAACCATCCGATATCGACGCGTCGATGTTACCCGCTTCATGTCCGCAACCCAAGTGTGTATCACCACAAAATTCCCAGGCATCGCCGGTTGCAAATACTCAATCCGATGCTCTCTCGCTACCCATCCCGCCCCTAACTCTTGGTACCTGCGGAAGCTCCAACCCAACGCGGCAGAATGCGCAACCGCAGCATCCTGCATCCATTGCACATACACCACATTGTTGACATGCCCAACAATGTCGATGTCCTCCGGCTTGACCAAAATCTCATGCCGGTAAATTTTTCCAATACGATCTTCTTGGTCCATCCTTCATTCCCCCTATCCCCGGTCCTACTGGTTCATGAATCAATCTGCTCGATTAAAGCTTTGACCTGACGCTCAATTAAATCGCGAACTCCTAAAAACTCTTCGGGACTCATGTCGCGCGGGTCAGGAATCTTCCAATCCACTCGCTGCTTGGCTACCACCAGCGGACACTCATCACCACAACCCATCGTTACCGCGACTTCTACCTCAGTACCGTTGAATCCATCTAACCCCTTCGAAGTATGAGTAGTCAAATCATACCCCAACAATCGCATCGCTTCGATCGCTTTCGGATTCACTCGTCCCGATGGCTTTGATCCAGCGCTATGCGCTTCGATCTTCCCAACCCCATGAATCCTCGCAAAAGCCTCCGCCATTTGGCTGCGATTCGAATTCTCGACACAAACGAACAAAACTTTTTTCATGCTAGTGCCCCTTCTTTGGAAAACAATGACTCAGTAATCACTTGGATGATCTGCACCTACCAATCGCGTAGATACATCCCAAACTTTGGAGCGATCAGCAACACCCGGGACCACATCCCGACGATAAGACTTGCAACCCAACCCCAGTGGGAACTCCACACCGGTCCGGTGCTAAACATTCCGTGTGCTTCCTTCCCAAAACTAGGCGAGCAACACCGTTCGTATCCCCTGTCGCGGAAG
>JBEICB010000001.1:0-126265 GCA_040373655.1 Pirellula sp. | reverse complement strand
GTTCAGGTATGGGTAAATCAAGGTTCCTACGCGGGAGACAACAACGATGGCGCTGATGCCCAAGCGGGTCAAGCACCGAAAAAGCCAAAGAGGACGTATAAAAGGTAACGCGACTCGCGGCAATAAGGTCGTCTTCGGCGACTGGGGTCTTCAGTGCCTGCAAGGTGGCTGGATCCGAGCGCAGACGATCGAAGCCGGCCGTATCGCGGCAAACCAATACGTTCGAGGCGAAGGTCGCTTATACATTCGAATATTTCCAGACAAACCTGTTTCATCCAAGCCCTTGGAAACCCGGATGGGTAAGGGTAAGGGGGAACCGGAGTACTGGGTAGCGGTGGTCAAACCGGGGACAGTTCTCTATGAACTAGGGGGTGTCTCGGAGCAGCAGGCGAAGGTCTGTTTTGCTCGGTTGGCAGCAAAGATGCCGATTCGGGTTAGGCTTGTGCGACGTCGGCCTGCGTAAGGTCGGTGGAGCAAATTAATACTGCGGGGATGAGAATCTCCGCTCAAGGTTGAATCGCAAAGTTTCAAGTGAGACGAAAATGAAGGCTACAGAACTACGAGAGATGAGTGACGAGCAACTGGAACTGACGGCAGCGGAAGCGGCCGAGACAATGTTCCGTTTGCGTTTGCAATCTCAGACAGATCGAGTGGATGTACTGACATTAACTCGCAAGAACCGACGGTTGATCGCCCGAGTGCGAACGATTCAAGGTGAGCGAGCCAGATCGGCTTCCAAAGGAAACCGTTAATCAACACCAGTGGGCGATAAGCTTGGTAAGTTCTGGGCGAACTAAACGGTTAGCGAGCAGGTAACGGATCCAGCAATGGGTCAAGTAACGGATAGAGTGCAACGAGTAGGGTACGAACAAGAGACATCGGAACATGGCACGACGAATTTTGGTTGGTGTAGTTAAGAGTGACAAGATGAACAAATCGCGGCGCGTCGAGATCGAGCGATTCGTTCGTCACCCGAAGTACAGCAAGATTGTTCGTCGCAAGACGGTGTGCCATGTTCACGACGAGAACAACGAATCAAAGGCTGGCGACAAGGTTGAGATTGAAGAGTCGCGACCGATCAGCAAGCTGAAGAGATGGAAGTTGATTCGCGTTGTCGAAAAGAACCGCGAAGTCGACGTGGCAGCTCTCCGCGGAGAGGCGGGAGCGGCTAAGGAGTAGTGTCGCATCGTCCTGATGCCTCTTGGAAATAGAGGCAAGCGTTGTGCGGGGTTTGAAACCAAAGGTTGAAAGACGAAGAACATGATACAACAAGAAACCCGATTGCAAGTCGCTGACAACACTGGTGCGCGTGAAGTAATGTGCATCAAGGTGCTCGGTGGAACCCGCCGTCGGTATGCCGGAATTGGGGACGTGATCATTTGCTCGGTCAAGAGCGTGATTCCGGGTAGTGAAATCAAGAAGAAGGCCGTAGTTCGCGGAGTGATCGTACGAACAGCCCAGCCCACACGCCGTGCGGATGGTAGTTACGTTCGGTTCGATAGCAATGCGGTCGTGTTGGTGGACAAAGACAACAACCCTCGCGGCACGCGTATTTTTGGTGCTGTAGCCCGAGAGTTGCGAGAAAAGAGCTTCACGAAAATCGT
Organism: Pirellula sp.; assembly: GCA_040373655.1. Lineage (GTDB taxonomy): Bacteria > Planctomycetota > Planctomycetia > Pirellulales > Pirellulaceae > JBKCUI01. The sequence goes on along the minus strand of JBEICB010000001.1, from coordinate 124,661 downwards.
CTCATTGGCGAGCGAGGTGGTGTAACGATGTTGATTAAAGAACAAGATCTCGTAGAAGTGATTTCTGGCAAAGACAAGGGCCAGCGTGGTGTAGTTTTGTCGGTAGACCGCGAGAACAACAAGGTCGTTGTCGAGGGTCTGAACCGGATCTACAAGCACGTCAAGCGTTCGCAACGCAACCCGCAAGGTGGTCGTTTGTCAAAAGAAGCCCCTTTAGACGCTTCGAAAGTCATGCTGGTTTGTCCTAAAACAAACAAGCGAACACGGGTTGGTGTTCGAACGACAGCAGATGGTTCGAAGGTACGATACAGCAAGAAGTCGGGTGAAACGCTTAGCGTTGTCTCTCCGGCACGAAAGAGTTCTTAGGAACTCGGTCGCAGGTTTTGGGGCGGAAGTTCCTAGACCGGCAGTTTCAACGATTTAAGACTTAGCACAGAAAAATAGCCAAGAGGAAACGACGCGATGGCGCCTCGACTTCAGCAACATTACTTCGACAACATTCAAAAGCAACTCGGTGAAGAGTTGGGGATCAAGAATGTTTTTGCGATTCCCAAGATCGAGAAAATCTCGGTGAACATGGGTGTTGGCGAAGCCATGCAAGACAAGAAGTTCTTGGAACTGGCCGCTGACGCCATGGGAGAAATCACCGGACAACGGCCAGTTTTAACTGTTGCTCGGAACTCCATCGCCGGGTTCAAGCTTAGAGAAGGGGTTGCGATCGGTTGCAAGGTCACCTTGCGAGGCGAGCGCATGTACGAATTTCTCGATCGTTTGATCAGCATCGTTTTGCCCCGGGTACGTGACTTCCGCGGTGTGAGCCGCACTGCGTTCGACGGCCATGGAAACTATTCCATGGGCTTGAACGAATGGTTGGTTTTCCCAGAATTGAGCAACGAGAAGTTTGCAAAAGCTCAGGGATTGAATATCACCATCGTAACAACCGCGTGCACGAATGATCATGCACGTCGGATGTTAGAGATGTTTGGAATGCCTTTCCGGGCGCCCAAGAAGAAAACTGCTTAGGTTCAGCGAGCCGAAGCGATCGGTTTCATAGACAGTTCGTAACAACGTTTTGATTGGAAGAAAAATCCAGTGGCAAGCAAAAGCAAAATCGCAAAGGCGAATCGCGAGCCGAAGTTTTCGACGCGGCGTGAGAATCGTTGCAAGCTCTGTGGAAGGCCACGAGCTGTGTACCGCAAGTTTGGGATTTGTCGGATTTGTTTCCGGCAGCTCGCGGATAAAGGTTTGATCCCTGGTGTACGTAAGTCAAGCTGGTAGGGGTAGGGGTAGAGAACAATGATCAACGATCCAATCGCAGACATGCTGACACGTATCCGCAACGCCATTCGTATCGAGCGGCCGTTTGTAGACGTTCCTGTATCCGGACTTCGGAAAAGCGTCGCGGATGTGCTCAAGCGTGAAGGTTATATTTGGGATTACAGCGAAGTAGAGGGAAAGCCCTTCAATTCGTTGCGAATCGAATTGAAGTACGGGCCGAACGGTGAGAAGATCATCCAAACGGTTCGTCGGGTCAGCAAGCCCGGGCGTCGCGTTTACGTGAAATGCTCGGAACTAAAGCCGATCCTCAACGGTTTGGGTATTTCGATTGTCAGCACATCCAAGGGTGTGTTTAGCGATCGGGAAGCTCGCCAACACAAGTTAGGCGGCGAGTTGCTAGCTGAAGTTTGTTAATGCTCCGAGCCTGTGGTAATCACAGGCTACGCCCTCAGCGAGCGAACATGGGTTGGGGTAGAGTCGTGGGTCGCAAGCCCGCAAACAGGTTCAAAACACACTAAGAATTGGAAGACTGCCGAGCTCCGATCGGTACACATTCCAGGAGAGATAAGCGATGTCGCGTATTGGAAAACAACCGATCGATGTTCCAGCGGACGTAAAGGTTGCGCTCGATGGGAACACCGTAAAGGTAAAGGGGCCGAAGGGTGAACTGTCTTTCACTCACAGCAACGAAGTGAAGGTTGCAGTTAGCGAAGACGGCAAAACCGTTGAAGTCACGCGAGATACCGATGAACGGACGGCTAGAGCTTTGCACGGTTTGACCCGCGCATTAGTGAACAACATGGTTCTCGGAGTCAAGAACGGTTACGAGAAGAAGTTAGAAGTCCAAGGGGTCGGATACGTCGTATCCATCAAGGGGAAGAACCTGCACATGCGTGTAGGTTTTGCTAACGAACTAGTGGTGCCGATTCCAGAGAATTTGACAGTGGTTTGTCCGGACACGACACACGTCAATGTGTCGGGATGTGACAAGCAGGCGGTGGGGCAGTTTGCTGCTCATGTTCGATCGTTGCGAAAGCCAGAGCCTTACAAGGGCAAGGGTGTTCGTTACGTCGGCGAAGTAGTCAAGATCAAGCCGGGCAAGAGCGCAACGTAATCGAGTTTCGATACGTTAGATCCAGTCGGCCAGAGAGCAATACAGAGTTTGGAGAGATTGAAAAGTGGACATTCGCAAAGTTGTCGATGGGCAGAGGAAACGGCGTGCGTTTCGAGTGCGCAAGCGAGTTCGAGGAACTGCGGAGCGACCTCGTCTATGTGTTTACCGGTCTCTCCAAAATTTCGGTTGCCAAGTGATCGATGATGAATCAGGGAAGACATTGTGTTCCGTGTTTTCATCGGAAAAAGGTCTCCGAAGCGAAATCGGGTATGGTGGCAACTGTACGGCAGCAGCGAAACTCGGTAAAATTCTCGCCGAGCGAGCGAAGAAAGCTGGTGTTAAATCAGTTTCATTCGACCGTGGTTCCTACAAGTATCACGGTCGCGTAGCAGCTTTCGCTGACGCGGCGCGAGAAGCTGGGCTCGAATTTTAGATCGCTGATCATTAGGCCAAGAAACAATCCAGTCGGGTATTTGCAAGCAAGGGTACGATTCGAAACATGTCAAATGAAACCAATCAAGGTGATGCCCAGATCGACCGCGTCTTGAAGATCAAGCGTTGTGCTGCGGTCGTCAAGGGGGGCCGTCGGTTCAGCTTCGCTGCCCTGGTGGTCGTCGGTGACGGCAAGGGGAAGGCCGGTTACGGGTACGGGAAAGCTAACGAAGTACCGCCTAGCGTTGCGAAGGCTCAGAAGGGTGCCAACCGTGCGATGATTCAAGTTCCGATCGTCAATGGAACGATTCCGCACAAGGTTTCAGGACGGTTCGGTGCGGCGCACGTTTTGTTGATGCCAGCGAGCCCTGGTACCGGAATCATCGCTGGACAAGCCGTTCGGGCGGTTTGCGAAGCGTTGGGTATTCAAGATATTTTGACCAAGAGTTTCAGATCCAATAATCCAACGGTCTTGATCAAGGCGACCTTTGATGCGTTGTCCCAGCTGAAGACCAAGGAAGATGTCGAACGCCTACGAGGGGTAAGCCTGTAATGAATTTAGAAGAAATCAACAACGGTGTGGTTATCAACCGCCCTCGCAAGCGAATTGGGCGCGGTGTTGGTAGCAAGACTGGTAAGACATCGGGGCGAGGTCGTGACGGCCACAAATCCCGAAGCGGTTACAGCCGACACCCCATGTTTAATGGTGGAGATACACCGATTTACATGAGAACTCCCAAGCGAGGCTTCCACAACCGCTTCGCACAGGAAGTAGTAGGTGTGAACGTAGGTGCATTGAATGCCGCTTTTGAGGACGGTGCTGAAGTCACCCCATCGGCGATTCGACATCGTGGGATCATCAAAGTTCGCTTCGACGAATTGAAGATTCTCGGTTCAGGCGAAGTAACCAAGAAACTGCACCTGGTCGTCACGCGAATCAGCGATTCTGCCAAGCAAAAAATCGAAGCCGCTGGCGGATCGGTGAAGATCGTCGCTGCAAAGCGGACTCCGAAGCAGCGCGTTGCGGATCTGGCTAAAGGGGAATAACCCTTTGGTCTAGCCAAATCGCCGAATTGTAGGAACAATACTGGCTGGCGGCGCGAAGGTGCCGTCAGCTATTTTTTTGGGCAATGGACACCCATTCGATTGAGGAAAATCGAAAACATGCTTGATAAACTAAAAATCGTGTTTTCAATCCCGGAACTCCGTCAGAAGATTCTTCTGACTCTGTTTTTGTTGGCGGTTTACCGGATCGGTTATCACGTTCCCTTACCGGTTCTCAAGTCAGACTTGGCCGTTACCGGCGAATTGAAGAACTTCATGGATAAGGTCGCGGTATTCTCGGCGACTGACCTTCGTAGCTTGACCATCTTCGGATTAGGGCTCGCTCCTTACATCTCTGCCTCGATTATCTTTCAGTTGCTCGGTACCGTTTGGCGTCCCATCGAGGAGCTTCGCAAAGAAGGTGCAGCGGGGCGTAAGAAGATCAACGAGTACACCCGCTACCTTACGGTTCTGATTTGCATTCTGCAGAGCTGGGTTTATCTGAAATTCACGATAGGTGCTGGTGGGCCGGATTCAACCGTATCCTCGCAGTTCTTTGGATTGAATTCAAGTATGCTTTCGCTTGGATGGCAGTTGACTTCGGTTGCCATCATGACCGCTGGTTCTCTGTTTTTGATGTGGCTCGGCGAGCAGATCGATGAATACGGAATCGGCAATGGAATTTCGTTGTTGATTATGGCTGGGATTTTGGCGCAGATGCCAAGAGCTTTGTGGGATTTGCGACAGAACGTCTCGAGCACGTTAACGGGTAATAATGGAACTACGATCGGCCCTGACGTTTTGGCGGTACTTGCCGCACTTTTCATTGCGGTCGTCTTCGGCGTGGTCTTCATTACCATGGCACAGCGTCGTATTCAAATGCAAAGTGCCAAGCATGTTCGGGGACGAAGGATGTTTGGTGGGACCAAGCAGTTCCTGCCGTTGAAAATTAATCAAGCTGGGGTGATGCCGATCATTTTCGCTAGCAGCTTCTTGATGATCCCAGGTATGATTTTCGGACTTTTAGCCACGTCATTTGCGGGTGGCGAAGGATTCTGGAGTATTTTGTCGGGTTGGTTTCAGCAACTCTCCTCTATGTTTAATTCCGGCTCGTCGTTCACATACAACGTGCTTTACGTGTTACTGATTTTCTTCTTTTGTTTCTTTTGGACTTCGATCATGTTCAATCCGAAAGAGATGGCACAGAACCTACAAGATTCAGGGGCATTTATTCCTGGATATCGACCGGGTAAGCGAACGGCTGATTATCTTGAGAAGGTTATGGTACGGATCACCTATGTTGGTGCCGCATTCTTGGCTTTGATCGCGATCGTTCCAACGATCATCACAAGCCAGTTTGGTGTTTCGTTTACCGTGGCGTCTTTTTATGGTGGGACTGGATTGTTGATCGCAGTGAGTGTCGCATTCGATTTGATTCAGAAAATCGATAGTCATTTGCTGATGAGGAACTACAAGGGTCTATTGGAGTCCTAGGATCACAGAAAGGGCCGTGGGTCATGCTGATCGTGTTCATCGGCCCTCCGGGAGCAGGTAAGGGGACTCAGTGCAGACGACTTGTTGAACTATTGAAGATACCTCATCTCTCGACCGGAGAGATGTTGCGATCGGTGATGGAACAGGATACTGCTTTGTCACGCTATGTGGCTTCCTATATCAATGCTGGGAAGTTAGCTCCCGATCATTTGGTCATGCGAATCGTATCTCAGCAGCTGACGAGTTCGGAATGCCAACAGGGCGCCCTGTTCGATGGGTTTCCCAGGACGATGATCCAAGCGCAGATGCTCGACGATTTTCTAACGGAACACGGTCGCCCATTGGATGTCGTCTTGGAACTACGCGTCAACGACGAAGCTTTGATAGAGCGATTGCTCAGAAGAGCGAAAACAGATGGTCGGGCGGACGACAACGATGTCACTATCCGTGAAAGACTACGCGTGTTTTACGAGCAAACGAAACCTCTCGTACAGTACTATGCTTCTCAGGGGAAATTGCGATCCATTGATGGAATGCAATCGGAAGAAGAGGTTTTTTCTGAAATCCGCGAGGCACTAAAGCCTAGGATTAAATAACAGTCTCAGACTTTAGCTTGCTACACTATACCTTGGCCCGTACCTGCCCCCAGACAGCGGCACCCATAGCACCCGCATCATCCCCTAAAGCCGCAAGCTTTAATTTCGTCGTCTCAGAGTAGCACTCCAGCACATTCTCTGCGATCGTCTTCTTGACCTCTTCCAAATAGATTTGGCTCAGGGCTTCTACCATACCTCCACCTAGAATAATCACTTCAGGTGCCAACAAGTGGATCAGATTTACTGCCGCGTAGCCAAGCATCTTGGCACCATGCCGCACAACTTTTTCAACCTGCTCATCCCCCCCTTTGACAGATGCAAGAAGCGTTTTGCTCCGTATCTCGGCTATATCCGTACCAGCTAACTTCGCCAAAGTCGGTGCATCGTTGCGATAAGCGAGCTTAGCACACTGCGATGCGATCGCTAAACGGCTTGCCTCGCTTTCCAATGTACCAGTCATTCGGCCACCACTGGTTTGACTATTCGAAGTTATTTTTGTGTGACCTATCTCCATTGCCGTGTGAGATTTACCGCGAAGAATCTCACCATTGTAAACAAATCCCCCGCCAATCCCCGTGCCTGGGAATAGGCCCGCAACACTGTATGCCCCTTTGGCGGCCCCACACCGATACTCTCCATACACGCCAGCATCTACGTCGTTGAGCAACGACACAGGCTTCTGAAAAGCATCCTCAATTATGCTCCCCAGAGGCACGTTTTTCCACTTGAGATTTACAGCTATATGCACAATCCCCTTATCCATGTCGACTGGGCCGGGACATCCAACTCCAATACTCTTAACGCGTTCCAACGGGATCTGTGCATTTGCAATCGTTTCACGAATTAAATCGACGATGCGTACAACCCCAGCCTGTCCACCATCGAGCCCTTTTGTCTTTTTCCGCTCGCGGGCAATGATCTTCTGCTCTGAATTCAACAGAACACACAACATCTTGGTGCCCCCAAGATCAAACCCACAGTAAATCTCTTCGCTCATTGTCAGAAGCTCCCATCAGCCGGGACAAAAAATGTTCAAGCGAACTGCGATTATACCCTTTATAGGCGGAAGCGTTAGGTACAATGCTGATTGGTTTTGTAGCTTCCTACACCTACCAGTTCTTTCCCACCAGTTCCTTCCTCGTTTCACTACGAATCTACGATCCTATCCCACCATGCATCTGCATCGACTTCTGTCCGCTAGCCTAGCTTCCAAACTCGCACTCTGCTGGTCGCTCCTCGTGCCTTGTAACGTATACGGGCAACGAGAACTCAAGGACATTCCAGTTCCTGATGCAGCGGAAGAGCTTGCAACCTTCGTCATCGATGAAGGTTGGAAAGCCGAACTTTTCGCAGGTGACCCTCCGATGGCCAAGCCCATTCATATGAATTGGGATAACCATGGTCGCCTCTGGGTAGCTTCAAGCGAAACCTATCCGCAGATCAAGCCCGGTGAGCCATCGAACGACAAGATTCTTATTCTGATCGACGAGAACAAAGATGGTAAATCTGATAAGACAATTGTCTTCGCCGATGGACTGCTAATTCCAACCGGAGTCCTTCCTGCAAATGACAGCCCTAACGCTAGTGCTTATGTGGTTAACAGCGATCAACTGATCTACCTCAAAGATACGGACGGCGATTTAATTGCCGACGAGCGCAAAGTCGTTCTCACTGGTTTCGGTACCGAAGACACCCACCACTTGTTGCACTCGTTGCGTTGGGGGCACGACGGTTGGATCTACATGAATCAGTCGATCTACATTCACTCACACATTGAAACCCCTTGGGGTGTGCAGCGCCTCAATGGCGGTGGCATTTGGCGATTCCATCCTGAAACCAAACGACTCGAAATTGTCGTGCGCGGATTTGTAAACCCTTGGGGTGTTCACTTCGATCGCTATGGACAAATGTTTGCAACCGATGGTGCCTACGGCGAAGGCATCAACTACGCATTCCCAGGTAGCGTCTTTGTTACCGCCGTTGGCGCAAAACGGCTGATGACCGGTTTGAATCCAGGCAGCCCCAAGCACTGTGGCTTGGAAATCCTCTCTGGGGACCATTGGCCTGAGTCCATCCGTGGCACAATGGTGACCAACGACTTCCGAGCTCACCGTGTCTGCCGTTTCAAAGTCACCGAAGATCGCTCTGGATACGAATCAGTTCAACAAGCCGAGTTGATCAAAACACCTCACGTCGCTTTTCGTCCCATCGATGCAAAACAAGGTCTCGATGGGGCTCTTTATATCGCCGACTGGTACAATCCAATCATTCAGCACGGTGAAGTCGACTTCCGCGACCCTCGCCGCGACCGCACCCACGGACGCATTTGGCGATTGACGCATAAAGACCAAAAGACCACCGAGAACCTCCCAATCACCGCAAAAGACTCGGTCGAAAAAAATCTCGCAAGACTCAGCAACGATGCCGATCTTGTTCGACTCTTCGCCGGACAAGCCCTAAGGCAACAAGTCAAGTCCGACGCCGATGCTCGCAAGAAAGTCGAAGCCCACCGCGATTCGGTTACTTCCAATAATCAACGTGAACTCGAAGCCCTTGAACTGGCTTGGGTATACGAAGGCCTGGGGGTGATTGATATCACGCTGCAGAAGACCTTGTTTGGTTCCGCTGACGGTAGAATCCGCGCGGCTTACACACATCAAGTCGCAAACCAAATTCGATGGGTCCGCTCCGCACAACTCGGAACCTTGGACAACTCCCAAATCGCTCAATGGACCGCCCTTGGAAAACGACTAGCCCAAGACGACCATCCCCGTGTCCGCTTGGAAGCCGTCCGTTTGCTTGCAGAACTACCATCAACTGATGCGGCCCTTGCCGCTTGTGAGATCCTCAAGAAACCCATGGATCGCTTCCTCGACTTCGCCCTCTGGCAGACCATGCGTGACCTTGCTCCTGCTTGGCTCCCAGAATTCCGCAAAGGATCCTTCACCTTCGGACAAGACCCAACCTCCATCGCTTTTGCTTTGAAAGCTGTAGAAGACCCAAGCACCATCGACGCGGTTCTGAACATGCTCTCCGCAAATTCTCGTCCAGATGCCACGGATGCAACCACCGCTTCTCAACCCGCTCTCGCAACGCTTGTTGCCGAACTGGGTAACGGCCAACAACAAGCCGCATTGGTTGACCGTCTTGTTGCGGAATCTAATCCGCTACGCATGCCTAACGAAGCTTTACGAGGACAAGTCCTTCAGTCCGTTCTCGATGCTTCGTTGCGTCGCAAGGAAGCTCTTCCAGTCCAACCAAACACCGGAAAAGCTCTGACCACCTTGGCAGAGTTAGCTGTCGCCAAGGATAAAAAGAATGAAGCGATCGCTTCGAATGAACTTTCACTTGTCGCACTAAAAGCACTTGGTCCATGGCGAATCGCAGATGCAAGACAACGCCTTGAAGCACTTAGCCAAGACGCAGGCAGTTCATCTTCCGTTCGCCTCGCCGCTCTGCGAGGTATCGCCACCCTCGGTGATGAAGCAGCAAAAGCATTGCTTGGTAAGCTCGCCGAAGACTCCAATATTGACGTAGCGATCGGTGCAATCGAAGGCCAAGCCGACAGCAATGGTGCGGCTGCTTGCAAAACGTTGATCGAACGACTTGTCAAAGATCCAACGCGAGCAGAAGCCATCTCCAATGCTGCGACGAACTTCCTCGGACGCAAAGATGGTGCTGCACATCTTCAAGCCGCTCTGCAAAATGTCTCGATCGATCCGGCCGCCGCGAGACAACTGAAATCCGCGCTTCGAAAAATGAACGCCAGCAACGATTTGATCCAACTCATCGACAAAGCAGGAAAACTCCAAGAAAACCGATGGGTTCTCAACGATGAGCTGAAAAACAAATGGCTCGATCTCGCAGCCAAACAAGGTGATCCTCAACAAGGGGAATGGATCTATCGACGCGCTGAACTGCAATGCGTCCAGTGCCATCGCATCGGTGGTGTGGGCGGACTCGTCGGCCCAGATCTTACTAGTATCGGCGCTCAAGCCCCCGCGGACTACCTCCTCGAAGCACTTCTGAATCCTGCAGCCAAGGTCAAAGAAGGCTATAACGCCAAAGTCGTTCGAACGAGCAATGACGAAGTCCTCGCAGGGATCCCCATCCGAGAGTCCGATGACGAAGTCGTGTTGCGACTCGCCGATGGCAAAGAAATTACGATCGACAAGTCCGATATCGAAGACATCAAAGAGTCCCGCTCCTTGATGCCCGACGGCCTCCTCGATTCACTCACCCAAGACGAAGCGATCCATCTGCTTCGGTTCATCACCGAAATGGGTAAGATCGATGGCAAGATGCTCGTCGCACAAAACGGCGCAATCCGCAATTGGGATGCAATGGCTTGGACCGAAAAAGCTCTCGTGCTATTTAACCGAACAAGCCTGGATTCCATCGTGGGCGATCAATCCAACTTCAACTGGCAACTTCACCCATCGCTCGTTTCCGGCGAAGTCCCCATGCGTGGCTTGCCTTCCTTCCGACCACAACCAGGTCCAAACTACACCTTCATGCGTACCAAGCTCACCGTCACTCGAGCAGGGGACGTTGTGTTCGACTTCGGAAATTCTCCCAAGGGTGCCCTGACTCTCTGGGCTAATCAGAAGCCCGTTCCAATCGACGGAAAGTCCGTGAAAGTCCCCTTTACCGAAGGCGATCATTGGGTCTTTGTCGGCGTAAATCGCGACTTGGTTGGCGATGGAAACATCTCTGTGGCGATAGATCCGAATTTATCGACGGCCAAACAATAGAGGATCACATGCTCCATCGCGGTTTTCATCGGCGAGAATGGATTCTCCATAGCCTCGCCGCTACAGGCTGGTTCGCAACCGTCGGGGACGCAGAACTCCTCGCTGCAACCCTAGATGCAAACTCACTAATAGATGAAAACACTCCGGATGAAAACTCTGCGAACGCAAACTCGGTCGCAGTCACGCAAGAACCGGATGGAAAACCGCTAACACAAGAAATCACAGCCGAGATGGTTCAGCGAGCAAGCTGGATCTCTCGCGTGACCTTGAATGAAGCCCAATGCGATGAAATCGCCAAACGGCTGACAGCCAAAGCCGCTGCAATCAATGCGTTGCGAACAACCGCCATCGACGAAAACACACCGATGGCGATGGCATTCTACCCATCCTTCTTTCTTCCCTCGGACGCTGCTCAAGAAGCAAAACCGGCCGATCTCCCGAATGCGACCAACGCTGAACTCCTAGAGCGGCTTAGAAACCTTACGTTACCGGATGCTCAAGCCGAGCCGATCGCATTTTGGACGATTGAACAATTAGCGGCAGGACTACGGCAAAAACGCTTCTCCAGCGAACAACTGACCAAACTGTATCTAGATCGATTGAAAAAATACGATCCTGAACTCTTGTGCGTCGTTTCCTACAACGAACAAGCGATCGAAGAAGCCAAAGCCGCCGACCAAGAACTCGCCAACGGAGGAGACCGAGGTATCTTGCACGGTATTCCTTGGGGCGCAAAAGATATAATCGCAATTCCAGGGATGCCTACGACCTGGGGAGCAATCGACTATCGGGAACGAATGCGAGAACCCGTCGCTACCGTTGCGCAACGCTTGAAGGATGCAGGTGCGATCCTGTTAGCAAAACTTACCGTCGGAACCCTTGCTTGGGGTGACCAATGGTTTGGCGGAATGACCCGCAATCCTTGGGAACCTACCACTGGTAGTTCAGGCTCTTCTGCGGGTAGCGCGTGCGCGACCGTTGCAGGTCTATGTGGTTTCGCGATCGGTTCCGAGACTCTTGGCAGCATCGTGTCACCGACACGGATTTGCTGCACTTGTGGGCTTCGCCCTAGCTTCGGTCGCGTCAGCCGTTTCGGCTGCATGACCCTCGGATGGTCCATGGATAAAATCGGCCCTATCGGTCGAACGCCCGCCGATTGCGGCTGGGTCTTCCAAGCCATTCTCGGCGCAGATGGACTTGATCCGACGGTTATCGAGAAACCTTTCAATTGGCAACCACCACACGCAAACTTAAAGAACGCAGTCGCGTCGATGCGATTCGGGATCTCCGCAAAACCGCGAGTGAATGAAAAGAAAGTGGCAGAAGCCATCCGCGAAGCGGGAGGCACCGTCATTGAACTCGACTTTCCGGCAGATCCTCGTATTGGAGCGATGACCGATGCAATCAGCGTCGAAGCAGCCGCGATGCACGGCGACCTTTTCGAGAGAATCACCGAAGATGAACAAGTTGGCAAATGGGCGCCTACTTTCAGAGAAGCGCAGTTCTGCTCCGCTATAGACTACGTTCAATCGATGCGAGCCAGAGTAGATCTGATCCGTAAAACCGAGGAAGTCTTAAGACAAGTCGATGTCTATATCGGAGACGCTGACCTCGCCAGAACCAACTTAACCGGTCACCCATCTATGGTCGTCTCCTATGGAGAGAACTCAGCGAGGAACCGTCCTCACACAGTTGCCCTGACGGCAAAATACTTTCGCGAAGCAGAACTGTTAGTCGCCGCAGAGAGTATCCAAAAGAATCTACCTCCAACGCCCAGAGTCCCTTCGTTGGTATTGTCCCTAGTGAATCCTTAAATCCGATTCGCAAAACACGCAATCATTGGTTTTCAAGCTTCGATGGCCTAGACTCTATGCCGTACCGCAGTTCACATCTCGAACATCGACGACGCATGCTGGAAGCCTATGATGCAAAAGCCTCCGCCAAACTTCTGAATTGAAACCCACTGGTTTATTTTTGCAGATTCTTGAATGGGATTCATCTTTGCTATCGCAAGCATCTAGAAGCGAAAAAGGCTAAGATGGGAAGCATTCGAAGTATGCGATATCGTTCGCTGATGGCAACCGAAATCGTCTTCACGAGATCAATCATGCATCAGACGCCCAACCCATTTGAACCAACTACTCAACTTCACTCGGAGTCCGCACCGGCGAATCTAGAGACGGTAAAACGAATTCGTTTTACCGTCTCCATGTGGGTTTGTGGTATTATCGCAACAGGCACTATCCCCGCAGTCTCACTTACCCCTGCGACATTGGCTGAACTTCCAAGTCAAACGCTATGGAACCTGCACTTTGCATGGATAACCCCGTTTGCATGTGGACTTGCATCCGTCATCACGGCCTTCTGCCTGTTTAACTTACCTCGTATCTCCGACAAAATTGGAGCTATTATCGCTTTAGTTCTCGTCGGATTATGGCCAACGATGCTCGCAATCTACTGGTGGGGTACTTTCGCCCTCATCGCAATTCGATAATCCATCCGCTTGCGGTGCTTCCCCGAGTTCAATGAGTTCCTATTTTCAATTACTCACATTCAAGATTCAAATGACAAACATCCTATCCCTACTTTTCGCGTTCACATTGATTGTTCCGCTCTGTGCCCGAGGTGACGAATGGGCTGCACCAGAAAACCCAAACCCTCTTAAAATTCTAAGAGAGGCCCGAAAGGACGCGCAGGCAAGACAATACAGCGAGGCGCTCGCTAAACACGTATGGTTCCATGAGAATGCCCTCAAGTACGATCCTGCGCTTAGTGCTGTGAGACTTTCTTTTGCACTTTCGGATTGGGTTAAACTCGCAAAATCCTACCCACCTGCCCTCGAAAAACTCACCGGTATCCGCGATCAAATCGAGAAAAAGTTTCTAGATGGTGAGGATTACGGGCGAGCTTTCGAAGATCTCGCGGCGATCAACGAGCACCTCGGCGACTACGCTCGTACCGTCGAATGTTTCAAGGCGATAGAAAAAGGCCACCCTAATTCCGCACCATTGGCCCTTTTGTTCGCCAAGAAATCGATCCTGAAAACGAAGGAATATCAGATCTATGCAAAATACATCAAGGGAACTGGCGACTTCCTGGAATTTAAAGAAACCTACGAAATGAGCAAATCAGCATCTACTCAAAAAGGAGAGGCCGGGAAATCCCATACTGAATTTGTCGAAAAAACGTTTCGCCATGAAACCGCTACAGTTGTCGCTGTACTTGCCAACGTCGGACGCAAGCAGGAAGCAAATGAAATTGCGGAACTTGCAAGCAAGATGATCGATGACAAAAAGTTCCGGACGATGCTAGATGCTGCGGTTATGGGGATTGTCCCGGAACCATGGCCTTGAGTACACAACGCCTTGAACATATGGGTATAGAAATGTACAACTTCACGCTGAACACCGGTTTCAGAAAAGTGATAGCAGTTCTCGCCGGGGTGTACTTTCTAATCTGCGGGGCCTTATTCTCGTTTCAGCGTTCGTTGCTTTTCCAACCGACCCATCGGGAAAATCGTGGCAAGCTAACTCCTTGGATCGTCGATGGAGAACAGATCGGATTTTGTCGTGAAGTCCCAAACCCAAAAGGGATTTGGCTGATGATGCATGGGAATGCGGGTCAAGCATCGGACCGGGAATACGTCTTACCACATATACCAAAATCCGATGCTTTCTATGTTCTCGAATATCCAGGTTACGGAAACCGCGAAGGTAAGCCTGGACGCACGGCGATGAACGCGGCAGCCAACCATGCATTCCTCGCCCTGCGTGCTCAATATCCCAAACTACCTCTAGGAGTCATCGGAGAATCGATCGGTACAGGCCCCGCATGTCAACTTGCCACTGTTGCAAACCAACCCAAGGATAGGTCCGTCACATTCCAAGGCCCCGATAAAATCATACTCTTTGTTCCCTTCGATTCACTTCAACGAGTGGTCGCTAAACACTTTCCGTGGCTTCCAGCAAGCTGGCTGCTACTTGATCGATGGGATAACGAGAAAGCACTCAAAAACTATAGCGGTCCCTTGGAGATATACGGGGCTCTGTACGACCAAATCATTCCCTTTGACCATGCGAGACGATTAGCGAAAGGGAAAACGCAAGCTAAAATGATGGCATTGCCTTGCGGTCACAACGAATGGTCCTTGCGGCCCGAAGTCCAAATTGCGCACGGCCCTCCTTAATCAACTCACGCAGGACGAAAATCACACTTGGGAAACCTGATGGTCAGTACAAAAAATCCTCTTCCAACTGCAAAACCAGATTCGCTAAAGTTGGCGATCAGCCCCAAGCAATGCCACACCAAGCGATACCGTAGCTATGGATTGGTCTATTTGATGCTGAGTGTGATCTGCAGCGGAGGGATTCAAGCCCAAGACGTTGAAAAATTCCCTCCAATTGAGAATTCTCAGATTCGAAGGGTGACAGCAGAATGGACAGATAAACCGATCAAGATCGACGGCAAATTGGACGAAGATGCCTGGAAGAATGCGAGTCCTTCGGCTTCGTTCGTCGATTTGGTGAGTGGTAAGTCAACTCACCTAAAGACTACTGTATCCATTCTCTGGGACGATACCAATCTGTACTTTGGCTATGAAATCCAAGAGCCAAATGTCAGTGCAAAATTTACAAAAGAAGACGATCCGATCTACGAAGACAATGACGTCGAGTTCTTTATTGCAGGGCAAGACGGATACTACGAGTTTGAAATCAATGCGCACGGCACCGTCTACGATGGCTTGTTTCTATGGCAATCGGCTTATGCAAATTCGCCGATCTCGAAATGGAAGGACTTCGATCGCACATTGCCTAGCGTTCAATCGCAGGTATTCAACGGTGTCGGATTCACGAAACATCCTCGAGGATTGCGATGGGCTTTTCTGGATTGGGATTTCAAAGCTGTGCGTTCGGCAGTACATATCGACGGTACCCTCAATGACGCAACCGACGTGGATCTTGGCTGGACAGTAGAAGTCGCGGTACCGTGGAAAGAGTTAGCGATGTTGGATTTGACGAAGCCCCGCGATTTGCCGCCAAAGCCGGGCGATCTTTGGCGGATAGACTTCTCAAGGTTCAATCAAAAGAAGGATCCTGCTAATCCCGAAGACTCGGGCGGTTGGGCGTTGAGCCCCCATGGCGTATGGGATTCCCATATCCCTGAAGTCTTTCCTTATGTGCAGCTTCAAAAATCCGACTCGCCATGAGAAACGCGATGTCATCCCCAGGGCGGTGCTTCGCTCTGCCCTGGGTTCGAAACGTCAAAATAAACAGTCTCCCTGAAGAGGCGAATCAAAGAGAATTGGTCGACTTGAATTTGCTTCGGGGACTCAACAACACCTGTATTTTCGGCCCAAACATAAACTGGATTTTCGTAATCAATACAGTTCCCAGTCGGATACATGTTTCTGCGGGTGGAACCAATAACTACCTTCAGAAAAAACATCGCTAAGTCCGCCCTTTGGTATTGGAGGGATTCCCAACAGACGGCTGTCTTAGGGGGTTGGATAAATCGAGGTCCGAGCTTGAGCCCTGTTCATCAATGTCGTTTGGGTTCCCGTTGATGCCGTTAGACTTGCGTTTTGCGGTGCGTTGGCTTGTTGGTACGAACCATCTGGCTGCATGATCCAAGCGTTTCGTTGGTCCTGAAGGGAGACATCGATAATTTCCCAAATGCGTTGCCGATGTTCTTTTCTTGCGACAGGAGTGACTGCTTCGACGCGACCCGAGAGGTTCCTGTTCATCCAATCGGCCGAGCCGATGAAGAAATCGCCGTCGACAGGTTCGGAATTTCCGTTGGCAAACCAAAAGATTCTCGAGTGTTCTAGGAATCGGCCTATGATCGATCGGACTGAGATATTTTCCGTCAGACCTGGGATTCCGGGCTTGAGACAGCAGAACCCTCGAACAATCAAGTCAATTTGGACACCCGCGATTGAAGCCTCGACGAGTTTGGAAATCATTCCAGCGTCTTCGAGTTGGTTCATTTTCAAGACGATGCGGGCTGGGCGACCATGCTGGGCATTGGAAATCTCTCGGTCGATCAGCCCAATTAACATCGGGCGCATGTTGACCGGCGAGACCAGCAGTCGATGATAATCTTTCTTGCCAGAGCAGCCGGTCAGAAAATGAAAAAGATCGACGACATCTTGTGTGATTTGCGGGTCGCTGGTAAAGAGCCCCAGATCCGTATAGAGTTTGGACGTTTTCACGTGGTAGTTCCCTGTGCCGATGTGTGCGTAGCAACACAACCCATCGGATTCGTCTCGAACGACCAAGGCGATCTTAGAGTGCGTCTTGAGACCGATGACACCGTAGACCACATGTGCACCGGCTCTTTCGAGTTGCGCGGCCCACTGTAGATTTCTCTGTTCGTCGAATCGCGCCCTAACCTCGATTAAGCATGCGACTTGTTTACCGGCTTCGGCAGCCTGAATCAGAGACTGGATAAATGGAGTTTGATCCCCGACGCGATAGACGGTCATCTTTATGGCTCGTACTTTGGGGTCTAGCGCCGCCTGAGTGATGAAGCGGACTACGCTCAGATCAAAGCTTTCGTAAGGATGATGAACCAAAAGGTCTTGTTTTTTGATCAACTCCCAAAGATCTGCGTCAGGCTCACAAAACTCCAATGGATACCGAGGCACCCATGCTGGAGTCCTAAGATGGTCCGGGCCTAGTCCGCAGAGTTCCCAAAGTTTTTCATAGTCCATAAGTCCAGGGACTCGGTACACTTGCCCATCACCGAGCGCAAATTCCCTTTGTAGCAGGTCGATTACTTTGGGATCGTACTGCGAATCGACTTCGAGTCTCACAACGGGTTCGAATCGCCGAAGTTTGAGTTGATCGTTCACGAATTGTTTGATGTCCGGGAACTCTTCATTGAATTCCACCTCTGCGTCTCGGGTCACGCGAAACAAGGTTGTCGAAAGGACTTCGCAACCGGGGAAAACATCCTTCAAATTGGCGAGGATCACCGAATCGGTTCTGACCAACTGAATATTGTCTTGCGAGCCACCAAGGATCTTCAACCATCCGGGAACTGAGCTAGGGATCTTCAGTCGAGCGAATCGACCTTCAGGGGAACCTTGATCCTTGAGTAAGATCCCGATCGAGGTAGAAAGATTCGATAGGAATGGAAATGGATGACTTGGGTCCACCGCTAGCGGGGTAAGAATCGGTAAGATGTTTTTTCGAAAATCTTTTTCTAATTCCTTTTGTTGCGATTCTGAGAGCTGTTTGTGGTCCAGAAGTTCGACCCCTTCAATTGCCAAGGCTTGACGAATTTGCAAAAAGGTTTGATGTTGCAAATCGAGCAACGGCATAAGTTTTCGTTGGATCTGACCAGGTAGGTCGGATTCCCATCTTGCCTGGGTTCCAGCGCGTACGAATGCATGGATAAGTTCCATTCGTTTCATGAAGAACTCATCGAGATTGGATGAAAAGATCGCCAAGAACTTAAGGCGCTCCATCAAAGGATTTCTATCATCCTGGGCTTCGTGCAAGACGCGTTCGTTGAACGCGATCCAGCCCAGGTCTCGTTGCATCCAAACTTCTTCCAATCGTGCTTGCGTGTCGCTGGTCTTGCTCATGGTTCAAATCCTGGATTTCATTGCTAGTGACATCGACGAACACGTCGACCGATTGAGGTTACTATTCAAGACTCTCGAGAAGATTGCCTGAGACTTGCCAAGTTGCAATCGGAAACGCTGCGAAGTGTCGCACAAAATGCAAAATCTTCATATTCTGTATAATCGCTACAGACGATACAACCGGTAGGTTTTATTGAGCCTATTGTGATCACGCCGCAATTTCGGTATCGCTCAAAATTCTCCAATGAAATGGCAAAACTCATGCGCATGCCCTTTCTTTATCCGCAGACTCAGAATGGCCTAAATATTCTAGCGATGCTGATATTACTTTGGGCGTGCACGAAAATGCCAGTCGCGTGTTGCCAACAAATCACCGTTGCCCAAGAGGTGGAAAACGTCGGTCCAACGTCCACGACGATAGATCAAAAATTCGAGGAAAGTAGCCAGCTTCAGAAGAGTCTATTTGGCGATCAAAAAGAAGGTGAGAAGAGCAAGGATTCAAAACACTGGTGGGAGCACTTATCGTTAGGCGGGTACACTCAGGTCCGGTATGGAATAGTCACCGACGAAGGGGATGGCTCTCCGCCGCAACTTTTGGGGGATCGAGGGATTGGGCCTATCAATAGTTTTACATTCCGTCGAGCGCGGTTAAAAATCACCGGTGATGTGGCTCCCCACCTGGGAGTGTACATTCAGCCGGACTTTACCGTTGCTCCACCGGGTGGATCCGACACGGCATCCACGTATTTTGCTCAGGTGAGAGATTGGTATGGCGACGTCTACATCGATCCGGACAAGGTGCATCGTTTTCGTATTGGACAATCCAAGATTCCCTACGGATTCGAAAACATGCAATCGAGTTCCAACCGGGCCCCGATGGATCGTTCGGATCCGATTAACATCTCGGTTGCACCCAACGAACGCGATCTGGGTGTGATTTATTACTGGACGCCCAAGAACAAGCAGAAACTCTTTCACGATCTGCAGAATGCTCGCTACAAGGGATCTGGGAATTTCGGAATAGTGGGACTTGGAATTTTCAACGGCCAAGGTGGGTCTCAATTGGATCTCAATAGTGTGCCCCATGCGGTAGCTAGGCTGACGTGGCCTTGGGAAATATGGCAAGGTCAGGTTTGCGAGGTTTCGGTACAGGGATTGTGCGGGGAGTTGGTCGTCGTCGGTGACAAGATTAGGCCTTTGGGAATAGGTCCCGAAACGATTCCCCTGGGAACATTGCAAAACGGAGGTGCGGATGGAATTTGGGAAAAACGACTCGGAGGAACTTTTGTTTGGTACCCCATGGATTTTGGCTTTCAGAGCGAATGGCATGTCGGTGAAGCACCCGGATTGACGGACGATCAAACACGAGTCGCGAGTCGGGCTTTCTATGGAGGCTTTGTCATGGCCATGTATGCCATCGACACCAAGGAGCACGGAACTTGGATCCCGTACGCGCGATGGTCACAATTTCACGGAGGATACTCCACGCAAAAAAACGCCCCCTATGGCAACAGTTTTGAACTCTCCTCAGGGATCGAGTGGTTGGCTTTCAAAGAGTTCGAATTGTCGATGGAGTATTCGTTGGTCGACCGGGTCAACACGACGGCCATCAATCAACCCGGTGCGGTCTCCTATGAGTATTTCGACGGGTCGACGCTTAGACTACAAGCTCAGTTAAACTTTTGATTGTTCAAGGAATGTGAAATTCCCAAGAAATCAGTGCTCTTATCGCAACAGGCATCTTCCAAAAGCTTAGTCGTTAGTCGAATATGCTTCTGTATTGACATGCCTAGGAAGCCACAATTCAACCAACAACCTTTGAGCACGATTCACTGCGAGAACGAGTTACAGAGCTTGAGAAGATAAATCATGAATCAAGTTTTTTGGGATGCGTTTGGTAATTTGAGTTTCAACGGCCAAGCACTGTTTTTTCTTGCATTGTTCACCGCATTTGCCTTCGAGTTTATCAATGGTTTCCATGATACAGCGAATGCGGTCACGACGGTCATCTATACCAAAACACTTAGGCCCACTCCTGCGGTGTTCTTCTCTGGATTCATGAATTTCCTGGGTGTGATCATCGGCGGTACCACGGTCGCTTTCAGTATCGTCAACCTCTTACCTGTGGATCTTCTGATCGAGGGAAGTAGTTCTCGGGCGATCGTTATGGTAATGGCACTGTTGCTAGCAGGAGTGATGTGGAATCTAGGAACTTGGTGGATGGGGTTGCCGGTTTCCAGTTCTCACACACTCATCGGATCGATCCTGGGAGTGGGTCTTGCCAACAGTCTGATGACTCAGGGCAATCTCATGGGGGTCAATTGGAACAAGGCTCTGGATGTTGGCAAAGCCCTCCTAGTATCTCCGTTGATCGGGTTTATCGCCGCGGCGGGACTCTTGTTGGTGATGAGGGTATTTCTTAAAAACCCAAACCTTTATCATCCACCAGGGGAAGGGGACAATCCCCCTTCTTGGATTCGCGCGGTGTTGATCGCTACCTGTGGTGGCGTCAGTATGGCCCATGGTTCCAACGACGGCCAGAAAGGGATGGGCCTGATCCTTCTGGCCCTCATCGGTTTCCTCCCAGCATACTACGCAATGGACCTTCGAGAACCCAATTTGGCTGTGGATGTCCACAATGCTGCAGTGGCTTTAAGAAGTAAGTTGGAGAAAGGGGGCAACAAGAACGACACAATTTCGGAACAACTCAGCAATATCGAAAAGACCCTTGAAGGCAAATCAAGTCTTGCAGAAGTTCCTTCTGACGCCCGCTGGCAAGTTCGCCAGTCCATCTACCGGTTGGGTAGAGAACTCGACAAGGCACAACTCTCACCGGAATTGACCAAAGAGCTCGCCGTCTACCGCAAAACGCTCAGAAAGTCGATCGAGTATATCCCATTTTGGGTTGTCCTGGGTGTGGCCCTGGCCTTGGGCATCGGAACGACCATCGGTTACAAGCGGATCGTCGTTACCATCGCAGAGAAGATCGGGAAGACGCACCTGACGTACGCACAAGGAGCTGCTGCTGAGACTGTTGCCGCCGTCACCATCGCTCTTGCGGACATATTTCACGCACCCGTAAGTACGACGCAAGTCCTATCCTCCGGAATCGCAGGAACGATGTGGGCGAACAAGTCGGGTATCCAAATGAGCACGATCCGAAAAATCATAATCGCTTGGATCCTAACACTGCCCATGGCGATCCTACTCGGAGGTTTATTGTTTTATCTCGGTGTATGGATTTCTGGAGAATAAATGTTGGTTTGCAACAAACACTCAAAAGAACGTCGATAGCCCCGATTTGACTCCGACCAATTGTCTTGTTCTTAGTACTTCGAGTAGCCTTCAGGTCTAACCAGAGAGCTCTACTTACACCGGAAACGAATTGGAGATGTACCCAGAGGATGTGCTCAGAGGCGTTGCAGAAGTCACCGTTACACCCGCAGCAAACGGAGAAAGGGGTGTACGGATAGTGACGCTGAGTAAGAAAACTGGAAGTCACTGCGTTGGCAAGATTCCGAAGATCACATTGCAACTGAGCCACTAAAAAAGAAAGCCATCGCTAAAAACGATGGCTGATACACAATTTTCATCTCGCAAAAAGCGAGGTCGACGGGGCTCGAACCCGCAACCTCCGGATCGACAGTCCGGTGCTCTAACCAATTGAGCTACGACCCCGTATTTGGGATGCGTAAGTATAGCGTCAGCCAAAGAGCTTGCAAGCCGATTCACGGGAGACTGACCACCAGTTTTTTCGTCACGATTCCGGAGCAATTCCCACGTCCCTCGCAATTCACCCGTTCGTCAAAAACGGAATGCAAGCTGGTTATAAAAAATCCAACCCGAATTGTCCTGCAACACCAGGAAATCTGTCTCTCGGTAATCGACCTGAAAACTGTACTGAACCATCGGCGAAATATCCCAAAACATACTGCTGTAATACGCCGAATTTCGGGCGATCGACCCAGCAGAAACCGGCAGGTCCCGCCGCAACGGACCCTCGACCCCATAACCTCCATGCAAATGTAGGCGATTCGTCAGATACACAAACGCCTCCACAAATCCACCCTGCCCGCGAATCGCGCGAAATGTTTCGCTGTTGAACGTTTGAAAAATCGTCCCGGCGTAAGTCCCTAAACCCTGTCCAAAATAACCTTCCCCAATCACCCCAATGCGATCGGTCAAGTTGATCTTGGTATCCACCGACATCCCGCCAATATCAATCACAGAACGGATTGGAATCGCCGGATCAATATCCTCTAAATCATAAACAATCTGCGAATTACGAATCCGACCTACCAAGCCCGCCACGCCAACTTCCAAGGGCCGCTCTCGCCTGCCACCAGCTAGAGTCTCTAACTCCCCAACACCTAACACACCGCGCACCTCGAAGTTCGGCAACCCATCCGACTCGGTACTCCGCCGACTCGAATCAATCAAAATCGTCGAAATCGGATCGCTGATCGCCGCTTGCAAAGTCCCCTGCACGCTCTCACTCGGCTTCCAATAAGCCTCTCCCCGCAATTGCCCCCGAAAAGTCCCAGCGTTTCCAGTTCCACCCATCAATGTCAACGGAATTACAACTGGGTCACGCGGTGCGAAAAGATCAGGCTGCAATCCCGCCGACAATCGGAAATGCTCGCTGCGAGCTTCTCCAAACGCTACCACCGGTATAAACCCATAAACATCCGAGGTCATGGTCGAGTTCGTAAAATAGAACTTGGCAAACGCACCCGTATCCCACTGACCTAACTTGGGACCCGCATACAACAACTGAACATTCGATTGCCTACCATGCAACTCAAAGGTCGCATTGTCATCCCCCAACAACGAGGGAGGTAACATAAAAAGGGGATTCCAGGGTACATACGCGCGATCGGTGGCGTTCACTCCCAACAACGATATCGCACCGGAAACATTCAACTGCCCGAGTCCATTTTGTAACCGAATCGACTCCGCTGGCATCGGCCCTATAGGCACCTCTCGCGAAGATGGAACCGGAAAACTCGCAGCTCGAAAACTAGCAGGCGCAACAGATCGATCAGGCTCCTGAAGAGTTGCTCGGTTCAAGTCCGTGACCGATTCCTCTTGCATCAACACTGGTAGTCTCTCTGGTTCCAATACGCTCTGCTGTGTCAGCCGCGTAATCACCGGCCCCCCCTCCTGCGTTGGCACCGCTGCAACATCCTGCGCTAGGAGATGAAAGGAATCCCCTGCACTTAAAACCCCAAGGACTCCGAATAAAATACGCTGTGCGACTTGGGCTCTAAAAACGAAAATCATCGCTGGTTGCACCGTATACAGGTAGGTATCGATAGTAAACTTCAAGGATCAAACAAGCCATGCAGGTGGAATAGAATCTTCCACCAATCTGATTGGAGTGGTCGCTGTCAAACATCCAACTTCCACGCATATGCCCAGTAGGAACCTGCGTGCGGATCAAAAGATCACGCATGTAGTAATTCCAGTTTTTCCAAAAACGCCCCCCCACTTGGAACATCGCCTGAGTCGCATAGTAGTTGTAGTACATGTCCACCGGCGAAGGCCCCTGCTTTGAGAGATACTCAATACCACGCTCCATACTCCGAGCATCCTTGGATTTGCCGCGAAATATTTGCAACAATACCCCAATGGCCGTCATGCTCTTCGTCGGGTTATTGGTGCGATATCGAAACATGAATTCTCCTGCGCGCGTCTTGTCGATGAATCGATCAATCCCACGCACCGTGTCCACCGGCACCACCAAATCCGTCGCCGCGGCACTCTTTAGTGCTAAAACTTGCCAACCCGCAATCGATAAATCTCCCGGCGAACCAGGATGATAGTCCCACCCACCATCTCGATACTGCGCAAAAATAATGAAGTTTACCGCAGCCTGACACGGCTCCTTTAACTCCGCCGCCCGGGTCATCTGATAAGCCTCACACAGGGCCAATGTGGCTATCCCATGCTCATACATCTGCGCCGATGCAATCGTATCAAGCCAATACCCCGAATCAGACTTCATCCGCAGCGTCTGCTGCAAATAATAAATTCCTCGGGAAACAACCTCTCCATACTGCTCGTCGTTCGGAGTATGACCCGCCCCTAGAAAACAAAGTAGTGCCAACCCAGTCGCAGCAAACCGATAAGGATCCTTCCCAGCTGAACTCGGACTACACTCCTGATCACAAGCCTCCTCGTACTTCATACTCCACGAGCCATCATTGCGTTGATGCCTCGCTAAGTAATCCAAAGCCCATGCAACCGCTTGCTCACTCTGCTCATTCCCACCATTCTCCTTGACAGACTTCGCGCGGTTTGCACCCGAACGACCAGCCAGCGACATCTCGGCAAAACCCAACCCCTGCGATCCTCCCGATGCACTTGCTGCAACCGCCCTCTGGATCTGCTCCGACCCAAACTCCTGCACTTCCGACTGCTCTGTGACTTCCGAAGTTACCTGATCCAACTTGCGACGCTGCATTTCCGGATTCGATAACTTCACCGGATCCCCTTGCGCATCGGTCTGCGTACCCTCGATCGCGATGCTCTCAATCTCAAAGCTTTGCAAAGCGTCCCCGCCTGGATCCCCAGACTCGATCCAAATACCACCATCTCCTATGCCGCCACCAAGCCCCACCGTCCAAATCGCTAAACTCAAAAGAAACAAAAGGTGAATCACAAAACTTGCCAAAAACGCAATCCCGCCTCTACGCCCCACACGCCCTGCACCAACCCCACCTTCCGTCGATACTGCACTACCAACTCCCACCGAGTCCACCGGCGGAGCCTCCAATAAATCTCCTGCTTTTTCCTCCCTAGCCGACTTCATCAATCCATAACCCAATTTCTTTCCAGCAATCTAACCAATTACACACTAATTCTCATTTACCAAATTCCACCTACCGTGCCTATGCTGGAACTACTCGTGCAAATTCATGAAGCAGCCCTACACCACGGAATCCACCTTCTAATCTTCCATGCGGATTGCTAGCAAAACTCTTGTAGATCTATAAGCCACCTTGCGAGTGCAATGTTATGTTTCGCGATCCTTTGTTCCAACCGCTCGCATTGCATGGATGGTAGTTGGCGGACTTGTGTGGCAGATGATCCGTAGGGTGTGGTGAAGCGGTCTGTCCTTCACTGTTGCTTTACTTCTAAATTACAGTACCGCATCATCATGTTCGCAAGGCATAACCCGGCGACCGCGAAACCCACCAGGGCGCCGAATCCGCTTTGTGTTTCGTCAACCAAACTTTCTTCGATCATCCCTTTGCCCCGTTGGGGCGGAGAGCCGTTGGCACGAGAGAGATGAATGGAGAAAAAACGGGCCAAATTCCTTACTGTCCTCTTTGCGTCTTGGCGTCTTTGCGTGAGACAAGGGAATTGCGTTGCGCATTTTTTGTCGACGTTGCGAGGCAGTTACCGGATTGCTTGCGCCGCTCCGCTTTTATTCGACCAACCGGAGCTCACGCTATTCGGTTCAAAACGGAATCTTGGATCCAAGCCATCGAACTGGCTACCACCAAAAATAGAAAATCCAAGCCGCCTCCGGCGAAAGCTTCTGAAGGATCAACCCACCTGCCAAGCCAATCAAGCTCATGGTATTAAACAACGCATGAATGACCACACAAGGCACTACGCTACGGCGCAACTGATACACCCTCGCCATGATAGTGCCCAGCACTAGCAATGGAATCCAACTTACTCCATACCCCCAGTGCGCTAACCCAAACAATGTTCCGCTCGCCAAAGCAATCCAAAACGGAGGAAAAGCCCCCTCTTGCTGTAACTCCTCTCCCGCTCCCCGATTCGCTCCCCGATTCGCTCCCCGATTCGCTCCCCGATTCGCTCCCCGATTCGCTCCCCGATTCGCTCCCCGATTCGCTCCACTCAGGGCCTGTGCCCAAACTAAACTCACTTCGTTCGCTTGAACCTGTTCATTTGCTCCGCGTCCGAACGGATTTCCCGTAAACACCGCAATCCAATTTCCAAAATGGACTCGCAAAGTATCAAGCCAGCTGATCAACAGAAATCGAAACGCATACTCCTCCCACAATGGTGCTGCTATCGCCGCGCTGAAATAAAGAAGTGGTAATGCGGAAAAGCTTTCTTGCATCGCGTCGATCACTGGATGCTCGTACTCAACCTTTGTCAACTGTCCGGCAATACTTGAAACTACCAATACGATTGGTGTCGCCCAGAAAAAAACAAGCACTCCTACCCACACGTCCTTTAGGAACTCCGTGGAGTAGATCCCTAGATTCAATGCGGTCGATCGTGTCCGATGCGTGATCAGAATCACTGAGCCTATAGCAGCCAAAATGAAAGCCGAAGATATTGCAAAAGCAGCCCAAGAGGACGGTGTTGTTTCAGATTCTATTCCCTCAACGTTTTCAACCTCCACACTCCGTTGTTTCACTTCTGCAATCGAATCGGACGCCGAAGCATCATCTGCTGGACTGACACCTCGATCCAGCCGTTCAGCATCGCTTCCCCATCGCGTACTTCCGACCAAATCACCAACCTTGATCACGCCAGCAGGCTGCAACTCTGCTGGTGACTTTGTTGGTTTGTCCGAAGCCTCCGGATTGCGAAAGGCATCCGGCCCCAGAATCGAGCCTGCAATTCCCACGACAATAAATTGAGCCATGATCACACAGCCCACGAACGCAATCAGATCGATCAGTCCGACGCGATCTGCTCGCACATCGCGTCGCCACCCTTGCCAAAACGCTATCTGATTCCAACGCAACATCGCCCAAATATGAACGCAGATCATGCCGAAGAGAAACGTCAGCATGACCAAACTAAACAACCCCATCAACGCAAGTTGATCTGGTGGCAAATCTTCCGGCTTCATGACTTCGATGCCCTACTACCTCGAACCACCAACATCACATACTCAACCGCAGAGCCGATGGTTAGCGCGAGCATCCCCCACAACAAAACTGGAATGGCGAGCTTCAACCAAGCAGGGGTTGGTGAACTTAAACACAATTGCAGCAACACCGCAACAATCGCGGCGCACTGCAGTACCATTTTCCATTTACCAAGCTGCTTTGCAGAAAAGTCACCACCTTGGCCTTCGACCATTCCTCGCAGACTCGTCACCAACAACTCGCGCGCCACCACAACCGTCGCCATCCAAGGCGCAATCGGAGAATCAGGAACGCCAACCAACGCGATCATCGCGCCGCAAATAATTACCTTGTCCACAAACGGATCAAGGATACGACCTAACTTTGTGACTTGCTGGTACTTCCTCGCCCACCATCCATCGATCCAATCGGTCGAAGCTGCGAGGACGAACAGAATCAGCGCCGGCCACCAAGCTTGCCACTCGATGCACCCACAAACCACGATCGCCAGAATCAATCGCACAGTGGACAGTGCATTCGGAACATTCCAAGGGTTATCGCTCAGCGAGGTTGTTTTCGAAGAAGCACTCATGGAATCACTCGCATTGCAACACCGATCAAATCGTAATTATCGGAGGATACGATTTCGCACTCAACCATATCACCCGGTTTGATCTCGACCCCGTCATCGGCGGAGACATAAACCGCTGCATCGACATCCGGCGCATCTGCATAGGATCGCCCAATCCAAGCATTCTTTAGAGTGCCGCCTCCATTCGACTTGTTCTTCTTATTCGAAGAAGGCTGTTCAATATCAACCGCCTTATCGATAAGTATCGGCAACTTCTTGCCTAGCTGCTTATTGCACCAAGCAAAGGCGTTTTGCTGCTGAACCGCCATGAGCCGATTGCGACGCTCTTTTTTGATACGTTCAGGCAAGTGATCATCAAGTCTTGCTGCAGGCGTGTCCGGCTCGATTGAGTAAGTGAAGACACCTAATCTTTCGAAGTGCATTCGGTCGACAAAATCGACCAGATCTTCAAACTGCTCGTCTGTCTCACCAGGGAATCCGGTGATCATTGTTGTCCGCATGACCAACTCGGGAATAGTCTCCCGCATCATCGAAACCATTTCGACGGTGGATTCTTGCGTGACACGCCGCGACATCCGCTTGAGCATCGTGTTGTTGATATGCTGCAAGGGCATATCAACGTAAGGCAGGATACGTTTCGATTGCCCGATGGTCTGCATCAAAGGCTTATCGATGTACATTGGATAAAAGTACATCAATCGGATCCAGTCGAGTCCTTCAATTTGGTCGAGTTCTTCGAGCAACTGCCGCAATCGCGGCTCGCCGTACATATCAATGCCGTAGTATGTCGTATCTTGTGCAACGATGATCAACTCGCGCACCCCCGAGTCCGCCAACCGCTTCGCTTCGATCAGAATATCCTCGGGCGGTTTGCTCGCATGCTTGCCACGCATCTTCGGGATCGCGCAGAACGTGCACAATCGGTCGCAACCCTCGGAGATCTTCAGATAAGCGAAATGTTTCGGTGTAACCTGAAGTCGCAAATGATCCGACAATGCACGAATGGGCGCAGGACGAAATACGGTTCGCTGCTCGTCGAGACCATCCATAATGCGGTCGACCAAGTTACCGATTTCATCCCTGCCAAAGACTCCGACCAAACCATCGATGTCCGGCCGTTCTTCAAGCAGTTTTTCATTCTGCCGCTCTGCTAAACAACCAGTGATTACGACACCTCGGATCTTGCCCGCTCGCTTTAAATCGAGCATCTGATCAATCGCTTCGAAGGACTCCTTGCGGGCGTGCTCGATAAAGCCGCAAGTATTGATCACCACAAAATCAGATTCCTCTGGATTTTGTACTAGTTGATAACCCCGCTCATGCAAAATCCCCAACATCTGCTCACTGTCGACAAGGTTCTTCGGACACCCAAGGCTGATGAAGGCATAAGCCCCCCTCTTACCGTTTGGATGGTCAACTGCCAGCGGCCCCTCAGATGCTTGAGGGTTCTCTATGATCGGTAACGAGTGCATATATGCGTAATCTGGATGCTCAGAATGGGGTCAGTCCGAAAAACACAGGATATTGGATGATATCACCCCCAACCCGAAGGGCTAGGTGAAATCGCTTTTACCCCCTGGGTATCGTACCAGTTATGCCGAATTTTCCTAGGATTCCGTTAGCTCGGTAACTTAGGCCTTTAGCCCCAGTGCAGGTTGTGCGGAGCCTCCCGTTTGTTTCGCTAGCACCCGTCGGACAATTCAAGCAGATCGCATCCGCGATCATCCGAAACTCCGAGTATCGCGTGGTGTCGTCGGCCCTAAACCCTCACCCCGCTGCCGTTGCGATCCGATCGAAGAAGGAGCTTCGTCCATGATCCGAATCAACCAAAGAAGACATCGTTTCAACAGACTCTTGCGGTTAGCGATTCTCGCTGGCCTAACGCACACCTTAGAACCTCAGTTGCTGGGTACTTGCCTCGCCCAAGAACCGCGACATGTTCTCGGCGAAGGGCTCTCGCAAGGATACTTCCTACCGCCGAACGCGCGGGTCACGCCCCCTCCATCATCTTTGCCAAGCCACGACGCTGTGGTTCTTTCGCCACTTCCCCTCCCTTCAAGCAATGACAGTTTGTTTCCCCAAGAAGTAGAAACTCCAACCAAGTCAGGGGAATTGATTATCGGGAGCGGTGTGGCGATCCAAGATCAAATGATTCAAGATCAAATGATTCAAGATCAAACGATCCAGAATCATACTCCCGCTCTAGTGCCACCAGTATTTGCCCAACCATCCCCATCGATCTCAGCGCCCCCCGTCGACCTAGACCTACGCTCAAACCAGAATCAACCCGTTGCAACGAAGAGCTTTGAAGTCCCTTCTTGCGCACCACTATCAACCCCATCCCCTTGGTTCTTCTCGAGCAACGGATTGCTGCTTCAGCGCCGAGAGTCCGCAAATCGACTTTTCTCCAGCGACATCCTCAACACGAACACACACTCACTATCCTCGCGTGATGTCGACTTTGGAACTGCAGGCGGCTTTGAACTCAGCGGTGGAAGATACTTCCAGTCAGGAAAATATGCAGTGATGGGGAGCTATTGGGGATTGTTCTCCAACCCGCAATCCGCGTCGCTCGACGCTGGTCCCTCACGCCTACAAACCCATCTTCCCTTCAATGTCCCTTCCAGTATCAACCCAGGAACGACCGAGGGACTTGTACTCAACGGAACGACTGTTACCGACCTGTTTGCGAGTGCTTCGGCGCACTCGTTGGTTCGTGACCAGGACTTTCAGAACATGGAAATTAACCTTTTCTGGTTCGCGATTGGTGGATCTGCTCGGCAACCTTTCGCGCCGGACTGCACAGATAGCCAATGCTGGAACATCAGTAAACAACCAACCGGAACGAATGCTCCATGGTTTCAAGTCCCAAGCCGGTTACGCGTGAGTCTTTTCAGCGGCGTACGTTGGTTTCAATACCGCGATGCTCTGACTTATAGTGCCCAAGACCTTCGCTATGATCTTCAATCCCAAAACGATCTATGGGGTGTTCAATCTGGTGGGATCGCCCATTGGCTGGCAAGTCCTCGCTGGGGGGTCTGGTCGAGCCTAAATGCAGGGGTTTACAACAACCACCTACAAACCAACTCACGGATCGGCGACAGCATCTCTGAAGCGACGATCATCTCATCTGGCTCTTCGTCCGGGGAACCTTTCAGGTACTCCAACGCGGACAACAGTTCTGCCTTCTTAGGTGAAACCGCCACTGGTTTCGCATGGCATTTTGCACGCGGATGGACCTTCAATGCCTCCTACCGCATTCTGGGTGCCTCTCAAATCGGAACCACACTTGGGCAAATTCCAGCCGACTTCCGTTTTCAGGAAGCGACGGCACCTAAAAACGATGACTCTCTCTTCCTGCATGGAGTTTCGTTAGGGGCCACCTACAACTTCTAGTTCTGCGGCTTTGCCGTTTGTTCTACTACCCGCTCCACGTACAATAGTTCTGTTGCACGCCATGGACACTTCACGCGAACCGAGTTCACGCGATGCACAATTCTCGTGACCGCAACGCAGATGGCCCACATGACTAACCAGCCGACAATCACTTTGGCGGAATCAAGACCACCCTATTTTTTTGGGATTGATGTCGGGGGCACTTCCATCAAAATCGGTCTGCTTGACGATTCAGGTCGCACCCTCGCTTTTGCAGAAATCGACACGCAAGAGTCTCTGGGACCAAAACATGCAATGCGGCGAGTCTCTCAGACCGCCCGCGAAATGACTCAAACCGTGGGGCTGTCGGTCACCGAAGTTCTTCGCGCAGGGCTTGGGACCCCTGGGAGCCAAGACATTCCAAAGGGAATGCTAGTTGAACCACCCAACCACCCCCATTGGCACCATTTTCCAATCGTGCAGTGCCTCGAAGAAGAACTCAGGTTGCCGGTGTCTTTTGCCAATGATGCGAATGCTGCGGCATTTGGGGAATTCTGGATCGGCACTGGAGAAATACACCGCAGCATGATTTTGCTTACGCTCGGAACGGGTGTCGGTGGCGGGATCATTATCGACGGCCATCTTGTCGTCGGAGCAAACAGTTTCGGGGGAGAATTCGGTCACATGTTGATTGACCCGCACCCCAGCGCGAGGCTTTGCGCTTGGGGTGGAGGACGCGGACAACTCGAAGCCTACGCCAGCGCCTCAGGCCTGGTACTTCGGGCCCAGGAATCCCTCCGAGCAGGTGCCCAAAGTTCCCTTGCAAGCGAAATCGACCAAATTACCGCCAAGAGAATTTTCCAAGCGGCCGAGCTCGGAGACGATTGGAGCTTGAAAATTATCGAGGAAACGGCAGATTATCTAGCTATCGGGATCACTAGCCTCGTCCATATACTCGACCCAGGACTTGTCGTCCTCGGCGGTGCAATGAACTTCGGTGGCCCGAATTGCAAAACCGGTCTTCGTTTCTTACACAAAGTACGCCAAGGATTCGAAGAAAGAACCTTCCAATACGTAAAAGCTGGTGCGATCATCGAATTCGCCAAACTAGGAGCGGATGCAGGCTACGTTGGAGCCGCAGGTATCGCTCGATCCGAATACTATAAGAGCCTATGAACCCAAAAGATTCCAAGACCGTCGGCGAGATTCCTCTGGAGAACATCCGGAATTTCTGCATCATCGCCCACATTGACCATGGCAAAAGCACCCTCGCGGACCGTCTCCTGGAGAAAACAGGAACCGTCGAAATCCGCAAAATGAAGGAGCAACTTCTCGATGCGATGGACCTCGAGCGTGAACGTGGAATCACCATCAAAGCAAAAGCCGTTTCGCTTCACCACTGGCACAAAGGTAAGCTTTACGAGCTGAACTTAATCGACACCCCAGGCCACGTTGATTTTCAATACGAAGTCTCTCGCTCCTTGTCCTGCTGCGAAGGTGCCCTGCTCCTCGTCGATGCCTTTCAAGGAGTCGAAGCTCAAACGGTTGCAAACGCCTATTCGGCAATGGATCACAACCTGAAAATTATTCCGGTCATCAACAAAATCGACCTCAACCACGCGAGAGTGGACGAAGTCACCGCCGAAATGAACCAAGTCCTCGGTATCGATCCCGACGAAATCGTCAAATGCTCTGGAAAAGCCGGCATCGGGATCGATGAACTCCTGACCGCCATTATCGAGCGAATCCCCGCTCCCTCAGGAGATGACAAAAATTCGCTGCAAGCGATGGTGTTCGACTCGCACTACGACGACTATCGCGGTGCCATCACCTACGTGCGTCTGATGTCTGGAGAAGTAAAAAAGGGAGATAAAGTTCGCTTCTATCGCGCAGGAGTAAATTACGAAGTCCTCGAGCTCGGTCAATTTGTACCCGAACGTAGAGCCTGCGAAAAACTTCGAGCCGGAGAAGTTGGATACCTGATCTGCAACATCAAGTCACTCAAAGATGTTCGCATCGGGGATACCGTCGTTCACTTAAATGACGAAAAAGTCGAACCACTCGAAGGATATCAACCACCTAAACGTATGGTCTACTGCGGTCTGTACCCAAGCGACGGACAGGACTTTAGCGAACTGCGTGACGCGCTAGAGAAACTCTCCATCAATGATCCGTCGTTTGAATTTGCACCCGAGACCAGCGAAGCCCTCGGTTTCGGCTTTCGTTGCGGTTTCTTGGGGCTCCTGCACATGGAGATCATTCAGCAACGACTGGAAAACGAGTGCGATATCGACCTCGTTCAAACCGCTCCCAACGTCACCTACGAGATCATCAAACGAGGTGGTGAGAAACTAGAAATCCACCGACCTCAAGAAGTCCCCGATTCCGGCGAAATCGAGGAGTTCCGCCAACCCATCGTTCGCGTGAACTTCGTCCTACCCACCGAATACATCGGGGTCGTGATGAAACTATGCCAAGACCGTCGGGGCGTTCTGCGAGGGAATGAGTATCTCTCCGGTACCCGAGCCCTGGTGAGCTACGATCTGCCGCTCGCCGAAGTCATCTACGATTTGCATGACAAACTCAAAAGTGCAACACGTGGATACGGCACCATGGATTACGAGATCATCGGCTATGAAAACGCTGATTTGGTCCGTATGGACATCCTCGTCAATGGAAAACGGGTCGATGCTCTGAGCATCATCTGCGATCGTCGCGACGCCGATCGACGTGGACGTGCTGTGGTGAAAAAACTGAAAGAAGAAATCGATCGGCACATGTTCGAAGTGGCGGTACAAGCCGCAATTGGATCGCGGGTCATCGCCCGAGAAACAGTTCCCGCTGTACGTAAAAATGTAACCGCGAAATGCTACGGTGGGGACATCACTCGGAAACGTAAACTCCTGGCGAAGCAGAAGGAAGGTAAGAAGCGGATGAAGTCGATCGGTTCGGTCGACATCCCGCAAAAAGCCTTTATGGCCGTCCTCGATACGGGTGCAGAAGGAAGCAAATAACCTCTGCTTCATCGTCCCTAAATGCAAATACCACTGGCACAAAATGCCAGTGGTATTGTTGTTTCTAGGATCAACGCAGGGACTAGTTGCTACCCTTTTTCTTCTCAAGCTGCTCGGCGATGAAATCGCTCAAGCCTTCGCCACGCAATTCACGCGAAGTTCCGAGTATCTCGCCACTGTCACCATCAACCAAGAGAACAAAGGGAATCCCACTGACGTCGTGCATCTTGCCCAAACTCGTTTCCCAGAACTTCCCTTCGTAGATCTGTGGCCAAGTCAATTCACGATCACTTAAGAAGGACTTAACCATCTCTTCCATATTGGCTTGGTCAAAACTCACCCCGAGAATTTCAAATCCATTCTCGTGATGTGCCTCATACGCCTTCTTCATATTGGGAATCTCAGCGATACATGGCCCACACCAAGTGGCCCAGAAATCAAGCATAACAACCTTGCCTTTGAAGTCCTTCGGAAAAGCAACCTCAGCTCCATCCATTGTCGTTGCAGTGAACTCCAAAGCCTGCTTTCCGATTCGCAGGTCCGGTGGCATCGGCAACTGCGGCAATTCCTTGTCCGCGATCTGCACGGTCAACTTGCCGTCTTTTGCATCCAAGACGTAAGTCTTCCCAGTGAAATTGAAAGGAACACCTAGCTGAACTGTCTCGTAATTGCGACTGACCCGACCATCCCCGTTGCGGTCCATCGGCAATGGGGTCTTAGGCGCAAGAGGCCCAGAAATGAAAGTACTAAAATCCTGTCCGTCGAGCTTCAAACTAAATTCCGAGCCGAAATCTACGAAGAACATCAAGGTGTTCTTCAGTGCCGCACGTTGCGGATCTTTCGGGTCAAATCGGTATAAGCCAATCTCTCCGACTTGATCAGTTCCCAACTGCAACTTGCCCTTGCCACTGTACATCGTAAATCCACCCAGCTTGCGAGAAGCCCATTCCGTTTCAGGGTCGTTTGTTAAATCACCATCACCGTTGGTATCGATATACAACTTAGCGCCCCCATCGGTCCGCTCGTCAAGAATGAACACCCATGATTTACCATCAAGCTCAATCGCGCCGTACTTCGGTGCTTCCAGCCCTTCAGGTGCTTTGGTAACTCCCTTCGCTTCTTCTCCCATCTCTGCTCGGATCGGGCGATACCCTCCCATCTTTTGCGTGATACCTGAAGGGACGAACTTCTGTTCAATCTCGCCAGCTCCCTGAGCAAAAACAACGGACCAACCAGCCGACAACGCAAATAGCAATGCGGCTCTTGTAAACGATTTGAGCATTATCCTCATTCCTCAATAGCACAAACTGACCCGCTGCACCAAAGCCGCAGGCTTGAACAACTTCTGTTTATCCTAACGGATTGACCATCAGCATGCGAGCAATTCTTCACAAAAGGTTCTCAATTCCAATGTCGGCAACTTCTTCTATACTCACAATGTCTGCCCTGTTTCAAAACCGACACTTTTCCCAGACCGAGTAAACGTACTTGGCTGAAGAATAACCTGAGATATGAGACGCCGCCAAACACTGAGACCTAACCTTCGTACGTTGAATCGCCGCGCGATGATGTGGCGAGCTACCGCAAGTCTTTCGGCAGTCGCACTCGAACCTCTTCTCGCGACTCAAGCAAGTGCACAAAGTACCGAGGCAAAATTCTCTCTCAAACATATCCTTGCAACATCGTTATTCGGCACCGAAAAACTCGCGACCATTCTTCCTCTTGCAAAACAATTGGGGATTTCGGCCATCGACCTCTGGCCCAAAATTCACGGCAGCCAACGCGAAGAACTGACCGAAATGGGCGAAGATCACTTCCAGTCGCTCCTTCATCAACACAACATTCAACTAGGCTGCATCACTCAGTTTCCTCTAGGTCCCTTCGGACTCCAGGAGGAGATAAAACTTTGCCAACGTTTGAACTGCCACACCATTGTCACCGGCTCCGGTGGCCAAGCTGGCTTGCGAGCTGATGACCAGAAACAAGCGATAAAAAACTTCTTCGAGTCAATTCAAACTCATTGGGACCACGCTCGAAAACACCAAGTCACCATCGCAATCGAAAACCACAGTAAAAGCTTGCTCGACTCGCCAGACTCACTTCGCTGGTTCTGTGAATTTCACGATCAAGCTTCCCGAGGAGATAAGTCAGGACTCGGTATCGCCTTTGCGCCATACCATCTCCCGCAAGACATCACGTTACTTGCTCAGTTGCTCAAAGACGTCCTCCCCTGCACCTCCCTCTTCTACGCCTGGCAACATGGCAAAGGCTGCATGCAAGCCCAACCCAAAGAAGACGAACTGTTACAGCTACCAGGAAACGGTTCGCTAGATTTCTCCCTATTGCTCGAAGTGCTTCAATCCAACCGCTACGATGGCTGGACTGAAATCTTCATGCACCCATTCCCTCGAGGTATACCAATTCTCCCCGAATTGAACTTAGCCACGGAAGAACTACAAAAGGCAAAGAACTACCTTGAAGCCCTGATCCAGTAGTTTTTTCGCTCTCAACGAAATATGTGACTAAGCGGTACCAACACTATTAAATCAAACTTGAGGAAGAGCCAAAAAAAGAAAGGGGCGGTTGCAACAACCGCCCCTTTCTGATCATGGTCTAACAGGCTTGCTTAGTTCTTCACTTCGAACTCTGCATCGATCGCATCATCATTGGGGCCTTTGCCGGCCTCAGGGCTTGCGCTCGGCTGGGGTTGCGAGGTGAAAGCGGAGCGGAAGGCATTTGCGGTTTGCTCAAGTTCCGAGGTCGCAAGTTTGATTGCTTCGGAGTCGTTGGAACCCAAGCTGTCTTTGACCTTCTTGATCGCGGCCTCGAGAGGTTCGCGGTCTGAGGCGGAGAGTTTATCGCCTTGCTCCGAGATGGCTTTCTCGAGAGCATGGATGGTGTTTTCCGCTCGGTTTTTGGATTCAGCCAGTTCGACTTGCTTTCGATCTTCGTCGGCGTGCATTTCAGCGTCACGTCGCATGCGCTCGATCTCGTCCTTGCTCAAGCCACTGGACTGTTCGATTTTCACGCTGGCTTGTTTACCGGACTTCAGATCTTTTGCTGAGACATTCAAGATGCCGTTTTGGTCGATGTCGAACTTAACTTCGATTTGGGGCATACCGCGTGGAGCGGGATCAATCCCTTCGAGGTTGAATTGCCCGAGTACTCGATTGTGGACGGCGATCTTGCGCTCACCTTGGTACACACTGACGGTCACTGCAGTTTGATTATCCGCAGCGGTCGAGAAGACTTGTTTCTTTTCGACCGGGATCGTCGTGTTTCGTTCGATCAGGGCCGTAAGGATGCCACCTTCGGTTTCGATGCCGAGGGTAAGCGGGGTCACGTCGAGCAGGAGAACGTCTTTGCGTTCACCCGACAGCACGCTACCTTGGATCGCAGCACCTACAGCGACAACTTCATCGGGATTGACCCCTTGGTGGGGATCTTTGCCGAAGATTTCCTTAACGATT
Source organism: Pirellula sp. (assembly GCA_040373655.1). GTDB lineage: Bacteria > Planctomycetota > Planctomycetia > Pirellulales > Pirellulaceae > JBKCUI01. The sequence goes on along the minus strand of JBEICB010000001.1, from coordinate 87,064 downwards.
TCTCGAACTTTCGGAACGCGAGTAGATCCCCCGACGAGGACGACTTCGTCGATCTCGGATGGCTTGAGTTTTGCGTCTTGTAGAGCTTGCAAGACGGGTTGTTTGCATCGTTCGATCAGTGGATCAATCAATCCTTCGAAGGTGCTTCGGGTGATGGTAACGAGCAAGTGCTTCGGACCAGTTGCATCGGCCGTAATGAACGGCAGATTGATATCGGTTTGCGGCAGGGAGCTGAGTTCCTTCTTGGCCTTCTCGCAAGCTTCTTGCAAGCGTTGCAAAGACATTGGGTCTTTGCGGAGGTCGATACCGTTGTCTTTTTGGAATTGGGTTGCGACGTGGTTGACCAGAGTTTGATCGAAGTCGTCGCCACCGAGGTGAGTATCGCCGTTGGTGCTGATGACTTCGAAGATTTTGCTTGCGTTATCGTCTCCGTCGCCGCTGAGAGCGACTTCGAGGACGGAAACGTCGAAGGTACCACCACCGAGGTCGAATACAACGATCTTTTGATCTTTGCGTTTATCCAAACCGTAGGCGAGCGCAGCCGCAGTCGGTTCGTTAATGATCCGAGCAACCTCTAGCCCCGCGATTTGTCCAGCGTCTTTGGTCGCTTGTCGCTGAGCATCATTGAAGTAGGCTGGCACGGTGATCACAGCTTTCGAAACGCGATGTCCTAGATAGGACTCGGCAGCTTCCTTTAATTTGCGAAGCACCTTCGCGGAGACTTCCTGCGGGGTGTATTGCTGATCGCCGATTTGGACTTTGACGTATTCGTTCGCACCGCCTACGACTTGGTAGGGAACGATTTTCTCTTCCGACTCGACTTCAGAGTGACGTCGCCCCATGAAGCGTTTTACCGAGGAGACGGTACGTCTTGGGTTGGTCACAGCTTGACGACGTGCGGGTTCGCCGACGATCGTTTCGCTTTTGTCGGTGAAGGCTACGACGCTGGGGGTCAAGCGATTGCCTTCTGCATTGGGGATTACCTTGACTTCGGAGCCTTCCATCACGGCAACCACCGAGTTGGTAGTGCCCAAGTCGATTCCGATGATTTTTTCGCCTGTCGCCATAGCTTGGATTCTCCGTGAAGCTTTGAGTATCGTGAAACGATGAGTAGTGAAGGTGCCGATTTTCGGGGCAGAACCGAGGTTCTAAATTGAGGGAGTTCGCGGGTCTTGCTCCAGCTTGCCCGAACCGTGAACCGCTTATTCCCCCGTCTTCGTTAGATGTACGAAAGAAGCAACCTGTGTGCCAAAGCGGAAGGCAGACGGGGCTTTTGTTGCGTAACCTCATGGCTTATAATGACTTGTGATTGCTCTTTTTCGAGGAAAGTGGCTGGCTGTAACTTGTGATGTACATGAATTCAGCCAATTTGACAGTAACCAGAGATGGGATTTAGCAAACGGGCTTGTCATGATTCAACCGACTGGAGAGAGGAGCGGCCGCATTGAGATGATTGACCGTCAGATTGCGGAGTTGGTAATCGAGCGGATCGGGGAGTTGGCAAGGCAAGCCAAGGAGAGCAAGAACGGTGATGCGGTCAGTTTGTTGGAAGAGCAGCAACGTATCGAGCGAATGGAATTGGGGAGTCTTGGTGGTGAGACGGGTGCTGGGGTTCGAAAGATACTTGCATATGTGGCGGGATCGACGCATGCGTTGGGTTACCAACCGACGCGAATTGCTTACTTAGGGCCCGAGCATTCTTACAGTCATTTGGCGGCTTGTAAGTTTTTTGGATCGCGTGGTGCGTTGCAGGGAGTGGCATCGATTGGGGCTGTGTTTGAGGAAGTCGATTGCGGGCAATCGACATATGGCGTGGTGCCGATTGAGAATTCGACGGACGGACGAATCGTGGATACTTTGACAACATTCATCGAGAGACCGGTACAGATTTGCGGAGAGGTCCATTTGGCGATCCATCACAACTTGCTGGCTCGTTGCGAGAAGTCGAAGGTGCGTGTGGTTTGCAGTAAGCCGCAGGCTTTGTCTCAATGTCGGCGATGGTTGGTGGAACATTTGCCAGGAGTGGTGCTCAAGGAGGTCTCGAGCACGACGGAGGCGGCGCGAATGGCAAGGGATGAGGTTGGAGTAGCCGCGGTTGCATCGATCGAGGCTGGGGTTGAATATGGACTTGATGTGTTGTGCAAGTCGATCGAGGACAATCCACACAATTCGACGCGATTTGCGATTATTGGAAAAGAACGACCAGAGCCGACGGGGAGCGACAAGACTTCGTTGATGTTCCGGGTGCCGCACCGACCGGGTGCGTTGGCAGATGTGATGATGTTATTCAAGCAGAAGGGAATCAATTTGACTTGGATTGAATCCTTTCCTGTTCCTCAAACTCCCAACGAGTACTTTTTCTTTGTGGAGTTAGATGGGCATTGCAAGACGCAGCAGTTAGGTGAAGCGATAGAAGAGTTGAAGAGTACTGCGTTGCGATTTGATCTACTCGGTTCTTATCCCAAGGGGGTTGCGGATGCATTTTACGGTTGAGGCTCAGGAGTTGTGTCGACCGTGGTTGCGAGAGGGTTCGTATGCCGTAGATGCGACTGCGGGAAACGGGTTCGATACGGTGTTTTTGGCCCAATGCGTGGGGGAGAGTGGAAAAGTATTTGCAGTCGATCTTCAACCATCGGCGGTAATGCGAACCCGGGAGCGAGTGGAAGCGTTGGGGCTATCTGAGCGTGTTGAGTGCGTGCAAGGAGATCATGCCGATTTGGGGCAGATGTTAGCTGAGCGGAATTGCGCGGATATCGATTGCGCGATGTTTAATTTGGGATATTTACCACATGGGGACAAGTCGATTGTCACACGTCCAGCATCGACACTTCATGCATTGCAATCAATAGACCGTGTCTTGGTCGCTGGGGAGATAGTATCTCTCTTGGTGTATGTCGGGCACGAAGAAGGACAGGAGGAGGGGAGAGTCGTGCGACGGTGGATTGAGGAGCAGGGGGATAGGTACGAAGTGAAGTGTTGGACCGATGATGGCAACATCAAGAGTCCGACATTGTGGTTTCTGAGGAAGCGGGGATAGGGGTTCCGGGGGAATCGCTGGAGGCGGGACGGGCGAGGCGGATGGGGGTTGGGAATTCAAGGCTAAATTTGGTACCTCGTCCAACTTCGCTTTGTACGTTGATTCTCCCGCCGTGGGCTTCGACAATTTTGCGTGTGGTTGGTAATCCTAGTCCTGATCCTTCTGGTTTGGTGGAGTAGAAGGGTTCGAACATGCGCATGGCAGTGGTTTCGTCCATACCGCAACCGGAGTCGATCATTTCCATGGCGACGCCGGTAGGGAGTGAGAAGGTATGGATCATCAGTTCGCCACCCTCGGGCATGGCTTCCATAGCGTTTTTTACTAGGTTGATCAAAGCGGCTTGGAGAGCGGAGCTATTGAGTCGGATGTTGGGCAGATCGGCATCTAGAAATTTGCTGATGTGAATATCTTGTTTATCTGCTTGGGCTTGAAAGAGATTCAGTACGGCTTGGATTTGGTCGTTAAGCGACCCGATGGTCATTTCCAGTTCTTGCATTTTTGCGAATCGCAAGAAATCGCGCAGGAGGTTTTCCATGCGGTGGCATTGTTGTTTGATCATTTCCACTTTGCCGATGGCCCGCCGTATCCCGGGCCATTGACTCTCTTCGATTTCTTCGGAGAGGAGTTCAGCGTTCATGTGGATAACCGAGAGCGGGTTTTTGATTTCGTGGGCGAGCGAACCAGCGAGTTCCGCGAGCTCGTGGTATTGTCGACGTATTTGTTCTTCGGTTTGTTGATCCGCTAGTTGGTTTGCTGGATCGTCGTCGGAGGGATCGAGCAAGCTCATGCGAGCAACCATTCTGCAAAGGATCGGACGAGGAAGCCACTACCGCCGGCATCGCACCAGGGTTTTGGTGAATCCAGGAATGCGGGGCCGGCGATATCGAGGTGGACCCACGGTTTGGCTTGGACGAACTCTTCGAGGAATTTCGCGGCGGTGATAGCTCCTCCCCACCTTCCTTCGCCGACGTTTTTGATATCGGCGATTTTCCCAGCGATTTGATCGTTGTAGAACGGGTGCATTGGAAGTGGCCAAGTGTATTCACCGCATTTTTCGGTGAAGGATTGTATTTCGGATTGTAGAGGGGAGTTGTTGCTCATTAGGCCGGCGACATCGTTTCCGAGGGCGACAACGCAAGCTCCGGTTAGGGTTGCGAAATCGATGAGTTGTGCGGGATTGGATTGCAGCGCGACATCGATGCAGTCGGCGAGAACAAGTCTCCCTTCAGCATCGGTATTGTGGATTTCGATTGTTTTCCCCGAGCGGGCACGCAGTACATCACCCAGTTTGAATGCATCTCCGGAGACGAGGTTTTCGACTAGGCCGATGACACCGACAAGATTGCGTCGAACTCGAAGTTTTGCGGCGGCCTGAAAGATCCCCAACACGGTAGCGGCACCGGCCATGTCACACTTCATTGTGAGCATGGAATCCGTGGGTTTCAGGGAGTAGCCACCGCTGTCAAAGGTTACCCCTTTTCCAATTAAAGCGAGGGATTGCGAATCGGGCGAGGAGCCTTGATATCTGAGGATCAAGAGAGCTGGAGGTCGAACGGAGCCTCGAGCGACACCGAGCAAGGCTCCACATTTTTCGCTTTCAAGTTTCGCTTTGTCCCATACTTCGATGCTAAATCCAGCGAGATCAGCAACTTGTTTTGCCCGTTCAACGAAGGATTCTGGGTAGAGAATGTTGGGTGGTTGGTTGACGAGGTCGCGCGCAAGGTTGACCGCGTTTCCGATGGCTTCCCCGGCCCAAATTTGAGATGCGTTGGATCCGCACCATTCGATGACTTCCGGGGCAATTGTGTTTTTTTCGGTGCGGAAAAGGTCTTGCCCTTGTGCTCCGACCATGGCTCCGGTGATTGCAGCTCGGACGAAGAGTGGGGAGGATTCAAATCCGGCGAAGCGAACGCGTCCACGCGGTTTTGTCGCAAGGGAACGCATGGCAGCGCCAGCGGCGCGAAAGTAGGTGTTGCAGTTCAGGGCTGATTCTGGGCCGATTCCCACGAGAGTCAGGATTCGTGCAGGGATTCCGTTGGGTTCGATAAGTGAGGTAACTTTATTCGGTTTGGTGGAAACTTCTCCGCTTTCCATCACTCTGCGAAACCAGCCTTGGGTGGCTTGATCAATCGCGCTGGTTGCTGGAGATAAGCTCCAATCTTCAGAGACGGGTATAACGAGAGCGTCGCAAGGGCTAGCTAGGCAATCGTTGGAGTGTATTTCTAATCGCATGCGTGTTGTGACGATCTAAAAGGGGATGGATCAAGCGTGTTCTTCGCTGGTTCGCGATTGCTTATTTTGGTCGAGGAACGCGTTGACTGTTTTGATGTAGTTTTGTCCGGGCGCGGTAAGAGGGACAATCAGATTGTAATACAGAATGTACCAAATGGCTGCGATTCCATCTTTGAGTCCAATCTTCTTTCCTTCGTCGTAGGTTCTTCCGTAATAGGAGATGGGAACTTCGTAGGTACGGGCTTTGGTTTTGCAGATCATAGCGGTGATTTCGACTTCCATACCGAAGCCACGGCTTGTTAGGTTTAGGGGTTGGATGACCTCGCGTCGGAAGGCTTTGTAGCACGTCTCGATATCAGACATGTTTCGGTTGGTCAGGAAGTTGCTCAGGAGTGTGAGGAATTTGTTCGCGACGTAGTGGTAAAAGTACAGTACGCGGGAGGCTTTTTTTACAAGGAATCGGCTACCGTAGACGACATCAGCGACATCGATCAGGATCGGTTCGATGACTCCGGGGATTTCGATAGGGTCGTATTCAAGGTCAGCGTCCTGGATGATCAAGATATCGCCGGTGGCTTCTTGGATTGCCCTTGCGATTGCTGCGGTTTTGCCCAAGTTCATCGGTTGTCTAAGCAGTCGGATGGAGGGTTGATTCGGTCCATGCGAACTGTCGAGCCAAGCTTGAACTTTTTCTGCGGTTCCATCCGTGGAACCATCATCGACGACTAGGACTTCATGCAATGGGATTTCGAGTTGAACAAGTTTGCGTAGGACCCTGAGGATCGTGGCTTGTTCGTTGTAGGCAGGGATGAGGATCGAGACGTTCATGTGCGGGTTCATTGCGATGCACTTTGGAAGGTGGCGGGAGGGCTAGGTGAGCAGACCTCGAGCGTCGACGCGGTGTTCGGTGAGTCGACCGTTTTCTGCGAGGAAAAAACTGTTCTGCAAATTCACGCACACACAAATATGGTTTGGTATGACCGACACGCGTTGTCCGATCTGAGGGCGAGGTCCAGAGTGGTCTTCGGGCAGGGTGACTTCTCCGTGTTCTTCGCTTAATCGGGATATCTTACCGGAAGGGAATTCCAAGACTCGACCGAAGCCTCCGTCGGGATCTACGCAATTTCGATCGCTGGAGAGGGTTTTGCTTCCTGCATCCAAGATGAATTTTGAGGTTGTCGGGGTACTTACGATGGTTGCCACGATCCGAGCGGCGCAATCCTCCAGGGTTGCAACACCGAGGGCGACTTCGTTCAAGTCATTGTAGATATACGTACCTGGACGAATCTCGTTCAGATAGGGATTGCGATGGGATTCTAAGGCCGTAGGGGTGGAGCCGCCGGAGACCCTTTGAACATCGATTCCATCGGCACGCAGGGCGTCGACGACACTGGCGAGGCGTTCTGAGTAGTTTGCCCAAGCCGCATCGTCGGCTTTTGGCAGGATATGGCCAGGGAAGCACATGACACCTTGAAAGCAGAGGCCTTTCGTCGAAGCGACTTGGCGGCAGAGGTCGATTCCTTGTTGGCTTGATTCGATTCCAGTACGGTGGAAACCGACATCGAGATCGACGAGCACAGCGATGGGTACTCCGCGTCGTTGAGCGGTATCGGCCAGGAATTCCGCGGCGGCTTGGGAATCGATACCAACGGAGAGGCTACCGCCGCGTTCGATGCATCGAGCGGCGAGTTCGCCGAGTCTTTCGAGCCGATTTCTGCCGATTGCGGGGTAGGCGAGGAACAAGTCATGGTGGGCGGCGAGCATGCATTCTCCTTCGCCGACTTTTGCAGCGGTCAGTCCAGTGGCACCGTGAGCGATTTGTCTTCGGGCCATCTCCACAGACTTGTGCGTCTTGGTGTGGGGGCGAAGTTGAAGATGGTGCTCATTGCAGTAGGATTGCATCTTTTTAAGGTTGCGGTCTACGATTGCAGCGTCGACGAGGAGGGATGGAGTTGGGTGATTTTCAGGGATTTCGTTGAAGAACATGACTTAGGTGCCTAGGTTTTGTCCAAGACGTTGAAAGTTGAGTTAAGGATCGCCGATTGCGGGTGGGGGACTATGAGAATGATTGATTCTCAACAGGTATGAAAGTGGAAGGAATACTGGGATAGAATTTGGAATATGGCATGTATTGTTCCTCAGGGGGCGCAGTACCGCAATAGAGGCCTCTGCGTGTACAATGGGAGGTATGGAGAAGAGCCCGTTGGAAATGGATTCGAACGTCGAGTTACCGATCGCCCCGGAGCATGCGTATCACTGCGTGTGCGGATATGAGTTCACGGTTATTCCTGGACAGGATGGCCAGTGTCCGGCTTGTTATCGACGGGTATCAGGAGAGGCGTTACACAGCGCGTATCAAGCAACGATCAGCTTGACGAATATGCATGCGCTCGCGGGGACTCTAGAGGTGGAGGTCGGGCCGGTCGACGCCTTGATGCATGAGCACTATGGGCACTTTCGCATTGATCGTCCTTTGGGTCGTGGAGGGATGGGAGCGGTGTATCGTGCGTTGGATACCTCGTTGCAGCGATATGTTGCGGTCAAGGTCATGCGCAAAAAGGGGGAGGGGTTTACCGGTCAGGTGGAGGACATGCTTCGAGAGGCCGTCGCACAAGCTAGGTTAAATCATCCAAATGTTGTGACGATTTACTATGTCGGCAGGCAGGAGGAAGAGCCATTTTTGGCGATGGAGCTATTACCCGGCCCGACGTTAGCAGAAAGAATCAAGCAAGAGGGGAGGTTGCCTTATGCGGAGGCGATCGAGGTAGCCAAGCAGATTGCCTCCGCGCTTAAGCACGCTTCTTTGTTCGACTTGATTCACGCAGACATCAAACCCGCAAACATCATCATGGCGGGTAAGGGGAGAGTGAAGTTATCGGATTTCGGATTGGCGAGAACTCGCAAAGCGGGGGAAAGCAAGGTGTCGACGACTTTAGCCGGCACACCTGCTTATGTAGCACCGGAGTTGATACGTGGAGAGGGTTTCAGCATTCAATCCGACATGTATGCCTTGGGGGTGACGTTATTTGAGATGGTCTTTGGTAGACCTGCCATTGCATTAACGGGTGAGTCAATCGAACAAAAACTTGCTTCGCACCTTTCGGAAGCGGTTCAGTATCCGGTGCCTTGGCCGAATGCGATCCCCAGAGAATTTCGAACGTTGATTGAGCGGTTATTGGCGAAGAATCCGAAGGATCGTTTCGAGAACTACGAGGAATTGCTGGTGCAGTTACAAGCCATTGCACCTGTGAGCACCACACCTGCCGGTTTTGCACCCCGATTGATGGCATATACAGTGGATCAGATCTGTTTACTGGCAGCGATTGCACCCTTTGCCGTATCAATTTTTGCCTTGCAGGGTTCTAACCGTGATGGTTCGAGCTTGTTGATCCCGATTATTGCCTTCGCTTCGTTGATTGTACCGGCTTTGTATTTGCTGATGATTTACAAAGGGTGGCGATCACCAGGGCGGTATCTATTTCAACTCCAGATCGTCGAAGAGCATGGATTACCACCTAGGCGTGAGCAGTTGGTACCGCGGGAAGTTTTGCGCAATGCGTTCGCTTGGCTATTTCCATTAGCTTTGTACGTTTCGTTGCAATCGGTGTCGATCTCCAAGGGAATCGAATATTCCCTGATTGGTCTACTTGGACTAAACTCCATAACGTGGTTTTTGCTTAGTCGTCGAAAAGCGTTGCACGACTATCTTTGCCATTCGCATGTTGTATTAGCAGTCGACAAGAATCCGACTTGACCATGATGCATTCATTAACTGTTTCTTTGGGAAACCGTAGTTATCCAATTTCTATCGGAGTTCCCGATGGGACTGAGTTTGGGCTACGGTGGCGAGAGGTATTGGGTAGTGCCTCGAAGTTTGTTGTGATTTGCGACACGAATGTGGTGGACTTGGCTCGTCAAACGATTCAAAGCCTGGGAGTATCGACTGGCGACGTTGCGATGATTGAGGTTCCAAGTGGGGAGCAGAGCAAATCGGTCGAGCAACTGCAACGGCTTTGCACTCAGATGGCGTTGTTACGGGCGGATCGCAAGACGGTGGTGGTGGCGGTTGGTGGAGGAGTGATTGGGGACTTGGCAGGTTTTCTCGCCGCGATTTGGAATCGTGGGGTGAGATTTTTGCAGATCCCAACGACTCTTTTGGCGATGGTCGACAGCAGTGTCGGTGGGAAGACGGGGATAAATCTGCCAGCGGCAAAAAATGTAATTGGCGCGTTTTGGCAACCATCACTGGTCTGGATTGATCTGCGAGCTTTGCGAACGTTACCGCAGCGGGAGTATCTCAGTGGTTTGGCGGAGGTTGTTAAGTACGGAGTGATTCTCGACGGTGCATTCTTCGAATGGTTGGAAGGTAACGTCGAAGGGATACTACAGCGTGAACCGGTCGTTTTGGAGCAATTGGTAAGGCGATGTTGTGAGCTGAAAGCGCACGTTGTCGCTGAGGATGAGCACGAGACAACGGGGCTTAGAGCGGTCTTGAATTACGGGCATACCTTCGGACATGCCATCGAAGCTTTAGCCCGTTATGGGACCTATTTGCACGGGGAAGCTATCTCGATTGGAATGAATATGGCGGGGACCTTGAGTGCGAGATTGGGGCTTTGGCCCATCGAGTCGCTAGATCGCCAAACGAGACTACTAGAACGTTTCTCACTACCGGTGCTGTTAGGCTCCCACGATGGATTGACGGCAGCTACGATGTTGGATGCAATGCGGCTTGATAAGAAAACATCGCATGGGAAGTTTCATTTGATCTTGCCGACAAAACTTGGGCACGTTCAAACGTTTTCGGAAGTGTCGATTGAGGATATGGTGGCTTGCATTGATGCTTGCCAGATGGCTCGTTGATCGATGAGCCAGTCGATCCAATAAGAGAATCCAAATTCGGTTTTACCTGAGCATTCGAGAATTTCGATGCCGGGTCGCACGGCATTCAGGTTCGCAATAGCCACATCCCTCCGGAATTCGCATGCTTGAGCAAGATCGATTTTTGTCAGGAGTACTGCATCGCAGGTATTAAATAGTCCGGGGTACTTGAGCGGTTTGTCTTCCCCTTCGGTTACAGAAAACAGTCCGATGCGAAGTGTTTCTCCGAGGTCCCAACTCGTGGGGCAAACGAGGTTACCTACGTTTTCTATAAATAGGAAATCGACTGGGGGTGCATTTTTGGTTTGCAACGCGAGTTGTGCCCAGGCTGTTTCGATCATGTCCGCTTCGAGGTGGCAGAGTCCATGGGTCATGATTTGGTGTACAGGAGCACCGCTACGTCGTAGGCGTTGAGCATCGTTATCGGTTTCAAGGTCACCGACGATTGCTGCGACTTCGTACTTTCGGCTCCGCAGTTCTGCGAGTGTTTTTTCGAGCAAGGTTGTCTTCCCTGAACCGGGGCTGGAGACCCAATTGGTGACAAACAAACCATTTTGCGAAAAGTTCACTCGCATCGAGCGTGCGAGGGTATCGTTCGCTTTGAGGATTTTCGTTCGTACTTGGAGGATTCGGGGGTTTTGCATGACGGGCCGGAGGTGATTCTGGTAGGAGGGCGGTAAAAAGTGCTCAGACTCCAGTTTTACTTGGATTGGCTCACATGGCGAGATTTACTAAGGTTTGAGATCGACTCCATTGTTGAGATCTCAAGAGTCCTTTTGAGGTTCAATCGCGGCTGGGAATTCAATCCACTCAACGGACATGTCCTGGACAGATTCGAGGATGCTCAAGGGTTCGCCGCACCAAGGGCATTGGGTGGGAGCTTGGGTTATCTCAGTTGAATTATCAGAGACATCTCTTGAATTCTTGGCAGGGAAAGGGGGGGCTTGTTGGCATGTCTCGCAGAACCAAATCTCTTCGAGACGTTCGATTTCCAGCCGAGTTGCGTGCAAGGCCGTGTTCTCACAGACCCAACGAAAGCTGTTGCGAAGCGAGTCCTCATGCACGCAGCTCCAAGCACCGAGGCGGATACCGATTGCGGTAGGAGGTGACGACAGTTCTTGGCTTGTAGCGATACGGAAAATTTCTTGGGCTAGTGATAGTTCATGCATCTTTGTTTCCATTCGCAAGCGACTGCAGTATGATACCGAGTTAGTGAGCGAACGCTTGTCTAGCGAGCTATCTTTTTCGATTTTGGGGAGAGGAGTCGAACATGTGTCTGGCTGTGCCGGGGCAGATTCTCAGTGTCGATTTAACCTCAGGGATGCGAATGGGGCGGGTGGATTTCGGGGGGGTTTTGCAGGAAGTCTGCTTGGAATACACGCCCGAAGCTGTAGTGGGTGACTTTGTGGTTGTCCATGTCGGGTTTTCCATAGCAAAGTTGGATGACAAGCGTGTGGAGGAAACGTTTCGTCTTTTAGAGCAGATTCCGCGTGCAGGGGCGGAATCTTCATGATATCGAATCCAAAGGGAAACGAGGAATTTGCCTCAGAGATTTTGAGAGGCGAAGAGGTTTTGCGAGCCGAAGAGGTCCGAGAGGCAGAGGATCTCGCTACAGAACTCCATCGCATCTGCAGGCATACTTGGACGATCATGGAGGTGTGCGGAGGTCAGACACATGCGATTATGAAGTATGGAATCGATCAGTTGTTGCCCAAATCGCTGCGAATTGTCCATGGGCCTGGTTGCCCAGTGTGTGTTACTTCGGTTGAAGTGTTGGATCAAGCGATTGCAATTGCCCAGAGGGAACGGGCGATATTGTGTACGTATGGCGACATGTTGCGTGTGCCCGGAACGAAGACGGATTTAGCAAGAGCTCGCGGGATGGGAGCCAACATACGACTGATTCAGTCTCCCTTGGACGCTTGTAAGATCGCCGCTGAGGAATTGCGTTCGGAAAGCCCCAGAGAGGTGGTCTTGTTTGCGATTGGGTTTGAGACCACAGCGCCAGCAACAGCGATGGCGATTCGCCGAGCCGCATCGCAGTCACTGAGCAATTTCTCAGTTTTAGTTTCACACGTGTTGGTTCCGCCTGGATTGGATGCAATTTTCCAGGATGAGGATCATGGGATCGACGGGGTATTGGCGGCGGGGCATGTATGTGCGATTACTGGATATGAATCCTATGAAGGGTTTGCTGCACGACATCGCACTCCGGTGGTCGTTACAGGCTTTTCTCCGATTGATTTATTGCGAGGGATGGTCTCCGCGGTGCATGAATTGGAAGCCATGACGGAGAATCAACAGATAGGTGGGCGGGTCGTTAATGCTTATCCGCAAGTCGTAGAGCGTGCGGGGAATCGCGCTGCACAGGTTGTTTTAAACGATGTGTTTGAGCCTTGCGATCAGACTTGGAGAGGATTAGGAGTCATACCGCGAAGCGGATTAAAGCTAAGGGCTTGTTACAAAGGGTTCGATGCGCAAGATAGGTTTACAGACGGTAAGGAGCTAATGAAAGTTTGTCTGAAAGAAAGCACGGTTCGTTGTCGTGCTGCGGAAGTGCTAAAGGGAAAGCTCAGGCCGACGCAGTGCGAGGCTTTTGGTAAAGAATGCACCCCAACTTATCCGCTGGGAGCGCCGATGGTATCCAACGAGGGGGCTTGTGCCGCTTATTTTCATCATGCGAGGCATCGGGAAGTGGATCGAGACGATAGGAGCGAAGCATGAGTTCAAGTGAATGGACTTGTCCACTTCCACATCCCATGAGTGAAACGGTAACCCTTTCTCATGGCGCGGGAGGGAAGTTATCAGCTGATTTAGTGGATCAAGTTTTTTTACCTGCGTACGGAAATGAAGTATTAACAGGGAAGTCGGATAGCGGTGAGTTTGCATCACCAGAAGCGTTAGGGCGATTAGCGATAACGACCGATTCATTTGTCGTAAAACCTCTTTTCTTCCCAGGGGGAGATTTAGGATCGTTAGCGGTCTATGGAACGATGAATGATTTAGCGGTACAAGGTGCGAAGGGTCTTGCCCTGACAGCGGCTTGGATCATCGAGGAAGGATTTTCGATTGGAGAGTTAAGGCGACTGGCCGAGTCGGTTGGGAAGGCTGCTAGGGAGTGCGGTATTCGAATATTGGCAGCGGATACCAAAGTGATCGAGCGTCAGCGAGGCGATGGGTGTTACTTGACGACGAGTGGAGTGGGGTGGATACGAGACGGGATAGAATTAGGGGTGGCCAAGGTACGAGCGAACGACTGCGTGTTGCTTAGCGGAACGATCGCTGAACATGGGATGGCTGTAATGGCATTTCGCGATCATTTGGCTTTTGAACCACCGCTGGAAAGCGATTGCAGTGCACTGTGGTCAATGCTTGATGTGTTGTTGCAGAGGGTACCTGGTGTTCGAGTAATGCGAGACCCGACGCGGGGTGGGATTGCCGCGAGCCTAAATGAGTTTGCAACTGCGACCAATTTGTGTTTTCGAATTCAGGAGGAATCGATACCGATTCGTCCCCAAGTACATCGAGCTTGTGAGTTGTTGGGGATGGATCCTTGGGTGGTCGCCAACGAAGGGAAGGTCTTAATCGTCATCGCAAAAGAGAATGTGGATACTGCACTACAGGTCTTGCGAGCCCATCCTTTGGGGCGTGAGAGTGCGGTGATTGGCTATGTGGACGAGACATTTCGAGGGAGGGTGGTAGCCGAAACGCGGTTCCGCACGCAACGAGTGGTACCGATGCCGACTGGTGAACTACTGCCAAGGATATGCTGAGCGTCTCGGTCACGGTTGCAGGAGTTGTTTTCCTGTGAGTTGTTGGATCTTCTGAAACAGCGGAGTTTGTTCGCATAGGTCCCTTGTCGCAATGAAGGCAGACGAGTTTGAATCGCTTGTGGATTTGATTGTTATTGGAAGTAACGAAGCGGTTGCGGCGAGAGTTTCGAGCAGGTCGCAATGGCGCAGGATTCCCAGCAGCACAAATCCGTCGTAGTAGGCGTTTGGATTGAGATCTTCGAGAATGAGTCGATCGAGAAGATGATGTGCGAGGAGAGCAGCGTGGAGGGCATGTGGTGCATAAGTGCGTTTCGCCTTCAGTTCGATCGACGCGTTCGGATGCTTTGACTGAATATGAGATATAGCTTGGGTTATACCTGCTACTTGGCGACCTTCCAGAGACCACCCGACCAGTCCATAGGACCGCCTCAGATGTACCCCATTAGGGGATTGGGTATTCCAAGCCCATGGACCGGTTTGTTCTGGAAAAACGTAGTAAATGGTGGATTTAGGATCGGAAGCTTCGAGGATAGCTTGCCAAGGCTTCGGGTCAACTTTGCGATTGGCCCAAGCATCCCAAATTGCGTTTTCTGCGAGATTGATTTCTACGGAGTCGTTGTCACGCGTGGGTTGAGCATCGACAAGATGACGTTCGACGCGCAAGAAGGAAACCATCGAGTCCAATGTGGTCGCTAGATCGAAGTGAGTTGACTGGAAAACTTCGTTTCGAAAGGAGTCCTGTTCTTGCCAATCAAGATTTGAAGTTGATTGGTCGGGGGCGAGAGTCTGTTGATCAAACGATGGGAGTCGTCCGTGTACGCAATGGAAAACTTCATCTCGAATTTGACTGATGCGTTGTTCCCATTGCGGTTGAGAGTTCGGCAGGGAGTGGGAATAGACTGGAACAAACCAGTCCTGAACGGAAGTGACACGTTCGTCGGTGGGGATTTGGCTGAGGACTTTAAGTTGTCTTTTTTCGAAGCGAGCACTGGCGGCTTGTTCGATGGTTTTTGGTTCTTGTTTTAGGTATTTGTCGAACCAGACAAAGGCTCCGAGTTGTAGTTCTTGTGTGTCTTGGTGGCCTCCGGATGTCCAATGGATTCCAAGATGTTTTTTTTCTTCAAGTTGGTAGAGGTGTCGTATTTGTTGTTGAATACGAAAGACGCCATCGAGTGGAAAGATCGGGTCTTCGTCAGTATTCCCGATGAGCAAGGCCCTGGGATGGACCAATGAGGCGAGGGTTGAATAGTCCCAGCCATAGCGATTTAGAAAGAACATACAGTCGCAATGGCCGCGGATGCATTGGTCGATGACGTGATCACGTAGGTCAGTGATCCCAGCGACGGGTATGGCGACTTGGATACGTGGGTCGATTGCGGCCGCAAACCAGCTTGTTGCGCCTCCACCACTTCGGCCTGTGATTCCCAATTTGGAAGGATCAACGTCATCGCGACTGACAAGGTAGTCGATAGCGCGTGTTGCGTTCCATGCCTCAACACCGGCGGGAGTGTAACCTCGTGAGGGCCAGTCCCATCGCTGGAAACGATAGAGACCATGGTGGATGCCTTCAATTTCCCCGAGCTGGATCGTATCAATTGCCAAAGCGATATAGCCATTTTCGGCGAACCAAGCTGGATGATGCTGGTAGTGAGTTTTGTTTCCTAAACTAATTTCATTTTCTTTTACCTGCGCGTGACCACAAACGTATACGATTGCGGGCAGCCTCCCTTGATGGTTCCTCGGACGATAGAGGTTTGCGGTAACATAGAGTCCTGGGCTGGATTGAAAGGTGAGGTTTTCTACAGTGATGCGTTCAGTTTCGAGAGTGTTGTGGACGAGAGGTGCAAGGTCCGTTTTTCGTGCATCGAGGGTGGGGATGGCAAGCATTTCGTGAAGTTGATCACGGAGCAATTCGCGGTGTTTTTGCCACTCCTCTTTCGATTGAAATTGCCTCAAGTCGTTTGCTTGCTCGATTGCTTGGACGCGTGAGGCGAGTGTTCTTTGCGAGAGCAGGGTTCCAGAGGATTCAGTTTCTTGTGCGAATACAAGGAGGTTGTTTAAAAGAAAGAATAGGGTAGTCAGGAAAAGCTTACGTGAGAATTTGCTTGGAGAGAGCATAGGTGGACTGATAGGTAGGCGAGAGTGAAATTGGTTACAACTGGAATACTAATTTTTCTTCATCGTACCAACGGAAGGCTCTTGGTTGGTTAC
Organism: Pirellula sp.; assembly: GCA_040373655.1. Lineage (GTDB taxonomy): Bacteria > Planctomycetota > Planctomycetia > Pirellulales > Pirellulaceae > JBKCUI01. The sequence continues at coordinate 70,930 of JBEICB010000001.1, read as the reverse complement.
ATTGAACGCTTAGATTTATGGTTTTAACAACAGTGGGTAGGATTGCATGCAAGGATCAAGGGATCGTTCGGAGTGGTTCATAAATACATGGGCGGTGGTGGCCGCCTTCGGAACTTATTTTTGCATGTATATGTTTCGCAAACCGTTTACGGTGGGAAGTTTTGAGCAATCGGGGGGGGAAGGTTGGGACGAGAAAGGGACGTTGATTGCGGCTCAAGTGATTGGATATATGGTATCGAAGTTTATCGGTATCAGGGTAGTGTCCGAAGTATCGCGACTTCGTCGTGCTTGGGTGATTCTCGGATTGATTCTGTTCTCGCACGCCGCGTTGCTTTTGTTTGCAGTGGTTCCTCCGCCTTATCATGTATTCTGCATGTTCATGAACGGTCTGCCACTAGGGATTGTTTTTGGGCTAGTGCTTGGATTTCTAGAGGGCCGGCAATCGACGGAGGCTTTAGCTGCCGGGTTGTGTGCGAGTTTTATTCTAGCTGGAGGAGTAGCGAAGACGGTTGGGCAGCGGGTGATCGATCTTGCATGTGGTAAGTGGGGTTGGGAGTTGAGTGTTGCGGAGCGATGGATGCCTTTTTTTTCGGGAACATTATTCTTAGCTCCAGTTTTCATTTGTGTTTGGATGTTGCATCGCATTCCACCTCCGAACGCTAGAGATATTGATGCGAGAAGTTTGCGAGAACCAATGGGGAGTGCGGACCGATGGCGTGTGTTGCGTTCGTATTCATTGGGTTTGGGAGCGATTGCCGGGACATATCTATTGATGAGTATCTTGAGAAGTTTCCGGGATGACTTTGCGCCGGAGATCTTGCGAGGATTAGGAGCTAGCGTAAAAGCTCAGGCGTATGCGAACATCGACTTCGTTGTAATGTGTTTGGTAACAGCTGCGAATGGTTCTGCGGTTTTCATTCGGGACAATCGTAAGGCGTTACAGTTTTCTTTTGGTGTTTCAACACTTGGATTTGCCACTACGATGCTAAGCGTGCTGTGGCATTGGTATGTACAACCGATTTCTCCGTCGTTATTGATGGTTGCGATTGGGGCGGGGCTATACTTGCCTTATGTGGCAGTCCATACAACGGTCTTTGAGAGGATTATTGCTTGCACGCGCGACCGGGCGAATGTGGGATTTTTGATGTACATCGCCGATTCTGTCGGATACTTAGGCTACGTGGCTGTGGTTTTGTTGAAAAACCAATGGATTGGGGTGTTAAGTGAGGCGACCTTTGCAAGTAGTTTTTTGTTGTTCAGCGTATGTGGAGCGGCCCTGAGTATTGTACTTATCGCTGTGGCTTCCTATCGCTTTCGAGCACTAGCGGCAACTCAGGAGAGTTCGCAGTTGACCTAGCAGTGGTGCAGGGGGAAAGCAAGGAGAAGTAACTTGCGGGAATGCTCTTGGTGAATCGGGGTTCGAAAACCAAGTCCAGCTCGGTATGATACTGATGTTGTGGTGAGGGAGATTGGTAGGTTTCGATTGGCTTTGGAATTCTGATTGCGATGTTATATTTTCGTTTTCGCCGTCGTACTGGGGATGAAATCCGTTCCGATCTCTGGATTGATGGCAGAGGTCTATCGTTGGATGGATTGATTGCAGGTTTGGGTGGGCGATCAGAAATTCTGGGCGAGGGGACAGATCGTCTTAAGAGTGGCGATGCGGGAGATCTTAGGTTTTTAGCTCGTAGGTTAGGGGATTGGAAACTACCGACATCGGTTGGCATGGCACCGATGTCGGAGTTGTTTGAGATTGAGGTTCGTGAAGAACCGCGGTTGGGGAGTGTGTTGAACAGCGAGTATGTTTTGATTCTAGAGGGAGATTTTCGCCGCGTGGATGGATTGTGCTCGGAAACCTCGCTTGGAACGACGATCGTTCTTGGTGACGTTGGAGATCGGTTTGGTGGGGGGCAGCGTGGCGGAAGTTTGGTATTGATCGGTGATGCAGGAAATGATGCCTTGAGTGGCAAGCGTGATGGGCTTGCGTTGTTTGTAGGATCGGTAGGTGAGGGCTTTGCGAGTCCGGCACCGGGAGAGCTTTCAGGATTGAGAGGAGGAGACAGTTTTGTCTTTGGCAATGTAGGTGGACGCGCGTGTGAGCGTATGAGGCGTGGGTCGGTATTTCTTAGCGGTGATGTAGGTAAATATCTTGCGCATCGATGGATAGCCGGTACGATTTACGTAGACGGGCGTATTGATCGACATTGGTGTGCGGGCATGCGACGAGGTTCTTTGCTGTTGCGTCAGCAACAGCAGCACAATAGCGGAGGAACTTTGACTCGCAGTAGGCAATGCGAGTTATCATTCTTGCCGATCTTGTGGAAGTACGTGCGTGATTTGTTAGAACCTTGGTCGGCGTTAGGTTTGCAGAACGATCTATTGGAATGGGAGCGGAGAGTGCGATTGCAAGAATCCGTGTTGCGGTTCCTGGATCGATTACCAAACGGGCCTCGCGCAGTGCGTTGTTTTGGGGATGTCGAGTGCGATGGTCAAGGAGAGGTTCTTTATTTCAGTGAATCGGTGGGACTAGATGTAGCTAGTCATACAGTGGCTTGTATCTAATGCGGAGTTGTTGAGTCATGAGTAAGCGGCGTATTGGGATATTCGGTGGATCATTTGATCCAGTGCATCAAGGTCACTTACTGATTGCAGAGCAGTTTGCAGAGGATATGAAGCTAGATCTAGTAAAGTTCATTCCCGCAAAGGTATCTCCGTTTAAGTTGGGGTATACACCGACGTCTGACAAGCATCGATTAGAAATGTTGCGATTGGCCGTTGGGTCAAATCGTCGATTCGAGGTTGATTCGCTGGAGTTAGATAGAGGAGGAGTGAGTTACACGATCGACACGGTAGCTGCGCTTCGGGGTGTCGAGCCTGATGCAGAGTATTACATGTTGATCGGTGCGGACTCTTTGAAGGACTTCAAGAAGTGGAAATCACCAGAGGAGTTATTGGTTTCGGTATCGTTGGTCGTCGCGCGTCGTGGGGGTGAGGCACCGCCACAGTGGTCCGAACTTTCCGGGTTAGCGACCCCAGAGGTGCTTGAAGGGATCCAAGAACGATCATTAAATTTACCAGCGATGGAGATATCCTCTACTGATATTCGTCGCAGGTTGGAGCTGGGGCGGAGCATCCGCTATCTCGTTCCATCTGCAGTGGAGGTTTACATCCAGTCCCATGGGCTCTACAGGCCGATTCAGGGGGCGTGACGACCGATTGTTACTTGAGTATCAAGAGCAAGTCTCCAGTTTCGACTTGGCTACCTGAGGAGACGAGCAATTGAGCGATTTCGCCATCACGCTCTGCGTTGATAACGGTTTCCATTTTCATTGCTTCGAGGGACAGCAGTTTTTGACCCTTAGATACTTTTGCGCCGGCGGAAACAACTACACCGATGACCATGCCGGGCATAGCGGCAGCTACGTGGGTTGGATCCGCGGGGTCGGCTTTGGTGCGTCGTGCGGCTTTGGTTTCGATGGACTTGTCAACAACTTCGACTTCTCTGGGTTGTCCATTGAGTTCGAAGAAGACGGTGCGAACGCCATCGGGCCGTGGTTCGCCGACGGCGAGGAACTTGATAATCAAGCGTTTTCCGGATTCGATATCGACTGAGAATTCTTCACCGAGTGAGGGACCGAAGAAGAAGATTGGGGTTGGCAGGAGGGATACGTCGCCGAATTCTTTTGCGTGAGCGATGTACTCGTCGAAGACCTTGGGATAGAGGGCGCTGGTGACGATTTCTTGGCTGGTCGGAGTACGGCCAAGTTTGTTTTGCAGTTCGGTGGCAGTAGCAGTGAAGTCGTGGTTTGGAAGAGTTTCACCGGGGCGGTTAATGACTTCGGGGTTGTTTCTGAGGATAGCTCGTTTGACAGGCTCCGGGAAACCTCCAGGGGGTTGCCCCATCATGCCGCCGACTAGATCGAGCACGGAACCGGGGTAAGAAAGTTCGCGCGCGCCTGAGAGAATGTCGCTTGCGGACAAGTCGTTTGCGACCATGAACAGAGCGAGGTCGCCAATGGCTTTGCTAGTAGGAGTGACTTTGACGATATCGCCGAGAAGTTCGTTGGCGGAGGCATACATCTTGCAGACTTGTTCCCAGCGATCGGCAAGTCCAAGGGCTTTGGCTTGTTGGAAGAGGTTTGTGTATTGACCTCCGGGCATTTCGTGTTGGTAGAGGTCACCAGCGGCGACGAGTGATTCGCCTTCAAACGGAGTATAGAATTGCCGGACAGCTTTCCAGTATTCCGAGAGGTTGGTGAGGGCATCTGTGTCGAGTTGGCTAGCGCGAGGGGAGAAGCGAATGGCTTCGACGAGGGTATTGAGATTAACTTGTGAGGTCCCACCAGACATTGAGGCAAGAGCACCGTCAGCGATTTCGAGGCCTTGATCGGCAGCATTGAGGATGGAGGAAGCTTGGATACCCGCAGTATCGTGGGTGTGAAAGTGGATGGGGATACCGATATGTTGTCGTAGTTCTGCTACGAGGGCTTTTGCTGCTTGGGGTTTGCACAGACCTGCCATATCTTTAATGGCAAGGATATGTGCTCCCATTTTTTCGAGTTGTTTCGCCAGATCGATGTAGTACTTCAGAGAGTACTTTTGTCGTTTGGGGTTGAGGATATCTCCTGTGTAGCAGATTGCGGCTTCGCAGATCATGCCGGACTCGCAGACGGCTTCCATCGCCACACGCATGTTTTCGGACCAGTTAAGGGCATCGAAGACACGGAAAATATCGATTCCTGCTTGAGCGGCTTCTTTAACGAAGGCTTGTACGACGTTGTCGGGATAGTTTGTATATCCGACGGCGTTGGAAGCTCGCAGCAGCATTTGAAAGAGGATGTTTGGGATTTTTTCGCGGAGGTCTGCGAGGCGTTGCCAAGGGCTTTCTTTGAGAAACCGCATGGAGGTATCAAAGGTTGCCCCGCCCCACATTTCCATGGAGAAAAGTTGTGGGGCTAGACGTGCATATGCATCGGCAACGCGAAGCATGTCGTACGTACGCACACGGGTTGCGAGCAGGGACTGGTGAGCGTCCCGCATGGTGGTGTCGGTCAGCAGTAGTTCTTTGGAGTTTCGGATGGATTGGCAGAATGGGCCGGCACCGAGTTCAAGGAATTTCTGGCGATAGCCGTTAGGGATGGGGTCAGCGGCAGCAGTTTTAGGCGTAGGTGTCTTGGGAACGGGGGCGGGTTCGCGTCGTACTTTAACGTTGGATTTTTCAACGAGCTTGTTTCCATTGACGACAGTGTCGGCGATATACCGCAATAGGCGCGTTGCGCGATCGCGTCGCTTGGGGAGTTCGAAGAGTTCTGGAGTCTTGTCGATCATCCGCGTGGTTGCATCCCCGGCTTGGAACGTCGGGTGTGTAATCAGGGAGATCAAGAAGGGAATGTTTGTTTTAACGCCACGGATGCGGAATTCTTGTAAGCAGCGTTCCATGCGTCCGGATGCTTCGGAGAGATTTCGACCACGAGCAGTAACTTTCACTAGCAGGGAGTCGTAGAAGGGGTTTACGACAGCACCGCTAAATGCGCTACCGGCGTCGAGTCGGATCCCTAGACCGCCAGCGCTTCGGTAGTGGGTAATGCGACCGTAATCGGGTCGAAATTGATTCGATGGGTCTTCGGTCGTAACACGGCATTGAATTGCGGAACCGACGACTTGGACTTCGTTTTGAGCGGGTAGTCCTTGGGATTCGTCACCGAGTTTTCCACCGCAGGAGACGAGGATTTGGGATCGGATCAAGTCGATACCGGTGACTTCTTCGGTTACTGTATGTTCAACTTGGATGCGCGGGTTGACTTCGATGAAATAGAACTTGTTCGATTCTGTATCGAGAAGGAATTCCACGGTACCTGCGCAGTAGTAGCCAACTTTTCGTGCGATAGCCAGGGCTGCTTCGTGGAGTTCGGAAGCGAGTTTTTTACTTAGGTTTGGAGCTGGGGCGATTTCGACGACTTTTTGGTGCCGGCGTTGCACGGAGCAATCGCGTTCGTGCAAGTGGATAATGTTTCCATGTTGGTCACCGAGGACTTGGACTTCGATGTGTCTTGCGCGGCCAACGAGTTTTTCTAAGAAGACTTCATCGCTACCGAAAGCGTTTTTGGCTTCGCGCTGAGCTTGTTCAAGGTTGCTTGCGAGTTGGTCTTCGGATTCTACGACGCGCATGCCGCGCCCACCGCCACCTTTTGAGGCTTTGAGCATGATTGGGTACGTCATCTTGCGGGCCAGTTCGGTCGCTTCTTGCAAGCTGGTAACGGCGGCAGCGGAGCCGTCGAGGACTGGCACACCGACTTGTTTTGCGATAGCGCGAGCGGCGACTTTATCGCCAAGGAGTTCGAGTGCTTCGTTACTCGGGCCGATGAACATGATGCCTGCATCGCGCAGAGCGCGAGCAAACAGAGCATTTTCGGAGAGGAAGCCGTAGCCTGGGTGGACGGCGTCGATGTGGTTTTCGAGGCAGAGGTTTACGATCCCGGGAATATCGAGATAGGATCGGATGGGTTCTCCGGCTTTTCCGATGGGATATGCTTCGTCGGCCTTGAAGCGGTGCAGAGCGAAGCGGTCTTCATGCGAGTACAGGGCGACGGTGCGAATTCCGAGTTCGTGTGCGCTGCGAAAGATTCGGATAGCGATTTCGCTACGGTTGGCTGCGAGCAAGCGACGGATGGGAGCCATGGAGAGTGTTGGTAATGGGGTTGGTGGGTGGATTGAGATTAGGAGTGGCAAGTATAGCGAAATCGTATGGGTTCGCACCGTGGATGTTTGGGTAACCGATAGCAGAAAAATGCGGGTGGGATGTGGTAGGGTGGGTCGGATTGATTAGAGGGAGTTGGAGCGGGGAAATCGCTTGTCGATAGGATCTATGGAGAGATTGCTGCGTACCGACGGTGGGCCACCCTGCCAGCCACCGTTGATAGGAATGTCTTGTGCGTTGATGAATTCGGCATCACCCATGCTTATTGCAACCGCGACTTTGGCGACATCTTCGGGAGTGCCCCAACGACCGAGTAGGGATTCGTTCTGAGCGCGATGATTCCATTCAGGGGAGGTCAGTTGCCCCCATTGCGTCTGTATCCAACCTGGGAGCAAGCAATTGACTCGCAGGTTTGGGGCGTGAGATTTTGCGAGGCTTTTGGAGAATGCGCTAACGGCTGCTTTTACGGGGCAGAAGTAGAGTCCGCTATCGCCTTCGAAGCCTGATTCGGCTTGATCCCATCCGATATGGATCATGGAAGGGAGTGATTTTAGAGGTGATTTTTGTTGGACCTGGCGGTTTGCAACGGTGCGACTCAGGAGTGCCATTGCGCGAAGGTCAAGGTCGAGTAGGCGTTGGAGTTTTGTTTCGAATGCCAAATGCTTAGCGTTGCCGGTGAGGACATCGGCACCGGCGGCGTGGACCCATACATCGACGTATCCAAAGCGAGCGAAAGCGGCATCTGCGAGATGGTAGATACTTTCGGATTTGGTCAGATCAGCGGCAACGGCCAGGGGGCTGTTACACAAGTTAGCGGTTTGGGTCAGTCCGGTGAGGTTATTTCGTCCATGGACGATGACAGAACATTTGTTTTTAGCGAATTCCAATGCGATCGCCTGTCCTATTCCGCTACTGGCGCCGGTGACGACCACCACCCGAGGAGCGAGGGAAGCAACATGTGGAACAGAGGAGGAGCTGTTGCTGGGCATTTCAATCAGTCGGAGGCTTCGTTCGGAGGTGGTTCGTAGTTGAAGTCTTGCCACTTGACGGCTTGATCCATCGGTTCGATCCGTAGGACGAGATGTCCGTTTTGGAAGACACGCACGGTACCACTGGATTGGCTTACAACAATTGCGATTGCTTTGGTGCGTTGAGTGATCGCAGCGGCGGCCCAGTGTCTTGAGCCTAGGCCCTTGGAGAGCTGAAGGTTTTCGTGAAGGACTTCGATGATTTGCCGGGAACGTTCGACGACGCCATCGGGGGAGACGACAAATGCACCGTCCATTTGGGCAATTTCTTTGATATCTTCTCGGACGCGAGGATCGTGTAGATTTCGGTTTTTTCTACTGTAGCCTTTCAATGGATCGAAGCCACTGTCTTTGCAGTGAGTGAGCACCTTGCGTGTATCTCCGATGACAAAGAGCGTACCGACCTTTTTTCCTTCTCGACCTTCGCGGCCGATTTGCACGGCGAGGTCGATGACGACTTTAAGGTTATTGAGTGGTACGGCAGTTTCTAATCTCTGCAGGTCGCGGCTGGTGAAGCGGCGCATGCGTTCATCGAGTTTGATGATGGAGATCGAGTCCATCCGGTTGGCTTCGAAACCGCAGTAGACAGCGACAACTTCGCTCCTTCCTGCGAGGTGTTCATCGGCGACGCCTTCGAGCAAGGCATGCTGAAGTCGTTCGAGAAGCGGGGCGTCTTCTTTGTTGAGTGCAATCGGAATAAGTCCGAAGTTTGGTGCGGTTTCAACGTCTTGTTCCAAGTCCGCTGCGACGAGGATTTTGGTGACTTCGGCAGGTACGATTTCGCGCAGACGTTCCCAATCGACGGCGTTGTCTACGAGAAAAAGCATAGCATCAGCCTCGATTGCGACAGCTAAGTTTCCTGCCGCTTCGATGACGCTGGCGAATTCGCGGGTAAATTTCTGGGAAAGCATGAACCGGGATTTTTGCGATTGGGCTGCGTAAGTCTTTTGTAAATTGGTATTTACGTTCTTAGAGTTTAGTTCGTTTTGGCAGATTCGGCAATCGAAGAACGCAATGCAGCGGGGATAATCCCGGGAAAACTGTTGGGGACGAGGTAAGTGGATTTGACGTTGATTCGCTGGAGCGGGTGGCTATACTCTGCCGTTCGGTTTTCTTCGGCCTTCCGAAATATCTTCGGCCTTCCGACTTTTCGGTGGGATGATCGGTCAAACGTTACCTACAAAACTGCTGGATGATTCTGTCATGGCGAGAGCTTGCGAAGTTTGTGGAAAAGCCCCTCAGGTGGGGAATATGATCGAGACCCGTGGTAAGGCGAAGTACTTGGGCGGGGTTGGTACGAAGATCACCGGGATTACCCGTCGTCGATTCTTGCCGAATCTTCAGAACATTAAGGCTTCGTTGCCTAGTGGTGAAGTCAAGACGATGCGAGTTTGCACACAGTGCATCCGATCAGGTCGGATTCGCAAAGCGGTCAGAACGAAGCCATTCTCGCTTCCTTCCTAAACATCGATGCAAATCGCTTCTTCGGATGTCGCACGATTAGCTAAGCTTGCCAAGCTTCGTATTGCCGAGGATCAGGTCGGTCATATTCAAAGTGATTTGACAAAAATCCTCGGGATGGTTGATCAGTTGCGTGGAGTGGATACGCAGGGTGTCGATCCTTTAGTCCACGCGATTGAGCTATCGGATGTGCTGGTCGGTGACCAAATAGGTTGTTCATTGCCACGTGAGGAAGTGTTGCGAAACGCACCTTCGCATGACGAGGTGGCATTTCGCGTACCACCGGTTTTAGGGTAGTGGTGTGTGGAGCATTCGGCCTTATCAGAATACCGATACGCTCCGTCTCTCCAAAATATGGGAAGCCCACCATCGGGCGTTTGGCTCAGTTGAGTTGTGTACACCGGCCGTCCTAGACCAATGTGTATTGTCTAAATCTTTCTTTCGCTATGAGGATCTCCAAGTCGCGGAAGAACTTGAGAGTGGCGAGTGTTTAGGCTGGATTCATTTTGGGGTGAATCCGCGGGCGAGCGGCTTGGGTGCAGGACACGGTATGATCCATAGTCTTTGTGTGGCACCGGGGCTTGATGATTCTGCGGTTGCTAGTGAGTTGTTATTGACCGCAAGAAAAAGTTTTCAAGAGCAAGGCATAACACAGATTTGTGGCTTAGGGGCATTTACCGATAGTCTTTTTTACCGAGGCATTTCGGATGGAGACGGGATGTTGGGGGTAGCTGCCGGGGACGATCGGTTAGTGAATTGGATGCGTGCTGCGGGGTATGAACCGTATAGCGCTACGGAGAGCCGCGAGGTTTCAATTGCTCGCTTTAGACCACCGATGGATCGCAATCAAATGGCGATTCATCGCGCCAGTACGGTCAGCCGAATACTCGGACAGGAGCGAGAAGACTGGTGGGAGAATGTTATCTTTGGGCATTGCGAACGTGTAGTTTATCAAGTGGTAACGCGTTTGCCGGGGCTTGCTCCTCTTGAGTTAACTTGTTGGTTTCCCGAGTTAGCATTGCCAGGCATTGATCCGAACGTTGTGCGATTTCTATTGCCGAAGATATCGAACGAAGAGATGCTCATTGAGCAATGGATTTACATGTTAGGTGAATGCCTTCGTCATCTTCAACAGGATCGCAAGCACTTGGCTCGAACCGTGGTGGATCCTCAAGATGCGGTTCACTTAAGAATTCTCCAGCGATTAGGTGTTAAGACGCAAGCACATGGCATGCTCATGCGATGCGTGATCACCTAGTGTTGATTAGGTGCAGGGGTTTTGGCTTCTGGATTGTTGCTCTCAGTGTTGTCGCTTGTCGATGAGATTGACGGCAAGGGGGCCTGATCAGGCGCTGATGCCGTAGAGTTTAGTTCAGTCAGTTCACGACGAAAGATGCTTAAGGTGGTCTGAAGCAGTGTGACGGCAAGGGGGCCGATGAGGATACCGATCGGGCCGAGTGCTTGGATACCACCGAGAACGCTAAGCAGAGCGAGGAGTGGGTGGAGTTGTCGTTGCCCGTGCAGTATGAGCATTTTGATGAGGTTATCGATAGTTCCTACGATGAGTACAGCGTAAGCGGCAAGTCCGAGGGCTTGCGGTACGCGATCTTGGTAGATCGCCATGAAGAGTGCGACGGGAACCCAGACGATCGCAGTACCGACGAACGGAATCAGAGCGCAGACCATGGTCAGAGCGGTCAGTAGGAAAGCCGAGGGTGCACCGAGGAAGAAGTAGGCAAGTCCTGCGGTAAGCCCTTGGGCTACGGCCGAGAGAATGGTAGCGAGTACGATGGCTCGCGAGGTTTGGTCGAACTCGGCGAGCAATTCCGCTTCATAGCGATCATCGAGAGGGCTGAGTTCCATGAGCGAGCGGATCATTCCCGGGCCATCGACGAGGAAGAAGTATAGGGATACTAGCAGGATCGTGATCCCGACTAATAGTTTGACGATAAAAGCGACGGATCCGCCGCCGAAGCTAAGTAGTTTAGGTTGGATGTATTCGAAGGCGTTATCGATTGTGCTTTTGACTTGCTCGGCAGAAGGGTTTGCAATGTTTTTCAGAAGGGATGTAAAGCGTCCACCCAGGAAGAGTTCAGAGGAATTATTCCAGTCGTTTTGAAGTTGCCATATCGCATCTTGAAGGCTTGCTAGATTACCGAATTCGGAGGGTGTTAATCGATTGAGGGCTTGGTTGAGTTTTGAGGAGAGGATTTGGGAATCGACAAGTTGGTCGATCATCGCCGATTTGGCTTCTGCGATCCTAAGGAGGGTGGATTCGGGGAGTCCGTCTAATTTATCGATGCGAGCTTTGATCGTCCCGGCTTCTTCTTTGAGTTTGAGGATGCGTTCCTCGTTCAAGTTAGAATCGTAGTCGGCAAGAGTGGAAGAACTTGCATTTGGTTTTGTGGAAGACTGAGTTGAACGCTTCTGATTTATTTCTGGACTTGAGTTTCCGATATGGTTGTTGCAAAGTTTCAGAGTTTCTTGGGATATGGAATTAAACAGAGAGTCGATCGCGAGGATTTGCTCGTTTTCTAATGGCGCGCTGTTCCCTTTTACTTGTTGCGCTTTGGCTTGATAGAATTCGAGGATCGCATCGGGGATTTCTTTAAGGCGGGTTTGGATATCAGCGATATCGCCTGCCATTCTTCCGCGCGGGTCAGTCACGTCGGCATAGTTTGTTGCGCTGGAAACGACGTCTTGGATTTCGTGAACTTTTGCATCGATGCTACGGAGTTGGTTTGCGACTGGGGACTCGAGATTGATGTAGGGATTGGAACGAAAGCGGCTCAAACCGATTCGGATATTGGATTCGTTGAGGTCTTCGAGAAGCCGAATACCTTGAACGGCGGCGAGCGTGAGGATTACAGCGGTGGGAATCAGGACGCTCCCTGCGATTAACGAGGTTGTCAGGGTCGCTGCAAGATGTGGTCGGTTTTTGGTTTTTTTCAGAACCCAGCGATGCAGGGGTTGGAAGACCACGACTAAAACGACCGCAATGAAAACAGGGATAAAAAAACCGACCATCACCTTGTAGAATAGCACTCCGATAAGGATCAGGATCGCGAGTAGAACAGCGAAGGATATGTATCGTGCCAAGAGTTGTGGCTCCAAATCAGTTCGTAGTTGGTTTGCTTAGGGATCGATTGCGTAATGACCGCTTAATCTAACATTAGGTGGATATTCGTGCATCGATCAAAACAAGAGATTGGGGGGAACGTGAGCGAAACATCAAGTGCAACAGGGCCGGCAGGAGGCCGAAAAGTTGGTGGACGGGATGGGACTGGAGAATCCAGAGGATTACGTCGTTCTTTGTCATTCGCCTTGCGTTTACTGATCTTGGGGATTGTTGGCTTTTTCTTTTGGTTGACGTTGAAGAAGGCTTGGGGACAGATCGTTGCTTCGGATGTTGCCTTAGACTGGCGCAAGATCTCTTGGGGAATGTTGGCGCTAAGCGTACCGAGCGCCATGGCGGGAATGATTCCGTCTTGCTTTGCTTGGCAAAAGATCTTGAATGACTTTGGTCAGCGTGTGGGGTGGAAAGTCGTTTTTTACGCTTACTTTTTGGGGCATTTTGGGAAGTATGTTCCTGGCAAGGCGATGGCAGTGATCTTGCGAGTTGGGGCTTTGCATCGTCATGGGGTAGCAGCTCGCCCTGCCGTTGTGAGTGTATTCATTGAGACGTTGACTGCGATTGCATCGGGAGCGTTGCTTGGGGCGATTCTCTTACAGTTTACGGCGTTTCCAAGTAGTTTGCGGTACGCAGCGTTGGCTAGTATTCCCTTTGCGATTGTTGCATTGTTGCCACATCCGTTTCGATGGTTTGTTCACCGGGTCGCGAAGAGTCGTATTGGGAAGATGCCACCGAAGATTGCGGATGCGATCAATGGCCGAATGATGATTAGAACGGTACTTACAAGTATTTTGGGTTGGTTACTTCAAGGTACAGCGCTATGGCTGGTGCTACAGGCACTTTGCATGTCCGTTGTCGATAGCGTGCAGGGGGGGGCTATCGCTGGTGGATTCCCGCAAGTCGGGACATTTCAAGGTTGGATTGTTTGTGTAGCGAGCATGAGTTTAGGGGCGTTTGTTGGATTTTTATCTTTGTTGCCAGGGGGTGCAGTTGCGCGCGAGTTGGCTTCTACATGGATTTTATCGTCGATTGTCTCTCAGCCAATCGCATTGCTTGCGACAGTGATTGTTCGTCTGACCTCGATCCTCGCTGAGATGACGATGATTTTTATCTCGTGGGTCGTACAACGAAGCGGAACGAGAGAGGAGGTTAGCAAGGAAGAGGGAAAATGACCGGAGAAGAGGTCATTGAGTAACAAAGCGGATCAACGATGAGTCAGCACCCGGGTGATGCGACAGGTTTGATGAGGTTAAGGGCGGTTTTGGTTACCTCAAGACGACTTGATTAACCGACGGTTCTTACGGCTTGGGCGTAGATTGCAACGATGCTCCCACCAGCGAGCATAGACCAGGGGAACCAGTCTCTTGGTCGGAAGATTTTTCCTTGGGGCATAGCCGGTTGTGAAGAGAACCAACCATTGGATTCGGATCCTAGAGGTTTAGCGTCTTCGAGGATACCGGGGGCGAACATGGCGCTATCGATGGCAAGGCATTCGAGACCTACGATGATCATGACCAAGCCTACGGCGCAGAAAAATGCACGGTACAAGTTGCTAGGACGGAGGAACATTGTAAAGCCACCTTAATTGGATGCTCAGGAAAACTGTCCGAAGAAGCCAATGGAATCGAGACTGAGGAATCGGGCCTGAGGAATCGAGACTGAGGAATCGAGACTGAGGAATCGGGACTGAGGAATCGAGACTGCGGAATCGGGCCTGGGGGATTTCCCGTGATGGGGGAATCTGGAGGGATTTCAAGCCCAGGATAGTCTTTGGTTTCGGCGGTACGAAACGGTGGAAATCATCCCTGCTGCCGCTAATTTATGGGAAAAATTGCGGAAAGCTTTCGCAATCCTTGAAATCGGTATCAACGGGAAAGGTGGGATTGCCTATACAATTTGAATTCTGTGCATGGTTCGGGTAACCTGTACAGGTTTGGGACCTGCTTTTCGGTGGGTCAGCTCTGATTCAATTCCTCACATTCACTGCACGAGTTGCCATGACTACACGAAATCGTCGTCGTTTTCTCCAGACCACCACTGCCGTATCGGCAGGTTATTGGGTTGCTGGGGGGATTGCACCGAAACAAAGCCGTTCCGCATTAGAAGAAATCCGATTCGCTTGTATCGGTGTAGGTGGAAAGGGTTCCAGCGATTCGAAGGACGCTGCTAATAATGGGAAGATCGTCGCGATTTGCGATGTGGACGATAACACGCTTGGGGAACGCAAGAAGGACGAAGACTTCGAAGACGCACAAACATTCCATGACTTCCGCAAGATGCTCGATAAGGTTGGCAAGGACATTGATGCCGTGACGGTCAGCACGCCTGACCACACTCCCGCTGTTGCCACTGCGTTGGCTTTGTAGATGGGCAAGGCATGTTACACGCAGAAGCCGTTGACTCGGACCATTTGGGAAGCTCGCCGCATTGCCGAGTTAGCGGCGAATTCGAAGGCTGCTACTCAGATGGGTAATCAAGGCTCTGAGAGTTCGGGACTGCGATCTGCAGCAGCGAAGCTCAAGTCCGGAATTTTGGGCAACGTTCAAGAAATTCACATTTGGACGAATCGTCCAGTATGGCCACAAGGAATTCCTCGTCCTGCCGAACAGCCTGTTCCAGCGAACTTGCACTGGGATGAGTTCATCGGACCAGTCGAAATGCGTCCTTACAACGCAGCTTACCACCCCTTCAAGTGGCGGGGTTTCTGGGCATTCGGTACAGGTGCTCTCGGGGATATGGCTTGCCATACACTCAACGTAGCCTTTGCAGGTTGTGATTTGACGAACCCGATCAGTGTTCAAGCGACCACTACGGGTCACAACGGTGAGACGTTCCCTGGTTCTTCGAAGATCATTTTTGAGTTTGCGGCAACGGACAAGCGTCCTCCGATCAAGATGACTTGGTACGATGGAGGTAATAAGGTTGCTCCGGAGATGTTGGATGGTCGCAAACGCAGTGATAGCGGATTGTTGATCCTTGGTGATAAGGGCAAGATGTACTCTCCAAACGACTACGGTGCAGAGTGCGAGTTCATCGGAGTTGCGGACAAGGAAGTGGACTTCGAGCGCAGCCCAGGGCACTTCAAGGAATTCGCGATTGCGATCAAGACTGGTAAGCCTACTTGGTCCAATTTCGCTAACTATGCAGGCAAGATGACCGAAGTGATTTTGCTGGGCAATTTGGCCGTATGGGCGGCAGGTCAAGCGAAGACGGCCGGTGAGCAAGTCTCCAGCCAGAAGCTTGAATGGGATGCTGCAAATCTCAAGGTCAAGGGAACCAGCGAATTCGACGCGATGATCAAAGCTCCGTATCGATCAGGTTACGAAGTGTAAAGGTAATTGTTACGGTCTGACCGTTTCAATCAAAAAAAATCGGACGCACGGGCATAACACTCGTGCGTCTTTTGTTTCTAGACCTGTCAAAATTCGGTAGGGTTACTACTATGGAGCGCTCAAGTTCTTGTTTCCTATCGAGCGATTCGTTTCATGAAATCCAGAAAACCAAACCCCCTCTATGGGTGGATTGTTGGCTTGTTTGTTCCAATTCTCGTTGCGTTGGCAGGCGTGGCGATCTTTCAGAAGTTAGGGATACAGAAGCCCGAGCAGGTGGCTGAGGATCCGTCGGATCCGCGAGTTTATTTAAGTCGCTTGCCGATTGTAAGTACGGAGTTGGTCGCTGCCTTTCAGGGGCTAGAGACTCTTGATATCCAGCTCTCTGGAACAGTGGTTCCGTACCGACAATTAACGATTGCGGCGGAGGTTGCCGGTCGTGTGATTTACAAGAGCGAATTGTGTCGGATTGGTCGGTACGTGCACGCTGGCGATGTGCTGTTTCGTTTGAACCCGAGGGACTATGAGTTAGAGGTTGAGCGCCTCACAGCGATGAAGGAGTCGGAGTATGCACAGCAACGGGAATTGGATCAGGAGTTGTCGAATATTAGGCGGTCGATGAATGTGGCCGAGGAGGAACTGTTATTACAAGAAAAGGAGATCAAACGTTTAGATTCTTTGCGTCAAGGGGTAGCGAGTGATACGGAGCGTGATCAGGCTCGCAGTCGGTTACTTGCGTCGACCAATCAAGTAGTCACGTTACAGAATCAGTTGCAACTACTTGAGACTCGCAGGACGCGAATTGAATTAGCGGAGAAGTTAGCGGATACGCAATTGTCGCAAGCTCGAACCAATTTGGAGCGATCCGAGGTGAAGTCTCCTATATCCGGGGTGATCGTTAGTGAATCGGTACAGGAGGATTCTTACGTTCAGCGGGGTGACAAGTTATTCGTAATCGAGGATACAGAGCGCGTCGAAGTCAGTTGCAATCTTCGCACGGATCAATTGCTACTGGTGTTGGACCAGGTTAATTCGAGCGAGACGGCCGATCCCTCGTCGCAAGTGATGAGAGCATCGAGCTATGAATTACCTCCTACACCGGTGGAGATTTCCTATCAGGTAGCGGGGCGCAGCGATTTGACTTACCAGTGGCATGGTCACTTGAGTCGTTACGAGGGGATTGGTTTGGACGCGCAGAGTCGAACCGTTCCCGTGCGTATAACGGTTGAGGATCCTCGGGATGTGAAGCGCAATGGCCAACCGATCACGGAGGAGGGCAATGGTGGGTTGCCTGCATTGGTTCGAGGTATGTTTGTGGATGTAAAGATTCAGACCAAGCCAAAGCGATCGTTGGTGTTGTTACCGAAGTTAGCGGTCCGGCCTGGTGGGCAGGTATGGGTATTTGAGCCCGACGAAACGTTGATAAGTACCAAGAAACTCAGTGAATCAGTAAGTAACTTAGCTGCTGAGACTTTGCCGACGGTGCTCGATTGGACGGCGGGGCGTGTGCGTGTAGTCAATGGAGTAAAGACGATTAGCGTGGTGCGAGTGCCTACGCTGGAGAACAGGGAGTATTGGGTAGCAGAAGCGAACGACGGGTTGCGAGTTGATTCAATGTTGGTGACAACACCATTGGCGAACTTGATTGGCGACGGGACGGATCAGGTCAAAGCCCCCAAGGCGACGAAAGGTAGCAATCCATGAACGGAGTAGTGCGTTGGGCAGTGAAGCATATGGCCGGGATTAATTTCCTTGTCGTTGCGATTCTCGTCGGTGGGTTAGCAAGTTTCTTCGGGATGCGTCGGGAAACCTTTCCTGAGTTTCAGCTTGAGGTGATCTTGGTAACCGTTCCTTATCCAGGAGCAACACCGGATGAAGTGGAGAGTGGAATTTGTCAAAAGATCGAGGAATCCGTTCAATCGTTATCCGGGATAAAGAAGCTAACGAGCATCTGTCGAGAGGGATCTGGTTTTACCCTGATTCAGTTGGAACCGAACGTTAAAGATGTGCAGAAGGTATTGTCAGAAGTTCGTTCTGCAGTAGACCGGATCAGTGTTTTCTTTCCTGAACGCAGCGAGAAGCCGACGGTTGAGCAGGTGACGTTTCGCACGCCGGCGATCCGGGTTGCGGTGTTAGGGCCTAAAGGAGGGGACAGTCAGACAGAGCAACGGATTAGAAATTTCGCAGAAAACGTGCGCGATCGCTTGATTGAGTTACCGAACGTTTCGCAAGCGCAGATTCTCAATGTCAAGCCTTACCAGATAGACGTGGAAGTTAGCGAAGATACGTTACGGCAGTATGGGATGACGTTGTCTCAGGTGGCAAACATTATTCGCAAGGAGAACATGGAGTTACCATCGGGGCAAATACGCAGTGATGGTCAAGAGATTTTGTTGCGAGGCAAGAACAAGCGCGAGATCGGGGAAGAGATCGCGAAGTTACCTTTGATAGCGCAGTCCAATGGAGTGATTTTGACCGTCGGAGACATCGGCGTGGTACGCGATGAGTTCGATGACGTTGCGGCATTGAATGAAATCAATGGTCGACCGGCGATGGTCATCACGATCGAGCGAACCAGTAGTGAGGATTTGCTGAACATATCGGATGAAGTGCAGAAACTGGTACGAGATTATCCAGTGCCGGACGGATATTCTTTGATTGCTTGGGGGGATGAAAGCGTTGACGTTCGGGACCGAATTCGGATGCTACGAGAGAACGGGCTTCAGGGTGGCTTGATCGTCTTTCTGTTGCTTGCGCTGTTCTTAAATCTGCGTTTAGCGTTTTGGGTAGCGATGGGGATTCCGATTAGCGTTTTGGGGGCCGGGATCGGACTATATGCGATGGGTGAGACGCTCAACATGTTATCCATGTTTGCGTTTTTGATGGCGGTAGGGATTGTGGTGGACGATGCGATTGTGATTGGAGAGAATATTTTTGCGCATCGTTCGATGGGAAAGAGCAATCTTCAGGCGGCAATTGACGGGGCTGCGGAGGTTTTACCGAGCGTATTTTCGAGTGTTGCGACCACAATGATTGCCTTCTTGCCGTTGTTTTACGTTTCTGGTGTGATGGGTAAGTTCATTGCTATTATGCCGGTCGCTATCATTTTGATGCTTTCTATATCATTGATTGAAGCATCGATTGCTTTACCTGGGCATTTGTCGCACGAAGAGCGTGTTTCAAAATCGTTCGTGGAGAAATTGCGGCACAAGTTGATGGTGCCTGTTCTTTGGTTGGAGCGTTTGCTTGATCGAGTATCGGCATTTAATAACGCTGCATTGGATTGGTTTGGTGAGCAGTTTTACGGCCGAATCTTGCGAACATTTTTGGCTTATCCGTTGTTGCCCATTGCGATTGGTTTTTCAGTGGTCTGTTTGGCGGTTGGGATGGTGCGATCTGGGAGTGTACCTTTTGAGTTTTTTCCAAGTTTGGATGGGAAGACGATCGTGGGGCAGGTCGTGTATCCGGATGGGACTCCGGCAGACATCACTACGGCAGCGGCCCGGCGGATGGAGCAAGCTTTGCGAACGATTTCCGAACGGATTGCGGATGCAGAGGAAAAAGCTGGGACGTCGAAGACACCAGCACCGGCGGATGGCACTTCGCCACGCGGCCCGGTTCGCTTGACCTTTCTGCGGGTGGGATCTGCGGAAGCTGGGAATCAGGGAGCAGGTGATCGGGTCTCAGGTTCGCACGTAGCACAGGTGCAAGCAGAGATCCATGATGCGACTCTACGAAACGTCACAAGCGAGCAGTTGATACGTTGGTGGCGGGAGGAAGCCGGAGTATTTCCGGGAGCGGAGCGAGTGAATTTCCAAGCGGCCAATATTGGTCCTGGTGGCAAGCCATTAGAGTTCAAGATTTTGGCACCACGAGAGAATGTGCGAGAATTGGAATTGGCGGTGGAGGAGGCGAAAGCAAAGTTAGCGACTTATGCTGGGGTTTACGATATCCGCGATGATTCCAATCCGGGGAAGACAGAGTTTCAATTCACGATACGGGATCAAGCGAAGTCATTGGGAGTCAAGCAGGACGATTTAAGCGAAGCGATTCGCAGTGCGTACTATGGGTCTGAGGTGATGCGTTTACAACGCGGGCGGCATGAAGTGAAGTTGATGGTACGACATCCACTTTCGGAGCGGCGATCGTTGGCGGACTTCCAAGATCTTCGTGTGCGTGGCCCAGACGGAATCGAGAGACCGATTGCTGAATTGGCGGATATCAAGGTCACTCAAGGATATTCCGAGATCAATCGACTGGATCAGATGCGATCGGTGACGATTTCTTCGGAGTTAGACACGACGAAAGCGAATGCATCGACGATTGCGGCTGATCTGCGAGAGTCGTTAGAGAAGGATTTCCGTTCGAAATACCCGGAACTGAGATTCCGCTGGGAGGGCCAACAGGAGGAGACTCGTGAGTCGTTCATGAGTCTTGCGATTGGTTTTGCAGTCGCGATGGCTGCGATGTATTTGTTGCTGGTGTTTGAGTTTCGGTCTTACTTGCAGCCTTGGATTGTCCTTGCGATTGTGCCGTTCGGCATGGTGGGTGCGATTTTTGGGCATGCGATCATGTCGTTACCCCTTACCCTCTTTAGCATGTTTGGGATGGTAACACTGGCTGGGGTAGTCGTGAATGATTCGATTGTGTTGGTTGACTTTATCAATCAGTGCATTCGCAAGGGGATGCCACCAGTGGAAGCGATTGTAACTGCGGGATCGCGGAGATTACGAGCGGTGTTTTTAACGAGCGTCACTACGGTAGCGGGATTGTTACCGATGTTGCTTGAAAAGTCCTTCCAAGCACAGGCATTGATACCTATGGCAACTAGCTTAGCTTTTGGATTGATCGCTTCGACTTTGCTTGTATTGCTGATGGTGCCGTTACTGTATCGCTTTTATGTAGCGTTAACATTCACGGACGAAGAAATGTTAGGGCGTGTCGAAGGTAGCGATTGATCAGTCTGCCTAGAGCAATGATTCGATTATGAAACACCGATACTTAGTCAAAGCAGGGAACTTCAGGAAGATCGCTCGATGAGGATTGCGACTGCTTCACCACCACCGAGGCAAACAGCGGCGACACCGCGTTGGAGACGGCGATGCGAGAGAGCATGCATCAGAGTAACGAGAACACGAGCGCCACTGCAACCGATTGGGTGTCCTAGAGCGATTGCACCGCCGTGAACATTGACGCGTTGTGGATCGGCTTTTAGTTCTCGGACGCAAGCGATGGTCTGTGCCGCGAAGGCTTCATTGATTTCAATCAGATCGATTTCATTGAGGGTGCATCGGCTTTGATGAAGTGCTTTTTGGATCGCGAGGACGGGTGCGAGAAATAGATCCTCAGGAGCGATACTTGCGATTGCCGTGGTGCGGATACGGAAGGCTTCTTGGGCGGGGAGTGTGTGAAGAGTTGATTCATTGGTCACTAGGACAGATGCTGCTCCATCGCTTAAAGAAGAGGCATTTCCAGGGGTAACGGAACCGTTGCTAGTGAAAGCTGGTTTAAGGCGAGCGAGTTTTTCGATCGAAGAGTCGAGTCTAGGGCCCGCATCGTTTCGGACCATGGAACCATTCGCGAGTAAGACAGGAACGATCTCATGGTCAAACAAGCCTTGGGACTGCGCGTTGATTGCTTTTTGGTGGCTTTCATAGGCCCACTGGTCCTGTTCGGATCGGGTGATGCCAAATCGCTCAGCGACTTGTTGGGCATAGACTCCCATGAGTGATTTGCCGTGGGCGCAGAGGAGACCATCATTTTCGATCGTATCGACGATTTGTTGAGGACCGTACTTCCAGCCCTGGCGAGTATTTCTAAGAAGGTGAGGAGCTTGGCTCATGCATTCCATACCACCTGCTAGAGCCGCGTCATAACATCCGGCTTGGATGGCTCGTGCGGCGAGCATTACCGCGTAGAGGCCGGAGCCACACACCTTATTGACACTTGCAGCACCGATGCTGTGGGGAAGCTTTGCAGCATGAACCACTTGTCGACCGGGAGCTTGGCCAACCCCGGAGGAAAGAACATTACCGAATATCAGTTCACCAATTTTTTCGGTTGGGAAGTTGCTATGTTGGAGAGTTGAATTCACACATGCTGCGGCGAGCTCGGGAGCGGAGTGTTGTGCAAAATCGCCGAGAAACTTACCGATTGGAGTCCGCTTCCCGGCGATAATCCAGGTTGCATTGGTGTTTTCTTTCATTGCATCTTCTCCTTAGCGGTCTATCGTACACAAGAATTGAAGGTAGGCTAGAAGAGGTCAGGACGGTCGATCCTAATGCGAACGCCCATTGATATTGGGGTGCCAAGAGCGCATTCGGTTTGATTGACTGAGACTAGGTTGTTCGTTTATGAAGGAATTTTTCGTTGGATTGATTGGGGTTAGCGATGGCGGGTAACAAGAAAGTATCCGAAAAGGTTTCTAAAGAGAAGTCTGATAAAAGATCGAGTTGTAAGACGGCTGAGGTGCGAGACGTCGAGCAATATTTGCAGACAGGATGCATGCGTTGCAAGTTTGGTGGGACTCCCGAGTGTAAAGTGCATCGCTGGACGGAGGAGTTGAAGCTGTTGCGGGTGATCGTTTTAGAGAGTGGGTTGACGGAAGAGATCAAGTGGAGTTGTCCGTGTTACACGTCACAGGGAAGAAATGTTGCAATGGTCGCTGCAATGAAGGAGGCTTGCGTCTTGAGCTTCTTCCATGGGGATCAGTTGAAGGATCCGCATGAGTTGTTAGAACTGCCAGGACCGAATAGTCAGGAGGGCCGAGTGATACGGTTTACATCGCTATCGCAGATTGAGCGATGCTCCAAAGCTATCCAAGCGTTGCTTGAGCAAGCCATTGTGCAAGCGGGTGAGCCGAGGAAGAAGCGTGAGGCTACGGAGGCGATGAGTTATCCAGAGGAGTTGACGGAAGCATTTCAGGACGACCCTTCCTTTCAAGAGGCCTTTGAGGGCTTAACACCGGGGCGGAAACGCGGGTATTTATTGCATTTTTCGCAGGCTAAGCAGTCAGCAACAAGGCGATCTCGGATTGCCAAGAGTGCTCCCGCGATTCGACTTGGAAAAGGTTTGCACGATTAGCCCAATGCTTTAGCTAGCCCAATGCTTTAGCCAATGGATTTGAATCTGTAGATTTGTGTCATTACTCTTGCCGGTACTAGTGATTCTGATGTGACGGAAAATTGGAGGAAGTACTTGAAGGGGGCTTGGTCGGGATTTCGAGTGCTTGCGGGGGGGGACGGGTGCTGTACGATGTTGAATAAGGTTGGGTGGGGTAAAGAAGAAATTCAATGGAATTGGTTTAGCATGAACACGCGTAGGATTATCTGCAGAAGTTTCGTCGTGGGATGTTTGTTGTTCAACCACGCAATGAGCGAGAACGAGGTTGCGGTCTATTCCCAGGAGTTTGTAAGTGAAAAGATATCGGTTGTTGTCGAGGACCTGGAAGGCAAGACTGTGCAGGGGGATTTTCAGTCGATAGATGCCCAGGGTGTGTTGCTTCGGACGCAAGAGGGTGAGAAGCGAATTGCAGCGGACTTGCTGTTGAAGGTTGTCCGGTCGGGAGTGGATCGATCGGAGGGTGAGTTGGGAGGATTGATTGAGGTGTTAGGTACGGATGGGACCAGATTGATGGTGCAGGGGGTAGAGGGTAAGGACAAGCAATGGAGTTTGCGACTGAAGGATCAGCAAGAGGCTATGCTATTTAGGGGTGAAGTTGAGTCGATGAAGCTACGGTCGCTCGACACGCCATCTGAGGCGGCTTGGTCGAGTTTTCGCAAGGATTCAAGGACAGCTGATGCATTGATTGTGGTGCGACCAGGTGGTGCATTGGATCGTATTGACGGGGTGGTGCGCGAGATTCGAGGGGGTAAGGTCTCTTTTGATGTGGACGGGCAAATTGTTGAAGCGGGGTTTGAGAAGTTGGCGGGTATCCTGTGGTACCGCAAAGAGGGAGATCGAAAGGGGGGGACTCAGGGGGTGTACCGAGTCGAGTTGTTGAATGGATCGCAAATCGTCTGTTCATCGATGCAACGTGCTGGTGAGATGATCGAGGTGCAAGGTGCGTGGGAGGGAGTCGTGGCTGTACCTTCGCAGTGGCTTGCCTCGATCGATTGTGGGCAAGGGAAATTAGCATTGGCTTCTTCGTTAGAAATGTTGGAGGTTCGAAATCAGAGCAAGTTGAGTTTTGGTGCGTTTGATGCGGTATTATCGAAGAGTGAATTACCGAAGTGGGTAATGCAGCGCGATGGTCGAAGGGATTTGTTGTTTCCCGGTCCGGGGGAGGTCGTGATTCGAGTTCCTGATGGGATGAGCAAGTTTCGATCAAGAGTTGAGCGAGCGTCTGAATCGGATTTGGCTTCTGCGGTGAAGGTAGAGATATGGGTAGATGATCAGATTGCGTTCCGCCAGGATTTAGGGGCTGGTCAGCAGGGAATGGATATTGAAGCGAATGTGCAACCGAACAAGCGGATGCGGATGCAAGTGGTGGTGGGAGGGAAGTTGAAGGTAGGCTCTCGAGTGCTATGGCGGGAGCCTCGCTTTTCGAAGTGATTGGATCTTAAGAAAATTTATTAGATTCTGAATTGGTAAACGGGGTGAGGTGCGGCATGCTCCGTGTAATCGGCTTGCATCAACCATGCAAGGATTGCGGTTGAGAGAAGAGAATCCGCTGTATGGAAGATGAAGTTCCAGCGAAGGGAATCAGAGGAGTTGCCGATAGTAAGGCCTGCCGATGTGGAATGAGTCCGCAAGCATCTAGATCATGGCTATTCGGGTAATCACTTTTTCGAAGCGAATTTTCTCTAGCGAATAGGGTTTATGAAATTGCCAGACTTTAGCAGTGTACGTGATGTGGTCTTGGAAGAGCTTTGTCGTACGCATCAATTGCTACCCAACGCGTTTCCATTCACAGAGCGTTGGTTACACAAGCAAGGTAATCCTTGTGGGGTTTTTTATTGTTTGCATGGTCCTCGCAGTATTCGACTGACAGCGGTGCTGGATTTTGCGACTGCGAGAGTGTTATTTTACGATTCGACGGGGCAACGATATGAAACGCGATGTGTCAGGGATTTGATACATGTGATTGCGTAAAAAGTTAGGGTGTAAATCTCGTCGGGGATCCATTGAAACAGAACGGAATTGGAAATGTTGATCTTATCGAGGAAGGAATCCGAAAGGATTTATTTAGGAGACGACGTCGTTTTGACGATTGTTCGGATTCAAGGAGACAAGGTTCGCATAGGGGTGGAAGCACCTAGCGATGTGAGGATCTTGCGACGAGAGTTGCAGGAAATGGACTTGGAATCGGGGCGTTTACCTAAGGGTGTACGAGTCGAACAGAATCGCAGAGCCGCTTAGGGTACTGCTTTTTTGGGGATAGGCAGATTGGAAAAAGGCGGACGCCGATTCGATGAACCAACAAGCATCGAGTCGGCGTCTTGTCATTATCAGATGAAAGCTTTGTTCCACCGAGGTGCAATGGCATAGGGGTTTCTCATGCCATTGCTAGTAGAAGCGAGGCGATTACTCGACGACTTTTGCGTCGATCCACTTCATGAGGCTTCGGAGTTTCTGGCCAACTTGTTCGATTTGATGTTTTCGCTCGAGTCGACGAGAGGCTTTGAATGCTGGTGCTCCGGCTTTGTTTTCTAGGATCCATTCCTTCGCGAATTGGCCGGTTTGGATTTCGCGGAGGATTTTCTTCATCTCTTTCTTGGTTTCAGGAGTGATGATACGAGGTCCGCGAGTGTAGTCGCCGAATTCAGCGGTATTGGAAATACTGTACCGCATGTAGTTCAAACCGCCTTGGTAGAGCAAGTCAACGATGAGCTTGAGTTCGTGCATGCATTCGAAGTAAGCCATTTCTGGTTGGTATCCAGCTTCTACAAGCGTTTCGAAGCCAGCCTTTACCAGTTCGCTAACGCCACCGCAGAGGACGACTTGTTCGCCGAATAAGTCGGTTTCGGTTTCTTCGGCAATGGTTGTTTCAATGACACCACCGCGGGTACCGCCGATTCCTTTGGCGTACGCGAGACCGATTTTTTTAGTCGTCTCAGAAGCTCCAGCGCCAAGAGCGATCAGGCAGGGGACCCCGCCCCCTTTGGTGTATTCGCTGCGTACCAAGTGGCCGGGGCCTTTAGGGGCAACGAGGAGGGTATCGACCCCCTTTGGCGGTTCGATTTGGCCGAAGTGCAGATTAAAGCCGTGGGAGCACATCAGCACGTTACCTGGAGAGAGGTTTGGCTTGATGTGAGAACGGAACAAGTCGCCTTGGACTTCGTCGGGAAGCAGGACATTGATAATGTCGGCTTGTTTGCTGGCTTCGTCAATTTCTAGGGGTTGGAAGCCGTGACTTACGGCGAGGTCGTAATTCTTGCTACCTGGGCGTTGACCGATGATCACTTTGCAACCGCTGTCTCGCAAATTTTGGGCTTGCGCGTGACCTTGGGAGCCGTATCCAAGGATAGCGATCGTTTTGCCTTTGAGAGTGGAGAGGTCGGCGTCGTTATCGTAATAAATCTTTGCGTTCATGCTGTGTGGAAAGAATGAAAAAGAGGAAATGGTGTGTAAAAGAGGCCAGAGACTAGGCTAAGTTATTTCAGCCTTTATTTCGATTTTGGGATTTAGGAGTTCGAAGGATCAGGGAGTGTATTGGGGTTGCTGCCTCGTATCATCGCGATTCGCCCTGTGCGAACTAACTCCTTGATTTCGTAGGGTCGCATGCGTTCGATGAAGGCTTGGATTTTGTTTTCGCGGCCGGAGATTTCGATCATCAGTTCCTCAGGACCGACGTCAACGATTCTTGCTCGGAAGATATCTGCGAGTTCCCTGATTTCGCTACGTTTAGCGCCAGAGGGGGCGGCGACTTTGATGAGCATTAGGTCGCGTTCAACGTAATCGTTGGAACTGATGTCTTGGACGGAGACGACCGTGACAATCTTCTCTAGTTGTTTACGAATTTGCTCGACGATACGATCATCGCCGCGGACGACAAAGGTCATTCGCGAAAGCCCCTCGATTTCGGTTTCGCCGACTGCAAGGGAGTCGATGTTGTAACCGCGAGAGGCCCGCATGCCAGAAATGTGCGCCAAAACACCCGGAACGTTTTGGACGGTTGCGGATAAAACGTGCCGCATTAGTAGAGAGACTCGCTAGGGTGATCGATAGTGGTGGGTATGCGGTAGCGCTTAGGTGTGCCTAGTCGCATATACTAGAAACGGAATCATAGGTTGAAATGCGTCTTTTCTCAAGGGACAACGCGAGCGAAGGGTATGAAGGTTTTGCAAACCGGTTTCGGTGAAGGTTACGAATTGTTGGACTTTGGTGATGGTAGGAAGCTAGAACGCTTCGGTTGCCGGATCGTAGATCGTCCGACGCTTGGGAAACGCTTGGAAAAATCGCAACCGAGCTTATGGGAATCAGCACAGCTAATTTACGTTGGTGACCGGATGAATGCGAAGGGAGGGGGATGGCGAGTTTCGAGCAATGAGGATTGGGACTGGGAACGAGGATGGGATTGTCAGGTTCATGGGATGGAGTTGCGGATCTTGCCCCAGCAAACTGGGCAGTTGGGAGTATTTCCGGAGCATTGGCAGCAGTGGGAATGGTTTTCTCGGTTGATTGCTTTTCGGCGCGAGCGAGGATTTGGGACGCGCATTTTGCACTTGTTCGCTTACACAGGGGCTACGACGTTGTGGATGGCGAAATGTGGTGCGGAGGTCACGCATGTGGATGCGATGCGGCATGCAGTGCAATGGGGACGTGACAATGCGCACAGGAGCGGCTTGGGGGAGTTGCCGATCCGATGGATTGTCGAGGATGCGAGGCGTTACGTATCGCGGGAGCTGAAACGTGGGAGTCGTTATGACATTGTTCTCTTGGATCCGCCGAGTTACGGGCATGGTCGTCGCGGGGAGGCTTGGGAAATTCATCGCGACCTGGTTCCATTGATGCGAGATTGTTGGGGCCTGTTAGGGGACGGGGCCACTGGAGTTGTTTTGACGGCTCACAGCGAGTTGGTATCGACAAAGGAATTGCGGATGGAGATGGGGCGAAGTGACGGGGCGGCGAGACTTATAGAAACGGAGGAGTTTGGAGCATTTTTACAGGATCGTTCGGGGCGTCGGTTAGAATGTGGAGTGGGGATTCGGTTCTTTGTGAAGGGGGGCCGAGTAATCGCGGCGTAGATTAACCAACAGGAAGCTTGGCTGACTGGATCGAATCGCTGCAAATTGGTGGGGCTTGTGGTTCGGCGGTTTTGGGAGATGGGACGATGTTAAGTCCGGACGAGCGAAAAGAGACGGCGACAGTGCTTTATGATGGAAGGTGCAAATTTTGCATCGGTCAGATTGGGCATTTGCGACGGCTCGATCGAGGTGGCTTTTTGGAGTTCTTGTCTTTGCATGCTCCGGAAGTTTCGGTTCGGTATCCGGATTTATCGTACGAGCAAATGATGGAGCAGATGTGGGTTGTTGCTCCGGGTGGTGCTAAGTATGGCGGAGCGGATGCCTTGCGTTATCTGAGTCGCCATTTACCTCTGCTTTGGCCGCTTGTGCCTTTTCTGCACTTCCCTTTTTCGCGGCCGGTTTGGGTTTGGCTTTATCGTGCAGTTGCTGCGCGACGGTACCAGTTGGCTGGGGTTGAGTGCGACGAGGGAACCTGCTCGCTTCATGGAAAAGGGCATTCCAAGGGGGGCTAACCGGACTGTAGCAGGCTTGTTCGGCTGGGGGATTTCTGGAATTTGAAGAAACGCTGAGTGAACTCGTCTTGGAGCGATAAGGTCGGATTTGGTAGTGTTGTGGCTTGGAACAAACACTCCAACGGTGATCGAAGGGACCGAATCGATGTCGAAAATGGCCAGTATCAAGCAGACCGTACATATTCGTTGGATGATTCGGCGAGACTTGCCGTCTGTATTGGGGATTGAGTCGGCGAGTTTTGAGTTTCCATGGACGGAGGACGAGTTTGTTCGTTGTCTACGTCAGCGTGATTGCATAGGGATGGTGGCGGAGTACGCTGAGCAAGTCGTCGGCTTCATGATCTACGAGTTGCAACGGACGCGCATTCATGTTTTGTCGTTCGCTGTTCATCCGGACTATCGTCGCCAATCGGTAGGAAGCGCGATGGTGCAAAAGTTGGTATCCAAGCTTGCGTATCAGCGTCGAAATCGGATTATTCTGGAGGTTCGTGAGACGAATCTTGCGGCGCAGTTATTCTTTAAGAATCTTGGATTTCGAGCGACGGGTGTTTTGCGCAATTTCTACGAGGACTCGACTGAGGATGCATTTTTGATGCAGTTCCGCAGTGGTGCGATGCAGGAGGATGAAGGGATGCACGGGGAATCGTATCGCGGTATGGCTGGTTAGACTTTCGACATCCGATGGATTGTATTGTTTGGTCGGTTTTTTGGGGGTGAGGGATGGTATCGCGCAAGGTATTGTTTCGGGCTAGACGATTCGACGTTGAGCAAGTGTTTGAAGAATTGCCAGACGGGAAGAAGCTTGAGCGACACATTGTGCGGCACCCAGGCGCAGTGGTGATTCTTCCGGTGTTACCAGATGGTCGGGTATGCATGATTCATACTTACCGCGTTGCGATCGACCGTTGGCATTTAGAGTTGCCGGCCGGAACGATGGACAAAGGTATTTCCCCGATCGAGCTTGCGCACGAAGAGTTGCGTGAGGAGACAGGGTATCGTGCGGGAAAGATGGTTCCGCTTCACACATTCGCGATGTCTCCTGGAATCCTCGATGAGAAAATGCATTTGTTTTTAGCGACAGAGCTTGATGCAGGTGAGGCGGCTTTGGAGCAGGGGGAGCAGATCAGCAATCGTTTATTGAGTTGGTCCGAAATTGACCGATTGCTTCGAGATGGACAAATCGCCGACGCAAAAACGTTGGTTGGACTATTATGGTATTTGCGTTACCGAGCTAATGCTTAGCCTTGTCGAGGCTTGTTGGCGGGAATGAAACGCAGAGCCAGCGACAACGAAACAACTAGCAGAACATCCATGGCATGATTCGAGAATATCTACAGACGAACAAACATCGTTCCCGAGGTAAGTTGAAGGTTGCTGTATCCCACGTAGCGATTGAAGCCGCATACTCCGGTTCATTGGCGTTATTAAATTACTTTAGGCGCCCTCTTGAGGTTCGATCCAAGGGGATTGCAAACTATGTGAGCGACGCTGATTTGGCTGCTGAATCGGCGATTGTCAACGTGTTGAGGGACGCATATCCGCAGCATGCGATCCTATCAGAGGAATCGCATCATGACCGAGCGGATGCGGCGAACTGTTGGATCATTGATCCGTTGGATGGGACGAATAATTTCATTCACGGGATACCTCATTTTGCGGTATCGATTGGGTACTACGAGAAGGGGCAGGGGGTGTTAGGGATTGTCACTTCGCCTGCGACCGGTGACTGGTATATCGCCGCACGGGGCGAAGGAGCTTGGTTTAACGGTGAGAGGATGCGAGTGAGCGAATCGCAGGGGCTGGATCAAGCGATGGTAGCTTGCGGTTTCTACTATGATCGTGACAGCATGATGCAGGCGACACTCGACACGCTTGGGGATTTATTTCGTCAGCAGATTCACGGTATTCGACGGTGCGGTGCCGCTGCCCTGGATTTGGCTTACGTGGCCGGCGGGTGGTTTGACGCTTTTTTCGAGTACCGCTTGAGCCCATGGGATTACGCAGCGGGTTCTATTTTATTGGAGGAGGCGGGTGGCAAGGTGACAGATTGCTTAGGAAATCCTTTGCCGATGGACCGCACTAGCACTTTATGTGCGAGCAATGGGCGATTGCAAGCGACGATGTTGGAATCTGTCTCGGTACGCTGTCCGAAGCCGCAGGCGCAGTGAGTCGCGGCTAGTAAGAAAAGTGATTGCATCGGCAGTTTCGCGAAGTACTCTGGAACTTGCCACCTGACTATCCTTGGGTGGAACCTGTAAAGCCAGGGAAAGCTTAGCGGTTATTCCGCGTGGTCGTACGGGTTCTTCTCGATTTACGGATTGGACGACTGTTTGAAGTCCAAGAAACGAGAACCTTTGCGCCGAAACTGCAAGAAGAACCTCGCGAGAGGGGCCGGTCGCACCAAGAAAGGAAACTTGGACCTCGTCCTTACCTACTGATTAGCCATAGCTAGCAAAACGCGGAAGAAACATCATGGAGACTTCGCTTGAAACTCGTCGTTTTTCGATGAAACAGGCCAAGCAGATTGTCAGAGATTTGCAGTCTCCGATTCCTTGGGTTTACTGGACCGATTTCCTAGTGACGATTTTAGCTGGGCATGCTTGTTTCTCGGCAACGCTACACGTTCCGGATTTGCTCGCGGGTGAGAACGCAGCGGCTTGGTGGACGCTCAAGGGAGTTTTGTACACGGCAACCATATTGTTATTTCTGCGTGCGGCGATGTTTACGCACGAGTTGGTGCATCTGCCCAAGGAAGGATGGACAGCATTTCGGGTCGCTTGGAATGTTCTTTGTGGTTTTCCATTCTTGATCCCCTCTTTCACATATTACCCACACGTGGATCATCACCGACGCAAATCCTATGGGACGGAGGAGGATGGAGAGTATTTGAACTTGAGCCACCAACCACCGAGTGCAATTGTCGTGTACATGCTTGGAGTCTTGGTTACGCCAATTGTTGGATACTTGCGATTTGCGGTTCTATCGCCAATCTGTTGGTTGTTTCCGTCTTGTCGTCGGTGGACATTTACGCATGCATCGACAATGGTGATGGACGTGACGTACAAGCGTCCCGAGGCGGGCAATCGTGTGTACCGGATCATGATCATGCAAGAGGTTGCTTGTTTTTTAGTATGTTTGGGGTTGTTCCTTCACGGGCCCCTTATTGCGAAGACTTGGTTGGATCCTCTCTGGATTCAGGCTTATCTCGTTGGTATTGGGATGATCTTCATGAACAACATCAGGACACTCGGCGCGCACCGATGGACTGGGCCTGGATCGGAATTGACATTTGAGCAGCAGTTGCTTGATTCATGCGACTACCCGTATCGTCCTTGGATCACTGAGTTGTGGGGACCGACTGGGACTCGGTATCACGCGACGCATCATTTGTTTCCTGGGATGCCTTACCACAATCTGGGTTTGGCGCATCGCAAGTTGATGGCGGAGTTACCTGCAGACAGCATTTACCGTGAAACGGTGAAAGTAAGTTTGCTCGGTGAGATAGCGCAGTTGTGGAAGCGCAGTTCAGAGGTTGCACGTAGGAGACGTGAGGAAACAAACCAGCGTTCTTCGACTCTACCGATGCCTGCTCAGTTTGTCGGCTCGCGTATCGCGGCCGGCGGGAAGATGATTTCGGGTAACCGCAGCGAGGGTGCTGCGTCGTCGACGGAGCGTACGGACGCAGCTTAATGTTGTGTGTTTATCGCCCCACAGCTACCAGATGCGGACCCGTTTTTCGGCAGGTAAAGACATCGGAGCATCTGGTTTGACGTCAAAGGCTTCGTAGAAGCCATCGAGGTTCGAGACGATACCATTGCAGCGGAATTGGCTTGGAGAGTGCGGATCGGTTTTTACACGCTTGCGCATCTCGGCTTCGCGATACTTTCTGCGCCAGACTTGAGCCCAGCCGACGAAGAAGCGTTGTTCACCCGACATTTCGTCGATTTTTGGTGAAGGCTTTCCATCGAGGGAGAGTTTATAGGCAGTGTAAGCGACGCTTAGGCCACCAAGGTCTCCGATATTTTCACCGAGGGTGAACTTACCATTGAGTCGAACGCCGGGCAGGGGTTCATAGGCATCATATTGAGAAACGAGTTGTTCAGAGCGTTTCACGAATTCTTGTTCGTCTCGTTCGGTCCACCAATTTCTAAGGTTTCCGCGCCCGTCGTATTTGCTCCCTGAGTCGTCGAAGCCGTGGCTTATTTCGTGACCGATCACCGCACCGATTGCCCCGTAGTTGACAGCATCATCTGCATCGAGATTAAAGAAGGGTGGTTGTAGGATTGCGGCGGGAAAGACGATTTCATTCATCGACGGGTTGTAGTACGCATTCACGGTTTGGGGCGGCATGAACCATTCCGTGCGATCGATGGGCTTACCCAATTTATTCAAAGCATAGCGGTGTTCGAATTCGGCGATACGAGCGATGTTACCAACAACATCGTTCGGATCGATTTTCACGCTTGAATAGTCCTTCCATTTGTCGGGATAGCCGATCTTGGGAGTAAAGAGCTTGAGCTTTTCCTTTGCTTGAGCTTTTGTCCCATTCCCCATCCATTCGAGAGCATCGATTCTCTTCTCGAAGGCTTTCATGAGGTTGCCGACAAGTTCGTTCATGCGTTCTTTCGCGCGTGGTGAGAAGTGTTTTTCTACGTAGAGTTTACCTACGGGCATCCCGAGCATGGCATTGCAGGCATCGACCCCTCGTCGCCACAGTGGTTCTTGTTCTTCGACGCCACTGAGTACGGTATCATGGAAATTGAAATGAAGTTTTTCGAGTTTCTCCGTCATCACTGGGGCGAACGTGTTGATTGTTTGGAAGGCCAAGTAGGCTTTCAATACCTCCACATCGGATTGCGCTAGGGTTTCTTGTGCGGCTTCGAAGAAGCTAGGTTGCCCAACAATGATTTCTTGAACGTCTGAGAGCCCTACGGAGGCAGCGTAGTCCTTCCACTCAATCCCTTTGTTCTTTGCGACGAAGTCCGATACGCTGAGTTTGTTGTATCTTTTTACGGGATCACGAAGGGAGACTTTGTCCCATTGCGCATTGGCGAATTTGGTCTCTAATGCGAGGATTCCCTCAGCGTAGACTTTGGGGTTGTCCCATCCGACCTGTTTGAGCATTTCTTCGATGTAAAGAACGTACTTTTCTCGTCGTGCGACGAGTTCTTCGTCGTTATCTAGGTAGTAATCCCGGTCGGGCAGGGTAGTCCCATCTTGTCCGATGTACACTGCGTACTGATCGGAGCGCTTCTCGTCGACATCGATCCCAGCACCTAAGAAGCTCGGGATACCGACGATGGAGAGTTCACCAGCAACCCGGATTAGATCTTTAGAGTTGCTGACCCCTTTGATTTTTTTGAGCCAAGGTTGAATCGGAGTAACCCCCGCTTGGTTACGGGATTCGATATTGGTGTAGGATTTGTAGAAGTCTCCTACTTGTTTGGCGATTGCCGAGGGATTCTCCGATTTGCTGGCTTCTTCGATGATAGTACGAATGGCTGCGTTTGTTTCGATTGCTAGGATCGTGAAAGCGCCGTAGTTAGACTGATCGGGTGGAATATCGGTGTTGTCGAGCCACTTCTCGTTGACGTACCGAAAGAAGTCGTCACCCGGCCCGAGTGTTTTACTAAAGTTCTCGAGTTCGATACCTGAGACTTGAGGTTTCTTAGAATCGCCTGCGTCCTGAGCTTGTGCCAGTGGGATAGGGCAAAAGGACAGGGACGCACTGAGGACTAAACTGGCTGACAGGGACAATCTTTTCGCTTTGTGGGCCCATCGGGTGTAAATTCTTTTTTGATGACGCATTGCAACCTCTCGAAGTGACAGTAAGGACTTCAGCACTAGCAAGAATCCTAATCCTGATAGGAGGAGGTTGGAAGTGGTCTTTGGTAGCTGTTTGGGGCCGGGGACTTAGCGGGGACGTCCAATGGCTAGGATTGCGATCCAAGCGACGGCCGGCGAGCACCAGAGCAACCATTCGCAGAGTTCTTCGAAGGACCTGAGGCGTGGACTGAGGGGGGCATTCCAAGGGAGGTAGACGTTATCCTCCGGGCTGGTGAGAATCGCTTCGTAGTTGCTTGCCCTTTGCGGATCGACGCCGGCCTTAAGCAGGCTCATTTGTAGGGGAATGGAAGCGGATTCGCTAAGGGTTTGTACTCCGACGGGAAACACCAAGCCGTAGTCAGGATCGAGTGTCCAGAGTTTTCCGTCTGCTTTAGCTTCTAGGACGACATGTCCGCCGAGTCCTACGAATCGAGAGGGGATTTCATTTCTTTGTAAAAGCCACTGCAATACGGCTGCACGTTCGGAGCAATCACCGCGTCCGCATGCTGCGAGAAGTTTTGGGTTTTGTGTTCGAAGCAGTGGCGAGTAGAACTGGCCGGCGATCCATTGAATCCAATTTTCGGACGGTTGTATTTGTCGGGTTACGTCGTGAGTGGTGTTTCGATGGACGAAGCCGTTGGATTTGATAAGGATTGACTCTGCAAGGGGATTACCTCTTTGGTCTGGCTGGGTAATTTTGTTGGATTCGAAATCCCTGAGGCGTTTTCGTTTGTCTGCTTCGCCGTTCCAAGTCTGAGCGAGCAGAAGGATTGTGCTGCTGATTGCAAGTATGGCGATGGGGATAAGGATCCCATTGGATCCTTTCTCAAACCACTTCGCGACTGGGATGTCCCTAGGATTCACTCGCTTTGCTCCTCGGTGAGCTTGAAGCGAAAGGTATATCTCGCCCTGATGGCCGAGGTGATTTGCGTCCGTACAGTTAGCCGTTTCGTTCGCATTGGGACTGTGATCCATTCCGTTGTATCGATCATGAGCATTCGGGTTTTCCTGAGGTTTCTCGGTGATATCGATGTGCTGAGGCGTTAGGTTCGAGAAAGGGCAATTGCTCTTCCGGTTTGGTTCAGGGAGTTGAATCCCTGGTATGCGGTGTTGACGGCTAGGGTTAAACTTTGGAATGGTAAGTCGCAGGGGTTGGAGTAGCTGATCAATGACTCGCCACTTTCAACACTAGGACGGACGTGGTGTTTCGCAGGGTGGCTTAGGTGAACAGGTTTGTAACGAAACGGTTTTGTAAGCAATCCGTTTTGTAAGGAACGGAGGTAAGGTTTGAGGAGTAACTTGGATGGATGAGAAAGGTGCATCCGAGAGTTTGATCACGGGCACAAGTTCGATCCGTTGGACGGAATCCTTTGAGGATTTCGGGATAGATCCTCTGTTCAGTGATCCGTCGTTGCGAGCTTATGCGCCGACGTTAAGCCGCATTGATACTACGAGCACGCCGGATCCGATTACCGAAGAGTTAGGTAAGATTCAAACGCATGCGGCACGTAAGCAGGAGCTAAAAGGTTTAGTGCAGAAGTACATTCCTTACAGTCCTGGGGTGTACGGGATTCTCGATAGTTTGAATCGATTGATTTATGTCGGGAAGAGCAAGGCATTGCGTGGAAGGCTGCTGAGTTACTTCTTGCCAGGTGCCACCGATGAGAAGGCAGGTCAGATCATTCAGCATGCGCGATCGATCGTCTGGGAGTTGCAGCCAAGTGAGTTTGCGGCATTGTTGCGGGAACAGTCCTTGATTAGGACATGGCAACCTCGATTGAATGTAGTGGGGATGCCGAATCGCAATCAG
The DNA here is from genome assembly GCA_040373655.1 of Pirellula sp. Taxonomy (GTDB): domain Bacteria; phylum Planctomycetota; class Planctomycetia; order Pirellulales; family Pirellulaceae; genus JBKCUI01. The sequence goes on along the minus strand of JBEICB010000001.1, from coordinate 34,946 downwards.
CCAGCCTATCTAAATTTAGGTCGCGGGCCGGCTGAATCGTTTTATGTATCGAGGCAATGGGATACCCGAGCGACGATCAGTCGTGGACCTTTTTATGGATCATCAAAGCTCTATCGGGCTGTTGAGATACTGAATCGTCACTTTCTGTTACGCGACTGTTCGGCGAAAACGAAGATGTTGTTTTCGAATCAGTTATCGCTTTTTGATATTCCAGCGCGAGCGGGTTGTTTGCGATCGGAATTAGGGAATTGTCTAGCGCCGTGTTTGTCGGAGACATCGCGAGCAAGGTATCACGAGCAGGAATCGTATGCGAAGGGTTGGATGCAGGGGACCTCGAGTGCGGTCTATGAGGAGTTGATCAGGCAGATGCAGTGGGCTTCGGAGCGCCTACAATTTGAGAGAGCCGAGCGGTTGCAGCAGGATGCCAAGGTACTGCGTTGGTTGCAGGGTAAGTTAGCGGTAATGGAGCGAGCAACGCATAATCCCCCCACGCTTTACCATGTAAATACGACGGGAAATGCAAGATTCCCGAAACATGGGATTTTGTACCTTCTGCGAAGTGGAGGTGTGGAGTACGCGGTTGCCTACCCGAGGCTTGCGGAAGGTCATTCGGACTGGCGGGAGATGGTTTGCAATTCGATTTCTCGTTGGTACGGTGGTTGGGACAAGGTCGATGTGAACGTCTCTTTTTCGCGAAGCTACGAGTCCTTAGGGTTGGTTACGACCTGGTTTCAGAAGAACAAGCCTGAACGCAAAAAGTGTGTAGAAATCCTCAACAACCCAGACCTGGTAGAGTATTTTCGCGGTAACGAAAATCGCAGGGGGAGTGCTTGAGTATCGCAGAACGCGACTGTTAACGCTCGGTCGAACTTGCGAATTGCAAGTAGCTCGGCTACCCTGAGTCTGCCGTGGTGCGGGTTAGGTGTTGGTTAAATGTTTCTTTATATAGCCTGAGGCAATCGATGTTATTTCCAATTAGCGATGACGATCGTGACGTGTCGATCGTCCCGTATGTTACATACACGCTTTTGGCTGCGAACATTGTGTTGTTCTTTGTGCAGCTTTCTAATCCTGAATTCACCTATGGTTGGAGTGTAATACCTAAAGAGATCACGTCAGGTGTGGATTTGGTAGAGCCGCAGGAGATCGTGGTCAATTCGCCGATGACTGGAGGTCGCGAAGAGCGGGTGGAAATTCCGCAGGCACCCGGTCCGACGCCGATATGGTTAACGTTGCTTTCGTCGATGTTCATGCATGGAGGAATGGGCCACATAGCGGGCAATATGCTATATTTATGGATTTTCGGGAACAACGTCGAGCATCGTTTTGGACACAAGTGGTTTTTAGCCTTTTACTTGATATCTGGGATAGTTGCGAGTTTTGCGCAGATTGCGATGTCACCTGGGAGTGTGATCCCGAATCTTGGAGCTTCGGGGGCAATTGCTGGAGTGATGGGAGCTTATTTGGTGCTGTTTCCGCACAACCGCGTTAATGCGGTTTTTTTGTACCACATCATTACGATCCCTGCGATCTACGTGTTGGGATTATGGATCGCGATGCAGTTGTTCAGTTCTGTTGGATCGATCGCTTCAACGACAGCGAGTGCAGGCGGGGTCGCGTATCTAGCACACGTTGGAGGATTCGTGGCGGGAGTGGTAGCAGCACTTTTCTATCGCATGCAATTGCCACAGGAGCCAGATTCGATTCTTCGAAGACAGTATGATCGGGATCCGATGGCGCGTCGGCTTTGGTAAACAACTCGGCGTTGGTAAGCAGTAACTTGTTGTTGCAAATGCTTATCGAGGGGATTTCGGTGGGCGTGGGTTGGGGTTCCGAGACGGTCTTGTTTTATCGTCATCCTCTGCGCCTGAGTTGTTAGGATGAGCAGGAAGAATCGGGGAGAGTTCTTTCACGAAATCTTGGGCATCGCGAAAACTGCGGTAGACGCTTGCGAAGCGAACGAATGCGACTTCGTCGAAGCTACGGAGTCGTTGCATGCAGAGGTTTCCGATGTCTTCGGAGGTTACTTCTCTCTCGTAATGATCAAGCACGTGGACCTCTATCTCGATAGCCATCTGCTGAATATCTTCTGGTTTAATTTTTCGTTTCCAGCAAGCTTGAGAGAGGCCACGTTCGATCTTTGCGCGGCTAAAGTCTTGGCAAGTTCCGTCCCGTTTACGGACTTGAAGAAGACCTTCGACACGTTCGTAGGTGGTGAAACGTCGTTGGCAGTGGTTACAGTAGCGTCGGCGGCGAATCGCACGACCGTCTTCGACGTTACGTGAGTCCTTTACGCCGTCATTATCATTTCCGCAAAAGGGGCATCGCATGGTCCGTTTTCTCCGTGTCCTTCTCCGGTGGCAGTCGATATATCCGGTATTCCTTGCCCGCTGACGGTCAGTTGGTGGAATTGTCGCAGAGATTCCGGGGGAATCAAGTTCCAATGAAAACCCTAGCCGAAGCTGTCAGTGAGGCTATCATACGGGCGTCTGGGGAGAATTTTGTTTGATTTCCTTCCTACTGACTCACGAATTACGGTAAGAAAACATGGAACCATCTGGCGAAACTCAAAACGACCAAAACTCGGCAATTCTTTCCGGAGGAATGGAGGCAAAGGTTCAAGGCACGGAGCGTCAATCCGCGACCGCTTATCGATATTTGCTATACGCTGCGCTTTTTATGCTCTTGGGAATCAGTGGATTGATTTTCTTGGGCAGGGAGCGAAATAAGCTTGTCGGACAGAAGGTAGGTGAATTGGACTTCAAACCATTGTTGAATACGCAAGAGTCAGCTTCCGTTGCTATGGCAAGAGGTGAGTACAAGTTGATTCACTTCTGGGGGACTTGGTGTCCACCATGTATGACAGAGTATCCAGAGGTGATTAAGTTACAGCGAAAGTACAAAGATGATCCGCGATTGGTGGTTATCAGCGTGTCTTGCGGGCAGGCGGTACCGGAGAATCTTGAGGAGTTGGAGTTCGATACCAAGTATTTCCTACAGGGTGTAGGAGGAGACATGCCGGTGTACTCTGACCCTGCAATGTACTCGCGTGTACAGATTGCCAATATGATTGGGAGGCAGGGATTTCTTTATCCGATGACGATGTTGCTCGACAAGGAAATGAAAATTGTGGAGACGTGGTTAGGGGCTACAAGAGTTGGCGAATTGGATCGCGCGATTGAGCGTGTTCTAGAATCTCGATGAGCTCGATTGTCGAATAGGTTAACTGCGAGAGTACATGAACATATCCAGATTTCAGCGATGTATTGGGATCACGATGGGCGACCCAACTGGAATTGGCCCAGAGGTGATCGCTGGGGCGCTCGGGAGCCCGTCATTATCTCAGAGAGTCGGAGCAGTGCCATGGACTGCGGTGGTCATTGGAAGGGCTTCGATCCTGCAGCGCGCTGCCCGTGTGATGCAAGTAGATCTGACGTTTGAGGCTTGTGAAAATTGGGAGCAAGTAGAAACGGTGCATAGCGCGGCATCATCAGCTTGCGATGGAATGCCTAAACGAATTGCATGTTTGCAAGCAGCCCGAGAGGAGAGTGAATCTGCACTGGATGGTCGTATCGATGCGCGTGGTGGGCAAGCTGCGTATGACTGTTTGTTGCGTGCTACCGAGCTATGTCGTGCGGGGCGTTTAGCGGCGATGGTAACCGCTCCCTTGCAGAAAAAGGGGATGGAGTTAGCTGGGCACCACTGGCCTGGTCATACCGAGTTATTGGCGCATCTATGCGGCGTAGAGAATACTGCAATGATGTTGTATCTACCTCCTGGCAAGCCAAATCACGGTGGTCCGTTTGGTTTGGGGGTAATTCACGTTACCCTTCACATGGCGTTGCGAGAAATTTTTCATTGGATCACTCAAGAGAATATTCTTCGAACGATTCAGCTTACCGAAAATTACTTTTCCAAGTTGATTTCGGCGCAAGTGGAACGCCGACCTCGAATTGCCGTGACGGCTTTGAATCCCCACTCGGGAGAATCAGGGCGATTCGGGCGTGAGGAGATTGAGATCATCGCTCCCGCGGTACGTCAGGCTCGCGACTTGGGAATCGATGTTTCTGGGCCTTGGGCAGTCGATACGCTGATGCCAAGAGCGGCCAGAGGTGACTTCGACGCAGTTGTCGCGATGTACCACGACCAGGGGCATATCGCTTTGAAGTTGCTGGATATGTTTGAAGCGGTCAACATTACACTTGGCCTGCCCATCGTGCGAACGAGCGTTGCGCACGGCACTGCCCATGATATTGCTTGGAAAGGGATCGCAGATTCGGCTGGGATGGCGCAAGCGATAGTCGCGGCGATACGACTCAGTGGTTAAGAACGGGCAACGGAAAGTAAGTCTAGGCCTTTACGGATGAAGTCTTGATAGTTGCCGAGACTGATTTTCTGATCCCATTCGACGATCAGCATTGTATTTTGATTGAACCCAAATTCCCTAAGCCTCAGGTCGATCAGTTGGGTTCGCCGGGAAGTGTTGAGGTAGTTTTTTACGGACTCGACGGGTTTCCCCCGTACTGCGTATCGATCGTCGAATTCTGTTTTTTCGTCAAACTCGATGTAGCTCACGCCGAGGATTTTAGAGATTGACGCTAAAAATTGTCGGGTGGTTACCGTGATACTCGGGGCTTGCACTCGCATGTCGTGCACCAAGGTTCCCACGAAGGATTTCGAGGATTTGCTTTTTCCTGAGCCGATGACGATGCGCTGTTCAAAGACGGTAACTCGTGTTACATCGGTTTCGACGACGATGGCGAAGTGGACGGGAGAGATTCGTCCTTTTTTGGAAAGTTCGAAACCGAAGTACCGTTCTGCGTCGACTTCGGGAAGAGAGCTTGTGGCTTCGAAACCAGCCTCATTAACCGACTTGAGTAACGCAGCGATACGTCGTTTTTCCGCGATACTCGTGACGATTTGGGAGGTGATAGAGATGGCGACTAGGATCAGAAAGATCCAAAACGGGCCCATGTTGATCTCCTTAGTCAGTTTCCTTCGTTAGAAGTTATCTTGCTGACAGCAGTTCATTAACTTTGGTTTCGATTGCTTTTCCACGTACGTGTATTGCCGCAACTTTTCCGTCCCGACCGATCAGTAGGGTGAAGGGGATCGCAGAGACAGCAAGGTCTTCCGCCAAAGGAGTTTTCATTCCGGACTTCGTTGGATCGCCGCTGACAAAGACTGACCAAGGTGTTGGCTGTTGGGCCAGGAATGATTCGAGATCAGAGCGTTGATCATCGAGGTTGATTGCAGCGACTTCGAAACCATCCGCATGTTTTTCGTCGTAGACCTTTTTGATATTCGGGATTTCTTGGATACAAGGAGCGCACCAAGTCGCCCAGAAGTCAACAAGGACGACCTTACCTTCATACTTGGCTTTGTCGAATGGTTTGCCTTGGGTGTCGACTAGTGCGGAAAGGTCAAGTGGCTTACCGATAGTTTCGGTGCGGGTTTTGTATCCATTAACGGCTAGTTCAATTTGTTCTCTCAGTTCTGGAGTTTTCGTCGATTCGAGTTGGGTGGCTGCAATATCCAGCAGCCCTTTGGCGACGTCGAGATTACCAGAGTATTCGAATTGATTTGCGCACTGGCCGAGTGCCATCGCGGTCCAGGGGGAAGGAATCTTTTCCATGAGGCTCTTTGCGCTAGCGGTTAAAGCTGCGGGATCTGCGGCCATGGCTTGGCGGGTATCGAGAATGGTCAAGTAGGATTCGAAATCTGGGAGGCGTTGAATTTTCATTTGCCAAGCGCTCATACCGAGATTTGGATTTGGCACATCGCGGTATTTCGCTTCGATCGTATTGACGAGTTCATCGCATGCTAGAGCATTTGGATCTTTTGGTGCAGATGGTTCTCTAGCCGCGGGACTTGTTGAAGCAGCACCATCAAGGGCTTTGGCAGCTTGTGCGACTGCCATGAACAAGGTTGCGTCGTTTGCATCTGCTTTTTCAAGCAGGTCCTTTGCCAAGCCCATGACTTGTTCGGTGCTCGCAGCTTGGTTTTGAAAGTCGATGACGGTAGTCATCAGTTGCAGGCGTCTTGCTAGTCCGGCGACTTTAGCGTCTTCGTTAGTACTGAGTTGTTTGGAGAGATTTCGAAGTTCATCAGCGGAAGGGACATCCTTGAAGGCGGCCATTTGCGCGAGGGCTTCGAGTTTACCAATCCAGCTTTTTGCCGTTTGGTCTTCCGAAGCGGCGACGTTTCTGAGGGAGTCGGCGGCGGTTTGTTTCATCCGGGCAAGTTCCATACCGCGGCTCAAGACTGTGTCGCTATTGATCAGGCGTTGCCCCGCATCGGTTTGGAGTTCCCGCATTGCGCGATCAATACTACCGAGGAAGGCTAGCCAAGCTTCCGGTTTATCAGCTTGGATCATCTTGAGCGTCATGTAGCTTTTTTCAGCCAGAGCGGGATCTGCTTGGCCTGGCGTAAAGGATGGGAGCGACGGTGCACTCGGTGCTCCGCCTGGAATTCCGCTCGTCGTAGAGCTGGCTTGCGAAGGCGAGGCGTTCGGCTGTTTATCGGTTGGATTTGAGGCAGTTGAACTCTTTGGGGTAGCGGGAGCATCAGCTGGGCGGAATCCGCTGGTTGCAGAACTGATTTCTGTTGCTGGTTTTTCCGAATTGCACCCGATTGGGGTGACGATAGCTGTCAAGCAAGCAGTTCCGATGGCAAAACCCATCGCAGTTTGAAGTAGCTTGTCCAAGTAAGTTGCTCGTAATGTAACTTTCACTGTAGGATTCTCTCCGCCCAATTCTCTTGAAAACTGCCGTTAAACCGTCGGGATGTAGCTTGCACTACTCCCCCTTGCTAGGCAATACTGCTTGGCCGTTTTTCCGAAGTTGCCTTGCAAGTTTTTCACTGAATTGCTCCGGGAAGTACCTGTTTTGAATCGTTGTGAGAAAGGTCGTTGGATTATGAATACAGGGTCGAATGAATTGATCTGTGCACCGAATGCTCACCGTTCGATACCGAGTGTGGGGCTAGGGTTCTGGAAGATTCCTAATGCGAGCACTGCACAGATGACTTACGACGCAGTCCGGTTGGGGTATCGGCATTTGGATTGTGCGGCGGACTATGGGAACGAACCGGAGGTTGGTCAGGGGATCTCAAGGGTGCTGCGAGATCGGTTATGTGGCCGAGAAGATTTGTGGATAACCAGCAAGCTTTGGAATACGTACCATCGAGCGTCGCACGTACAGAGAGCATGCGAAAGGACTTTGCGGGATCTTCAAGTCGATCATTTGGATCTTTATTTGATTCACTTTCCGATTGCGTTGGCTTATGTCCCCTTTGAGCATCGATATCCGGCGGGTTGGTTTTTCGATCCTCAGGTGGAATCGCCAAAGATGATTCCGGATAGTGTTCCCATCGCAGAGACTTGGGGAGCGATGGAGCGATTGGTGGAGGCGGGGTTGGTGCGAAGCATTGGAGTGAGCAATTTTGGTGTATCGTTAATCCGCGATTTGTTATCGACGGCATCAAAGCGACCTTCGGTGCTCCAGATCGAGTCGCATCCTTATTTGGTTCAGCCCAAGCTAATACGCTATTGCGAACAAGAAGAAATAGCAGTGACAGCGTTTTCACCATTAGGTGCACCGTCTTATGTTCCATTGGGGATGGCACAAGCGAACGAATCGGTGTTGTTGCAGCCGTGTGTTTTGGAAATTGCCGAAGCGGTGCAACGAACGCCGGCCCAAGTTGTTTTACGGTGGGGTGTTCAGCGTGGCACTGCAGTGATTCCGAAGACAGAGAAGCTTGAGCGATTAAAGGAGAACATTTCGTTGTTTGATTTTGAGTTAAACCGAGCTCAAATGGATTCGATTGCCGCACTGGATCGAGGACAACGTTTTAATGATCCAGGTGTTTTTTGCGAACAAGCATTTGGATGTTACTTTCCGATTTATGAATAATTTGATGTTCTCTAGCTTCAGATCTTGTTCTGCTTGTTTCGGTCATACGGTCAGCGATCTCGCTGACCGTATGACCAAAGGTGCACCTGACTTAGCCTCATGACCTTAAGGATCGAAACAGTCCGAAAGAAACAGATACGAGCCCTATTGGTGCGAGCATGGGGGGATTTCATCAAACGACCTTCATGCATTTCTCCAGCAATGGCGGAGTGTTGGCGCACGCACAATTGAATTACAGCCTATCAATTTGAGGACGTTGTTGAAGGCTTGGTAGGTTTACGTAGAAATCGCCAAGCCAAGAGGATTGCGGCACAAAGAGTGGCGAAAATCAGGACAAGGGTCCACTGAGTGTTGGCTCCAATTTTCTCTGCGATAGGCTTTGCTACGTTGGTCGAAATCGTCTCGAGTCCAGTTTCTGCTAGTTGAAGTGTTCCGTCGAGGAAGGGTTCTGGGTTCGCGATAAAAGCAGCGAGGACTGAGGCCGTGGAGAGCGCGAGTTTATTGCGCCAAATGAAATCCATCGCTTTGTCACCATAACGAGTAAGCACACCCAAGACATCCGGACTGGAAGCGATTTTTGCGGTAGCGGCATCGTCGGAGAGCATGACCAGTCGGCGTGCATTTTGGGAGGAGAGATTTGTCAGCGCGCGGGCGGCAGGAGCTCCGCTTGCCGTGAGTACTTTCTCGGCCACAACACCATGTTTAACAAGTGCTTCTCCGGCATCATCGCCAAGGGTAGCAAGAAGGCCACGACGAACGGGGGAATCGAGTACCTCGATGGCTTCATCACCGTGTTTTGCAAGCAGTTTTGCTGCAGATGCAATCTCATCGCCACTGGATTCGAGTAATTTGACGGCTCGCGGGCCAACTTTTTCGATCGCTTCAATACCTTCGTCGCCAGTTCGTGCGAGTACGGATTGAACTTTGGCGGTGAGTTTTTCGACACCCTCCTCGGACACTTCTTTAGAAAATTTCTTTGCAAGTTGTTCGACAACTTCTTTGGCGATGCCGAGCTTGCCTTGGGCGACGGCATTGCACGGGAAAGGTGTGAGGCACGAGCAAATGAGGATAGCCGTCAAGAGGCGAAACGCTTTGTAAGTTGTTGGAAGATTCATGGGAGTACTTTGCGGAATTTTACTCGGAAGTTTGATTGGAATGAGACGAGTGCGATTAGGGGGTGGCATCTGGAACAGAGGGCGGCTGTTGTTCCGTGGGTAGATTAAAAAGGTTGTAGATAGCTTGCTTGCGGAGGTTAGCGCGTTGAAGGGACCATACTTTGAGTTGCCCATCTAACCCTATTGTTTCAGAGTCTCCGTTGCAAATCAACTTTTTTAGTTGGGATAGGCTCTGAGAGAGTTCAATCGAGAGTTCCAGCTCGGGGGAAGCGAAGTAATCCCAGAGTCTAGAGACGATCTGGTCGACAACGATGGCAGCGAGAAGCCCAATTCCGAAGGTGGCCCAGCCCGATGCGGCTCCTGTTCCGAGGACTCCAGCGGAAACTCCCAGCCGCACCGCGACTTGCGCAAGAACTTCTCCTGCGACGAGGGAGACGAGCTGGCTTTCGATATCTGAGGATAGGTCATCAGAGACAGTTTCTGCGGCAGATCGCAATGCGGCTTGAAATTCAGATGCAAGCTGATCATCGGAAGTCGTGTTGATTGTTGCGTATTCGGGAAGGTCAGCGATATCGGTTCGCATGCGAAGGAGCATCTCATTTTCAAGATCTCTGACTTTGGCAAAGCGTTCGAGGACTGATTGTCGGATTGCTCGCTCGAGCTGCGCGGGTGAGAGAAGTTGTTCCTCGAACTTTTGCTTAAGGAATCGCTCGTGTTCGGTACCGTCACTCCATGGCAAGCGATCACGGATGAAACGCCACTTGCTCGACCAACTCAAACATGTTTCGGAGTAGGAGTGAACCTGGGTGAATGCGCGTGCAAAGAGTGCATCGATGGACGGGTAGCCTAATTCTTCAAGCGCATCGACCTGGGATTGGGTACGATCAAGATGTGTATCGAGCAGTCTTTTCAGTGCTGCTAGGTCGACTTCCTTTAACTTCGGGTTGTTACCTGGGAGATCTGCCCCAATGGAAGAAATCGACGTTTCGACGACAGCGGGATTCTTTGAACTGAGACTCGGCCAATTGCGAGCCAGAGTCCAAATCAGTGCAAGGGAGCCCAATATCACCATTGCGAGCGTAGCAATGGCGAATGCGGACAACCCAGTTTGTTGGGGCGATCCCTTCATGGGAGCGTCCTTTAGGTAACGGAGCAATGTGTGAAGCGAACGCGATGTTCGAGGAAACGTCTTAGACGCGGTTCAAGATTTTAACCCACGTAGACCAGAAGGGTTTCTGGTTATAGGTCAAAGAAATGGTATTCAGTATCGCGATTAGCGCACATATCCAGGAGGGTAGACCGGGCCGGGACCGGCTGAGTATGCACCCGGCGGAGCGGAATAGCCCGGTGGAGCGGAATAGCCCGGTGGAGCGGAATAGCCCGGTGGAGCGGAATAGCCCGGTGGAGCGGAATAGCCCGGTGGAGGCGCGTAGCCGGGTGGCAGTACATACCCAGGTTGAGGGGCGTATGGATTCGGGGGCACCTGTTGTTGTGGCGCTGGCGGATAGAATCCACCGTTGGGGGGTGGTGGGAGATTCAGCGGGGGTTGTGGGTACCACTGCCCCTGTTGCGGGGCACCTTGTTGGGGAACTTGATGTTGCGGATATCCATGATCTTGTTGTTGGTAGCCTGGTAAGCTTTGAACAGGGACAGGATATTGCTGTCCGTTGTAATTGACAGCAAGACCATTCGATGTCTGTTGCCACTGAACCCCTTGCTGGTGAAGATCCTGGGTGACTTGTTCTTTGGCATCGGGAAGTTTGTCACGGTGCCATTGGATTTTTGGAACACCGCCTTCCCAATCGACAGATAGCGCACCGGTAGTTAGAAGTCCGGTTAGAACGGTGAGGAATATTTTAGAGCCAAGGGGAGTCGAAGCGATAGCGCGAATGGGGGCCGGGGCGAAGAGCAGGATGGTTTCAGCAATGCGCTGCGCGGTGGACTTATCAATGGTCCTGGTCGGCTTTTTCGCCGTATTTGTAGGGGACTTGAAATTGGCCATGGAAGGGAATCGGCTCCTGCCTTAAATGAATAGACCTTGGCAACTGGCTTGTAGGCCATCAGAGCACTTGACCGCAAGTGCAGTCCGCTTCTGAGATAAGAAAGCCAAGAAATTCAGCGAGTTTTTCGCTGTTTCCGGGCGTCGTCCAGTGCAGCTTGGATGGCTTTTGCGCGATTGGGATTATCCGCTTGGCCAGTCAACTCATAGAGGAACCGACTTGGATAGGTCGGTCGTGGTTTTCCCCATTTAAATCGGCTTTGCGGTAACGTAAGGGTCAATTCATCTTGAGCTCGAGTGACACCGACGTAGCAGAGGCGACGTTCTTCATCGACACTATCGAGCTCCTCCGAGATTGATCTTCGATGCGGCAGAACGCCTTCTTCCATTCCGATCATGTAAACGATGGGGAATTCAAGCCCCTTCGCGCTGTGATAGGTCATTAGGGAAACGGCGTTCAGCCCCTGGCTCTTTTCTTTGGAGCTTCCGTACTCGCGTCCTGAAAGTGTTACGGAGGTAAGGAAGCCGTCGAGAGAAGGTTCGGTATTGCTGAACTCGTATTGACCGATTGCGTTAAAGACGGATTCCAACGAGGCGATTCGCATCGCGGACTCTTCGGGGTCGCTGTAAAGCCGCTGAATTTCTTCTCGATACTTCAGGGAATTAAGCAACTTCATCAAACCGTCAGCCATGAGGCTCGCGTCGTCATCACCAGCGGCATCCTCAGAAGGTGCCTCGTATGAGTTTTCGGAAGCAGTGGTCAATTCTGCATCAGCTGAAGCAAAAGGATGAGAATCTGTTTCAGAGGAGGCCAACGGTTGGCTGTGAAATACTTGGCTGTATTGTTTTTGAAGTGACTTTAGAGTTTCGATACCTCGTTGTGCGGCGGTGGGAAGCGTACCAACAAATGCTGGATCATTCACTACTTTCCAGACGCTGGTCGAGGTGCTGACTGCTTGTGCAAGGAGTTTGTCAACACTACCGGCTCCCAATCCACGTGGTGGAACATTGATCACACGCAGCAGTGCGAGCTCGTCATCCGGCGTATCGATCCAACGCAGATAAGCAAGGCAATCGCGGACTTCTTTTCGGTCGAAGAAGGACTGAGTACCGGTGATAACGTACGGGACGCTCTGTCGGCGAAGTTCCATTTCGAAGGGGCGAGGTTGTTCGTTGGTCCGGAAGAGGATTGCGAAGTCACCTGCAGTAACGGATTTGTCTCGTTTGATCCGATCAGCGATTTCTTCTACAACACCTTTGGCTTCTTCATTTTCACCAGGGAACTGGAGGACTCGAGGAGGTTTTCCGTTTGGACGAGCCGGGCGGAGCACTTTGTCGTGTCGTTCTCGGTTGAACACGATCAATCGGTTTGCCATGCTTAGGATGGCGTCTGTGGATCGATAGTTTTCTTCCAGCCGTACAACTTTGGCTTCGGGCCAATCTTTGCGGAAATTTAGAATGTGTTTTACTTCCGCACCTCGCCAGCCGTAGATTGACTGATCGTCGTCACCGACAACGCACAAGTTGCGATGATCTTGCGCGAGGGCTTTGATGATTCTATATTGGCACCCATTCGTATCTTGATATTCATCCACGAGGATATGATCGTAGCGCTGCGATTCCGCAAGACGGACTTGTTCGTTCTCCGTTAGGAGTTGTTCGGCGAAGACAAGAAGGTCGTCGAAATCGAATGCAGCTTGAAGTTTCAGAGCTCGCTGATAGCGGCGAAATCCACTAGCGGCGATATGTTCTTGATCATTCACAGCTGCCGAGTCTGCGCGTTCAGGGCGGACGCCGGCGTTCTTCCAGCGGCTGACAATGTTCAGAAAGTCCGCGGGAGAGAGCGTATTTTCATGGACTCGAATTTCCCGCAGAACGGTGCGCGCGACACTTTCTGCGTCGCTGCGGTCGTAAATGGTAAATTTTTCTGGGTAGCCGAGGGCGTGGGTCCAGCGTTTGAGGATTTGAACGCAGTGGGAGTGGAATGTACCGATTTGCGGTCTGGGTATGGGCTTTTGCCCACGTTTTACCCGTTTGGGTAGCTTCAGTTGGTGGCCGATCCGCTCCTGCATTTCCAGGGATGCTTTATTCGTAAAGGTCACTGCCAAAATGCGATCCGGCGCGGTCTTGTGCTTTATTAGATTTGCTACTCTAAAGGTAACTACACGTGTTTTTCCAGTGCCGGCACCGGCGAGGACGAGGAGAGGGCCGCCGAGGGTGGCCACGGCATCGGCTTGTGCAGGGTTCAAGTCTGGCATGCTTGAAATGTAGCGGAGGAATTCAGCTTGTGAACTGCTCCGAGGAAAACGGGGGGGATGATAGTGATGTGGGCGAAATGGACTCGACGAAAAGATAGAAGGAGGTTAAACTCCTCGACCTAGATTTTCCCGATTTGTTGGAATTTGTATTTTTTGGATTAGTTTCAAAATCATGTACGCGATCATTAGCGACGGCGGCCGTCAATACAAAGTCACCGAAGGATTGTTGTTGGACATCGACTTCCGCGAGGCAGCCGAGACGGGTGACTCATTGGATTTTGACCGCGTTTTGGCGATTGGCAGCGATGCTGGTTTGAAGCTCGGCCAACCAACGCTCACTGGTGCTGTTGTTAAGGCTGAAGTTGTCGGGCTTGAGCAAGGCAAGAAAGTCTTCATTCAAAAGTTCAGTCGCCGAAAGAACTTCGATGCACGTACGGGTCACCGTCAAAAGTACACGCGAGTGAAGATCACGTCGATTGTTGGCTAAGTTGGCCAGCCACAGGTTGATGAAATCGCTTGACCGCCAGTAACTTGCGTCGGCATTTATTTCTCGTCGGCTACCGGGGCAGTGGAAAAACCACTGTGGGTCGGTTGGCATCCTCTGCACTAAAGCTTCCTTGGCTTGATTTGGATCACCAAATCGAGCTTTCTCTCGGGGAGACCATCACTAATTTTTTCCAACGGCGTGGCGAAGGCGCTTTTCGTGATGTTGAAACGGGTTGTTTGCAAGAATGCGTTGAGCTCGAACCACATGTAATTTCTCTTGGTGGCGGGGCGATTTTGCGAGACGGGAATCGCCGCATTCTCCGTGAATCGGGATGGACTGTTTGGTTGCGGTGTTCGCACAAGACTCTTGCCGAGCGCATTGGGCTTGATCAGGGGGCAGGGAAAGTGCGCCCGAGTTTGACTGGACAAGATGTTGTTAGCGAGATTGAGCAAGTGATGAGGGTGCGGGAACCTTTGTACAGGGATACTGCTGATTGGATAGTTGACGTAGAAGGCCATACCGCGGAGGACGTGGCATTTCAGATAGTGGAGTGGTATTGGTCGCTGGCTATTTAGATTGCTGACTACAGAGGTTAGAGTGCCATGCGGATGGTAGTAGGGCGAACCAGTCAACGCACAATTCGACTACAATGAAACAGGTCGGTAGCGGAGTGAATGACTAGGCGGTAGTCCTTAACATGAGGAGAGAAGATGTTTGAACCATTTGGGCTCTTCTTGTTACTGTTCGCAATAGGAATTCTTGCAAGTCTTTGGATCAACGATGCGATTTATCGTTGGTCATACTATTCCCCCGCGATTTCATCATGGCAGAAGCGAACTGGGGACTTGGGCAAACTTCATTGGGCTGAGCGGCTTCCGGTGGTTGGATGGTACTTGAGATCCAAGCGAGCGGAGGACGTGCAGCAGTTTGGCCGTTGGTTTTGGGTAAGGCCCGCGTTGATTGAGTTGTTTTTCCCGTGGGTGATCGTTGGCGTTTTTAGTTGGCTACGTCAGGGGAATGGGGTTCCGGACGGTGTGAGTGTTGAGGTTGGTGGGCAAGCCACAGCGTTATTGTGGGCCCAGTACAACAGCTTGGTGATCCTGTTATTTTTGCTAACGATTGCAACGTTCATCGATTTCGATGAGCGGATGATACCTGATGTGGTCACGGTACCTGGAACGTTGATTGGTTTATTTGGGTCGACATTTTTTAACGGATGGAATTTTCTAGAGCAGGTTCAATTGATTGAACCGCCCTTTACACAGGTTGTACGATCGTTGCATGCAAATTCGCCGGAGAGCATTCCTTTGGCTTGGCGGCAGGGGCAACTCTTTTCATTGCTGTTGGTGGTTTTCTGCTGGTCGTTAGGATGCCTCTCGTTGGTGGACTTTCCGTGGATCACACGGCGGGGTTGGAAAAAGGCTTTTGTGTATGCTTGGGTGCGTTTTTGGCAGGCCGGAAATTTGCGAATGGTGGGAATGATGTTGTTGGCTGGTTGGATCTTTCTACCGATAGGTTACTTCCTATTGCCTTCGGATAGTTGGGATCGGTTGGTCAGCAGTATGGTGGGGATGTGTCTGGGTGGATTTCTCGTGTGGGCTTTTCGCATTGTCGCGACTGAGGTTTTGGGGATGGAGGCTTTGGGGTTTGGCGATGTGATGCTCATGGCGATGGTGGGTGCATTTTTGGGATGGCAGTTGGTGTGGTTGGCTTTCTTTTTAGCGCCCCTGTTTGGAATTGTGATCGTTTTGATTCGATTGCTGCTAACCGGGGATAACCGGACTCCATTTGGTCCCTATTTAAGTGCGGCGTCGGTATACTTGATGCTGGATTGGAAGCGTGTGTGGGGCATGACGCGTGATTGGATTTTTCCCGCGACGATTGCACCATGGGTGTTGATTGTCTTGCTGTTCCTATTGGGGACACTGTTATGGATAATCCATCGTATTGAGCGTTTGTTTGGTTGGAGGTAGTTCACGAAGGCGGTTTAGGATGGTATCGAACCAGCAGTACAACTTTCGACGTTTGACATTTTGCTTTGGGTTGTTTTCTACGATCGCCGCACTGCTCGTCGGTCTAGGACAGAACTCCTGGTATTTGCCTGCGCTGGTGATTTGTTGTTCAACAGCTGCATACTTCTTAACAGATCGTACGGGTGTCTTCGTTTTGCCGCGATACGTCGTATATGCGGGGATGATTCTGGGTGCTTTACTGGCAGGATATGAGTTTGTCACCAATATGAATCCCGATCGATTGTTATGGGTGGGAAATCTGTTGGTGTATGTGCAGTTGCCTTTGTATTTTCAGAAGAAAGAGACTCGGGTATTTGAGCAGTGGGGAGTGTTTTTGCTATTGGAGTTAGTCGTCGCTGCGTTGGTCAACGACAATGTGCTGTACGGCATCTTGATGTTGCCTGTATTGGCCGTGGGAAGTGCTGCATTGATGGCGTTGGCACAGTACGTTTCCTATCAACGTCATAACGAGGCATTGACCGAATCGACGAATTGGTTTGCCAGGGCCGTGCATTGGCTTGGACGCGAGAAGACACCGACGGTGAGGGCATCGGGTTTGGAGTTTCGAGCTTCGCAAAGTGCGTCTTTAGTATCTAGCCAGAGCTACATGCCCGTGAGTTGGTGGAAGAGCATCCTGCCGTTTGCCACGGCGATGCTTGTGTTTTCAATTGGGTTCTTTTACATGTTACCGCGACTCTACAGTGAGACTTGGGAGGGCGAGGGGTTAGGTTGGGGGGGGAATCGGGTTGGCTTTAGCGATCAGATTTCGTTCTCGACCATTGGGAAAATCTTGCAGAATGATGCTCCTGCATTTCGTATGACGTTGACCAATGAGCTAACCGGCAAGACGTATCGTCCGAACCAGCCTCCGTACATTCGCGGGACGGTAGTTCATCGTTATATAGACGGTCCGGGGCAAGGAAGTTGGCAACCGGGTGATCGATACAATTATCAGCGCCGATCGCTGCCGTTCCGAGAATTACATATACCCAAAGAGCTTGATACGGACTTATTGGTGCGGCGTGATGCGGTTCGGGTTCATGTTGCGGAGCGGTCGCCTTTTGGTGACGTAGTATGTTCATTGCCACCGTATGCGCAAACGGAGAAGAACCCATTTCGTACAGCTCGGCGTGACTGGCGTATGATCGATACGCGGCCAGAGGCGGTTAGTGACCGTCCACCGAAGCGAAGGTATTCCTTCTTGACGTATGCCTTCTTGGTTGGACAGGAGACGCCGGTACTTGAGGATCAATCGGATGTTTACGAGGACAAACAGCCGAGCACGCTATCGACGTATGGAGAGGAAATCACTTTGTTTCCGCAAGCCTTAGAGGTCATGCGTCCGGAGATTGAACGGGTACTTGGAACGAGCAAGCTTCCATTGAACAGTCGATTGTCGAAAGCATTGTTTCTTGAAGATTATTTAGCCAACAGTGGCGCTTACGATTATACGTTGACGCTTACAGGTCCACGAGACCCTGGAATCGATCCGATTGCTGATTTTGTTTTGAATAAAAAGCGGGGGCATTGTCAGTATTTTGCGAGTGCATTGGCGTTGATGTTGCGTTCGATGAATGTACCAACTCGGTTGGTCATTGGGTTTCGTCCGAGTGAGTACAACGATCTTGGGGGATACTTCCAAGTTTCCCAAAATCACGCACACGTATGGGTGGAAGCGTATTTCACAGCGAATGAAATTCGAGAGGCGGAGGATTCGGTGCGAGCAAGCGTGCTACTTCCGCCTTGGGTTACGCGGGGGGTTTGGTTGCGTCTGGACCCGACTCCACCGGTTAATGGTTCCAATGCCGGGGGAACGTTGAAAGTTTCGAGTACTCAGACGCTCGATGCGATGCAAGATTTGTGGAATGAGATGGTGATCAACATGGACAAGTCAAAACAAGGTGGCTTGTTTTCTTTGTTTGGTGAATCGTCTGAGGGATCGTATGCGAATTTTTATCTGCAGTTGCAATCCTTGTTAACACGGATGCAGGATAGTCGTTTTGTCGGTGGTTTTCTCTCTCCTGATCGTTGGTTTTCTTGGCGCGTTGCAGTGGGTGTATTCTTAAGTGGATTATTATTGTTTGGTGCGTGGAAGATACTTCCGTCGCTAATGCCAACGTGGATGCAGCGGAAATTGCGAGGTACGGGACTTCAGCGTCAGCGGGTTCGCTCGCGGATTGAGTTTTATGAAAAGGTAAGCAAGCAACTACGTCGATTAGGGTTTCAGCGTGCGGTATCGCAAACACCCCAGGAGTATTTGGGCTGGGTTGACAGCACCATTAAGCGTGTTGGGCTACAGTTGGATATGCCTGTGATATCAGAAGCCTTTTATGCGAAGCGCTTTGGAGAGAAGCAAGAACTTTCGCCCGAACAGCAGACGGTGATTGAGTCTGTTGTTCAGCGACTAGATGAAGTACTGGGTAATTCGGAATTGCGTTCCGGCATCAAAGCACAGATCAAGCAAGCGATGTAGATCGTTGGTACTCGGATTGTAAGTATAACTCCTTGTTAGAAAGTTTAAACGAAATGGACCACCCGGATATTGCACTCGCGATCGATCTTGGAGCCTCAGGTGGCCGAGTCATTGCTGCTGAATTGCGAGGTGATCAGATATTGCTCAAGGATGTTCATCGGTTTGAAAACGCCCCGATGCAGATTGGGAATCGCTTGCTTTGGAACCTGTTGACACTTTGGAAGGAAGTAGAAACCGGATTGGGTAAAGCGGTTGAGGAATATCGAGATCACATCGTAACGTTGGGGGTGGATACTTGGGGAGTCGACTATGTTCTGCTTGACCGCAACGACGATCTTGTAGGACCAGCGTTTTGTTATCGTGATTCTCGAACCAGAGGGTTGATGGACCAAGCTTTTCAGCAGATATCCCGGGAAGAAATTTTCCAGGAGACCGGTATTCAATTCATGGAAATCAACACGCTTTATCAGCTATACAGCATGCGTGTGGAACAATCCCCGATCTTGGATATTGCCGATCGGTTTTTAATGATCCCCGACTTTTTTCACTGGATGCTTACCGGCGAAAAAGTTAATGAGTTCACCAACGCATCGACGACACAGATGCTTCAGCCAGGTGGTGGTGGATGGTCAACGAAAGTCTTGGATCGTTTGCAGATTCCATCGAAGTTATTTGGAACGCCAGTACAGCCTGGTCATAATCTCGGGCCAGTTCGATCACACATACGCAATCGGATCGGTTTATCAGAGAACGCAAGAACAATCGTTCCGGCAACACACGATACAGGTGCGGCGGTGCTGGCAGTTCCCGCAGATGGATTCGCGCAGAGCAAGCCGAATTGGTGTTATATCAGTAGTGGGACTTGGTCGCTCATGGGGGTGGAGTTGAGCGAACCACGACTGAATAGTAAGTGTGCAGAACTTAATTTTACGAATGAGGGTGGTGCGAACGGCAGTGTCCGATTGCTCAAGAACATTGCAGGGTTGTGGCCGCTACAACAGTGCCGAGCGAGTTGGCAACGAAGAGGTAAGCCATACGATTGGACGACTTTGGCGACCTTGGCCACAGAAGCGAAGCCATTGCAGCATTGGATCGATGTACAACATGCGTCGTTTGTTGCTCCAGACGACATGCTTGATTCAGTTCTAGCCTACATGAAACAAACTGGGCAGACAGTTCCGTCGACGGATGGTGCGATCGCAAGAGCAATCCTTGAGGGATTGGCGATGCGTTACCGAATCTGTTTAGGAATGCTTGAAGATTTATTGGGCTATCGATTGGAGACGATCCACATCGTGGGTGGTGGAGTTCGCAACCAGTTGCTGTGTCAGATGACTGCCGATGCTTGTAATCGCACGGTTGTTGCAGGGCCAGTAGAAGCAACAGCGCTTGGGAATGTCATCTCGCAAATGCTGGCACTCGGGCGTTTCAACAACGTCGCCGAAGCCCGAGAGTGGATGCGGAAATCAAGTTCTATCGAAGTGTATCAACCGCGCCGCTCCGCGGATTGGGATGCCGCATTGGAACGCATGAAGCCTCATTTGTAGGGCTTAGCGTCGACAATTGTCGGGGTTGCCTCGCTCGATTTAGAAGCCGTTCTTTTTTGCGAAGGCCATGAATTGCTGCCAGTCATAAAGCAGTAAATCATGTTCGCCTTCGCGGATGTGGTAGCCGATCGAGGAGCTTCCGATCGGCGTGTTTGGTTGCGGTAATTCTTGTGCGGTAAACCCGGGCTTGCCGTGCAGTTCGTAAGCAGGAGACGCGTAGAAGCCGGAGAGGAGTTCACCGAGTGGATCGGCCCATCGATCTTTTGTCGCGCTCGCGATGTACACAGGGCGTGGGGCAATCGCAGCGATCAACTGATGCTGATCAAAGGGCATGGATTCTTCGCGATCATTAAAGCGACGGAAGTTGCGATTGAACCAGTGTGGAAATGAGGTGTTAATGCGGGCGACGGATTCGCCATAAGCACGTTGACTCAATGCAGCGCCACCGCATCCTGAATTATTTGAGATGACAATTCGAAATCGCTGGTCGTTCGCTCCTGCCCACAATGCCGTTTTACCGAGCCGTGAGTGCCCGACGACAAATAGTGCATCAGAGCGGATTCCATCAGTTTTTTGCAGGACATCCGCCATACGTGAGAGTCCCCAAGCCCAGCCGCCGATAGATCCCCATCGATTCGGAGTTTCTGCCGTGCATTTGAATTCAGGGAAGAGAGCATGCACGCCGTTTTCAAATCCGTCATCGAAGTCTGGGTCGATATCACCATAGTGAGCGGTTGCTACGGCAAAACCTTGTGCGATGATTTCGGCGATTGGCCATCGGTCGCTCTGATTTGCGCGGCTTGCTTCAGTAGCTCGATTGTTTTCCACTCCGGGGTTTCTTGCATCACACCAACTGCTCGTCAGGCGAACATTTGGATCGTCGCAGGTGGATTGATTTCCACGGAAGTTAAGTCCGACGAAACATGGGGCTCGGTCGATCCCTTTGGGAGACCATACGATCATATCAATTCGGACTGACTTCCCGCCACGCATTAGAGTTATCGCAATTTGTCGACGGCGAATGTTCGGTTGTGGTTTATCGCCGAGTACGGCTTCTGCATCATCGTAACATTCCGACTCGACTTCGACTTGGTCAGTCGGAAGTTGTCCGTACTCTTGTTCTGCCAACATGGAAACAAGAGCGAGGCGATGCATGTCCCAGGTTTGAGGCGTAGCGATCTTGGTTGCACTGGGTTGAATCGCTGCAACTTCAGTTGGTACAGGTGACTGAAGGACCGATGGGAGGTTGAGTTTGGGGACTAGGGATTCGTCGTAATTTGGTGGACGGATCTGTTGAGCGAGGGCCGAGGTAGGGGTTCCAAGGAAAGGGCAAGCAAGAGAAAACGCTGCGATCCACGTGCGGAACTTGGCGCCGTAACGTGAACGACCTTGGCTTCCCGATAAAGTTTCTTGAAGGATGTTTGAAGTTGTCATGGGACAGGTCCAGTGTGCAGAAATCGCGACTTCGAGATGTGTTGATCGATAGAGAGCCCTATCGAACAGGTTTATGTCGTTCCGGTTTGGCGTCTAGTTTTGTTGGGATGTTCTGTGAGCTTGCTCTGATGTCTTGGGGGCTTGCAGTGTGACAAGTGGTTTCAATTTTATTCCTAGATCTTCTGGGGAGCGGTTTGCCCCTGAGCAACCCATACAAGCGACCGAATTATGGTTTGATTCGCTCGAATCGCGCTCGCTAGCCCGCTGAAGATTTGTCAGAAATCGGACAGCCTTCAAAAGAACGAAGCCGATGCAGGGGACAAGGATGAGAGTCACAATTATCCACTGCATCAGAAGCTCCGGTGATCGCATTTAGCGAGGTAAGGATCGAATCCCACTGAGGCAAGAAGACGATCAAGCGTCCGCGACGTTGACGTACACTTTCAGAGCGTTGTTGTCTTCGACCAATAAACGCATCATTTCTTTGTACTGATCAAGGCCATTGACTGGGTTGGTAAGAATCTTCTCGAGAACCCCAGGGAACATGACTTCGCCAAGGGCGAGGTCGCGGATCCCCATTTCGAAGTGTTCGCGGTTCGCGTTAACGCTGCCGAGGAGTAGTTTGTTGCCGAGAACCCATTCAATGTTGATTTTATCGGAAGGGACGCTGGTGGTGTTTTTCCCACCGGTGATACTTGTCCAGACAAGAGCACCGTTATGGCCGAGAGCTTCCATGGCACCGAACGCGATTTTCGACGAACCGGTCGCATCGACGATGATGTCAGCTTTACCGACTTTCTTGGCTAGGTCTTCCAAGCTGGTTTCGGAGGTTGCAACATAGGTAGCTTCCATCCCTTCGACGATGGAACTTTTCAGGTGCGGGCCTTTGGCACGCGCCAGCGTGAATACTTCAAGTCCTTTGAGTCGCAAGACGAGCGTAGAGAGCAGACCGATTTGTCCAGCCCCTAACACGAATGCTCGCTTTGGGCTCCAGACCTTCATTCGCCGTTGTGCTTCATAAGCTTGGTGGATCGCTTTGGCTGCACAGCTCATCGGTTCCATCAGTACGTGTAGATTCTTCAGCCCTTTAGGAACGCGAACGATGTAGTCTTCGTGATCTACGAAGTATTCGGTCAAGTACCCGTGCAGAAGGTTGATACCTCGTTCGTAGTATGTTTCTTCGCTCGTCATGTCGTAGGTACCGATCTTGTCGTAGATCGAACCACCGGGGCGACGTACAGTGGCGGTGACGTAATCACCGACGCGGATATTGCGGACGTTTGGGCCGACTTGTTGAACGATTCCGAAGGATTCGTGACCGAGGACAAGGTAGTTATCACCGGGTGGTGGATTACCGTAGAGGGCTTCGTTGATTTCGCGGTCGGTCGCATCGACACCAACTTTTAAGACCTTGACCAAGATCCCTTTGCCACCGGGAATGGAATCGAGTTTTGGTTCAGGGATATCGCATTGGTGAACACTATTTGGGGTCCCGGGACGGACTGCGATCGCTTTCATGGATTTCGTTTCTAGGATGAAGGTGGAATAAGAGAGGAACGACCTCGTTAAGTATAACGTCTACAGGATTTTTACCCACAGGTCAGTTCACTTAGGATTTGTCATTGAGGTCTGAGCTTGCATTACCAACTATGGCGAGGGGACGGAGGAGAGGATAGGGGTTCTTTTCGCGAGGTCGAATTTGTCGCCAGAATTCCCAATGAATTCTTGGCGTACGACTGGATTGGCAGCAGAGTCACTGTTCTGTGTCGTGTCACCGTTCTGGTGTGGGGATGCCGAATCCATCCAGTAGAAGGTAACTTGGCCTTTTCCCAGAATTTCAGCATTGGATTTTTCGACGACAATTGCAGTGGATTCATCAATTCCAATACCGAGCATTTGCGGATACGTCTCGACGAGGCTTTGCAAGTCTTTTTGACGTGCGCGTTGGGTGAAGTGTTGATCGATGGCGACTCCGCGAAGGAATCCAAGGCCACCGCGTTCATAGCCGGGTGCCATGATTCGGAAGTTATCGATTGGAGTCGCGCGAGCAAGGTACTCCGCTTGGATAGACGCACCGGCGGACGAGCCAGCGATGACGCCGCCGCGTGCGAGAACTTCTTTCATCAATCGATGGGCTTGGGTTCCGTAGTAGGAGTCGGCTAAGTTCCATTGGCGACCGCCACCGAACCAAATTCCGGTGGCGTCCTTGAGCGGGGCTAGAAAGGACTCGTCTTCGTTTGCTTTGTTGCGATCTTTCGTATGAATGAGATGGCAAGATTCGACACCCATGCGTTTCCATGTTTCAAGGAGATCTGTTTCGTTACTGGCATCGTCGGATTCCGAGCAGGGGACGAAGACAAGTTTTGCTTTTTCACCACCTGCGCGTTGGACGAAGAGATTCATCGCCGCCCGTGGAGTCGCACCGCCGCCAATAATGATCAGTGTGCCATTCTCAACAAGCGGCGTTTGCCGATGCGGTGGGGGGAATGGTGCCAGGGTACGTTCAATAGCCATGCGTCGCCATTGCGTCCAATCTAGCAAGTACTCTTCGGTGAACTGACGCCTTTGTCTTCCCGGGATGAGTGCTTGGATATCTTGCGAATTGCGTTCTATGATGGAGTGTTGTTCGCTTGGAAGATGTTCGGTTGCTGGTACTTCCATGACAATGGGGTCCGGTCCGTAAGTGATCATTTTTCGTCCTGTTAGGACGACAACATTTTCGGGTGATAGCTGTACTGAAACGCACTTCCAACTTGGGTCGAGTGCTGGTTTGACAGTTGCTTTTTTTGTGACTTCTTGAACTGCGTTTTTGGATGAAATTTGAAAAACAGCGTCGGGGAAACAGTCGAGTCCCTCGCAGGGGTTCGAGATAGAGTTGGCGGGGTTATCGATCGCAATGAAATCGGAAGAGAAGAAGTACTTGCCCATAGCGATACATGACGGGCCAGCCCAAGCGACGGTGGCATTTGCTTGGAGGGCTTGCTCAACGATTGACTGCAACGTTCTTTTCTGTTCGCGAGGGATGGCTTCAGGAATTAGTGCGTCGTCAATGAGAAGTAAGATGGTATTCTTGGTCCACGAATGCCGCGGGATTGCGGGGGCTGGTGAATTCGCAGGGGGACTAATTAGGGAGTCAGTTGTTGCGAAGGTCACGTTTGCGAAGCGATTGAGCAAAGATTCGGGAAGCGAGGGGTGGGTTGGTGAAACTTCTTTCCGATGGGATTCGCTTAATGGATCAAGGACAATCAGTTGTCGGTCGGAAAGGTCAAAGATAGGATTTTCGAAGTGCTTGATTAGGGGTTCGCTTGAGGGAGCGAGTAGGATGATGCCAGGGGTGCGTAGTTGCGAGGGCCAGGTTTCGAATTGCTCGAAAAATTCTTGGGCTTCGCTTGGCATGCTGAGCAACAATAGGGCAAAAACTTTTGCAAGGAACTTGTAGCAGGTTTGATAGTAATGATTTCTAAAGTTCATGGCGTCTGCGTAGCGTCTTGAGATTTGAGGACAGCAACAATACCGTTTGGACCGCAAGCCCATAGGCTGCCATCGGGGGCTTTTTGCACGGAGTGTAGTGGTTGGTCGCTGAAGGGAATCCAGTGGTCACCATTCGAACTCCATTCTCCACCGTTAGGTCCAACGGTGATCCAGTGTGCAGCAGAGGAGTTGTTTTCCGAGTTCGAATCGATAGTGATAGGCTTGGACAAGTAGGTAACGCAGGAGCGAAATCCTCTTGGTGGCGATTGTTGTGGTAATCTCCATTGTTGAGATTTTGGATCGAAGATCGCTACATTGCCGTTCGGCGAGTCTGTTTTTTTGTAATCACCGCCGACTGCAATGATGGTTCCATCGGCACCGATATCGAGGGAGAAGATGCCAGCAGATGTGTGGCTGGGAATGGGATCCACAAGTTGTCGTGCAAATGTGTTCCCGGAATCGATACTAAAAAGTAGGGTCGCTGGGCCTTCTCGTCCCCCAAGTCCGATCCAAGCATGGAGTTGATTGGAGGAGGGAGCGACGAGCAGGCTGGAGTTGCTCGCGGCAAAACCGGCAGTGCCCGGTTCGATCTTGAGACTTGGAGAGTTCGATTGTTTCCATGTAAGCCCTTGGTCTTCGGTCCGAAGTACCATGAGTTCGTTGTTGACGGGATCCCCAAAGGCGAGACCTTGGGAGTCATTCCAGAAACGAAGCCCATCGATGAATGCATCGGGGGAGGGGTGTTCAAAGGTGCGAGTCCATGAAATACCGGCGTCATCTGTTCGGTAGATACGGCAAGGGGTACCGGCTGTCGCAACGATCAGAGTTGATTGTGAGAAGGCATGAATCGAGCGGAGTTCGACGGTTTTTGCATCGTTTGATGTCGGTTGCAGTTCGGGGATGGGGTGGCTAGTCCAAGTTTTGCCGCGGTCGAGAGTACGAAACAGGGCGGTTTGGCTACCGCAAACCCATGCAGTATTCTGATCGACGGGAGAGAGTCCGCGAAGGGAACTAACGGAGGGAGTCGAGCGAAGGCTCCAAGGTTCTTGGCCTATGGCTTGCGGAAAGAAGAGTCCCTGCGATATGAAGGAGAATGCCTGCAGTATGCAGAGGGCGATCAGGCATGGGGCCAGGAGTGGGGGATACGGGAATTTCCGAATTCGATTCGCTGCGGAGGGGAGATTTGTCGGGGTAGTGGTAGAAGGGTGTACCATGAGACCGTGGGGGATTCAAAGAAGCGAAGGGGAAACGGTAGCGGCGATGCTCTTTCGTGGGAAAATGATTAGAATATCAGGGACGATGCGCCTAATCCTGTGTAATACGTTGCCGTAACAGAAGATTCCATCCAAATGGGGTGACTTTTCCGCTCGGTTGGTGATCGTTTGCTTTTCGTTCATTGCATTGAATTCTTTGGTTGATTTTCCGTTAGGACTAGTCCATGAGCAACACTCCAAACCCAACTGACCCGAGCCGCAGAGGTGAACGCAATGAGGACTCTACACCGTTGCAATCGGAGTTTCAGCCGAAGGTGCCGTTGCCACAAGAACCGGAGCATAAGCTTTGGGAGGGAGGGTATTCTCCGAAAGCGATGTATGGGACTTGGTTGACGCTTGGCGTAATTAGCATTGCCGCAATTGTGGCTTTGATTTTATTGCCGATTCTGGGGGTGATTCCTGAAGCTAAGCCCTTGTTCTGGGGTATTGCGTTAGCAGCAATTGCGGCTTTATGGATCATAGGAGCGATCCTGTTTTATTATCGTCGCTGGAGCATGCATTATGAATTGACAACCCAGCGGTTCATGCATACGCAGGGTATTTTGACGAGGACAACGGACCGAGTGGACGTGATTGACATCGATGACGTTTCGTACACTCAGGGGCTTGTTCAGCGGATGTTGGGGGTTGGGACCATCCGTTTGGTGAGCAAGGATCGGTCGCATCCTCAATTGAATTTGTTGGGGATCGATCAAGTCGCGCGGGTAAGCGGGATGATCGACGATGTCCGCCGCAAGGAGCGCCGCAAGCGCAGTCTCCATATCGATGCAAGTTAATTCGCTCGAGTCGTTTATTCCTGTTCATCCCAACGAGTTTCAGGCTGCGATAGAGCATTCTGGCGAATGTGATCTTGTTGTTTGGGAGAAGGTCCGTTCGCTCAAGGGAAAGCTATCCGAGACGATCCATCGCCGGACGCGTCGAGACTTTGGGCCCTTGTTAGAGTCTTATGTATTGTTTGACCCGGACCGCGAGAGTCCAGAGACTCGCTTGCAACGTACTTGCACTGCAGCGGAGTTGTTTGAGCAAGCCGAGCAGTTGTTAGAGCAAGCGAATTATAGGCGGCTCAGACCCAGTGAGATCTACCAAGCGGTTCGTACGACATCTGCTTGGGGTGGCAAGTTACGCATACGTATGAGCGACTACAAGCGATTGCGAGTCTATGCGCGAGGTGATACGACAACAACGCGCGAGACGCGGTTGTGGTACCGTTGGTTTCGGCGTGCGGAAGTAAATGTTCCGATCTACAAGCAACTCGTTGTACTATTTGAAAGACGAGCACCCAAGTCGAAGGGGCGAGTTAGCAAAGGTGAGGCGGTGCAAGCGGAGTTCGTGCATTGCAGGATGTTCAAGAACATTCCACACTCGGACGTCGACATGTTGTTACCGGGTTCCATACGTATCTCATGGCTTGACCAAGGGAAGATTGGAATCCCGACGTTGTGGGGGTTTTCGGTGATGGTGACCCGCTTGGTACGCAACGTTTGGCTTGTGGCCATTCTCACCGCATTAAAGATTTTCAGCGCTGCGTGGATCTATATTGCGGTCGTGGTGGCTGCGATGTTTTATGGGGTCAAGCTGTTTTTTTCTTATCGACATGCACGCAACCGTCATCTGTTGCAGGTAACACAAAGTCTTTATGGGCAGACGCTAGCGAACAACAAGGGGGTGTTATTACGGTTGAGAGATGAGGCGGAGCAACAGAATTTGACAGAATCGATGTTGGTATTATTCGTATTGATGGATCGGAAAAGTCGCGGGGAGCCGTTGTTATTTCTAGAGCAATCAGGGGTTTTGGATCAAGAATGCGAATCGCTGCTGGAACGGCTCGGGCTGGGTAAAATCGACTTCGACATTGCCTCAACTCTGCGATTCTTGAGCGAGGAGAGATTTTTGAACTTAGAGGCCGGTAAGTGGGAAATCCTTGAAACCTGAGTCATTTCGACGTCTGGTTTAGAAAACTCTGGGATAGTCAGCACTCGTCGAAATTGTGTTTTTTGGTAACCTTACGTCGAAAGTTGAAACTTGTTGGTGTTCATTCCTTTCTACCTTTCATAGAAGTCCTTCTATGTTCGAGAATTTTCCCCTCGCTCCCCCCGATCCGATTCTTGGTCTGAATGCTGTATTTGAGAAGGATCCGAGACCGAACAAATTGAATTTGACGGTTGGGGTATTTAAGGATGATGCGGGTCGTACACCGATCTTGGAGAGTGTGCGACAGGCAGAGGCAAAGATTTATGAGTCACAGAAGACGAAAGGGTATTTGCCGATCGAGGGGGGCAAGGACTTTATCGACCAAGTGAATCGATTGGTCCTGGGATCTGAATTTGACTTCGGTCGTGTCGCCACTGCTCACACACCCGGTGGTACAGGGGCTTTGCGAGCGGCGGCCGACACGTTGTCCAAAGTGATGCCAGGGAGACGATTTTGGGTCAGCAATCCGACTTGGGCGAACCATGCGGCGGTATTTCAAGCCGCGGGATTTCCCGTCTTGAATTACACCTACCTAGACGGAGCGAAGACAGGTTTGGATTTTGATGGGATGATGCGGCAATTGGAGACTGAAGGTGAGCCTGGGGACGCGGTTTGTCTTCACGCTTGTTGCCACAATCCTACAGGCATCGATCCGACTCTTGCGCAGTGGGAGAAACTTTCGGCACTATTGGCAAAGAAACGGATGTTGCCATTTTTGGATTTCGCTTATCAGGGCTTTGGCGATGGACTTGAAGAGGATGCTCGCCCTTTGAAAGTGTTGTTGAAAGACCATCCAGAGTTGGTGATATGCGGTTCGTTCTCGAAGAACTTCGGATTGTACTCTGAACGCGTTGGCGCACTGTTGATGGTATCTGAAACGCCGAAGATAACCGAGTCTGTATTGAGTCAGATGCGAGTATCGATTCGTTGCAACTACAGCAATCCGCCGAGGCATGGAGAAGCGATTGTCGCGACGATCTTGAGCGATGCCACGTTGTCGAAATTGTGGCGGAGCGAAGTTGACGCGATGCGTTATCGCATTTCCCAGATGCGAACGGGCTTTATTGAGGGAATGAAGCGAAGGGGCAAGGACTTTTCGTTCTTGGCTTCGCAAAAGGGTATGTTCTCTTATACCGGCCTAAATGCGATGCAAGCGGATTGGCTGAAGCAGGAGAAGGGGATCTACATCGTCGGGACAGGCCGAATCAACGTGGCTGGGTTGACGACCAGTACGCTTGACCACGTCTGTGATGCAATTGCTCTAGCGTAGATTTAACGTTGCACGACACGATAGCGTAACCATGCGCCAACGATGAGCAGAAAGGCATTGCCGATCCAGAGGGTGACGGCAGGCCAAGAGCCATCCTTGGCGCGATCGAGTGCGAGTCCGAAAAGCGGATAGTACATTAGAAGGATTGGGAGGAAGCAGACCCCGAAGGTCCATGCATAGTCTGCCGACTTCATGAGAATCGCCATCGGCACCCCGATCCAAACGAAGAAAAAGCAACTAAATCCCAGCGCCCATCTCCTGTAGGGTTCCAGACCGAGTCGGATAAGACGGTTTTTGCTCTCTTCAATCTGTGTTGTTAGTGCTTGAAGCTTCGCATCGGAGAGTTGGTTATATCGACCTGTGCCTAGTCCCACAGCAACTTGAATAGCCATGGACTCGCGATGTCGATCATTGGCTTTGTTTTGTTTCTCGATTTCATCTGGAATTTCGCTGATTGCAAGTTGCGACGGACGCAACGATTCGCTTCCTTTTCGGGATGCCTGGGTCAGCGGCATGCTGATGCGTTCAGACCCTGGCAACTGGAATCGCGTCGAAGCGTCATTATTGATTTCCCCTTCGGAGTTGATCAATTCAAGAATGAGACGATCAGCTTCGGGATCGATAGCGATCTGGGCCTTCTCAGCGAAGATGGTCAGCGGCTTCCCAGTGGACTCATTGAACAAGAAAATGGTTGGCCGCAGCAACCATCGCCCTTCGACGGATTGGACGTGAATGGTGAATCCTTTATCGGTTTCGTAAGACTTTCGAGTTCGCAATCGGTTGTAAAGAATTTCCTCGACAGATCGTAGGATGACTTTTTCCATCCCGGGTTGTCCCCAGGAAACCGCGAGGTCATTGATCCATACGGAGGGAATGCTCACAAGCACACCGAGGATCATGGTTGGTCGGATGACTCGCAGTGGGGAGATACCCGCACTTTTTAATGCGATGATTTCGTTATCAGAGGATACGCGTCCGAAGACGCTGCAGACGGAGAAGAGCAAAGTCGCTGGCAGTGAGAACTGCATCGCGATCAAGCAGATGAAAGGGAGAATTTTAATCAGAGCCAACCAGCCCAAGCCTTCGACGATCAACTGCTGGCCGACCAGACCGACAGAGATCAGCAGCGTCATGGCCGTGGCGGTCATGGCGAATAATTTCAGTACATCCCAAAGGATGAGTCGATTGATCAGCGAGGGGAACATGGGCGAGAGTGTACAGCAAACCGGCGAGTCGATTCGACACCAACCTGAGGGACTGTGATGGTGTTAGGTCGAAAATCCTTGAGCAAGCCATCCACTAGAATGCTAGCTTTTGCCGATGCGAAGCAAATCGGAGCTATCGCCGAAGCGATCGGCACGGATACCGACTTGGTGAAGCATCCAGAGATACAGGTTGCAAAGAGGTGTATTCGAGGGGTAACGCCAATGTCCATTTTTGTTCAGTTGGCCACCTGCTTTACCAAGCATGAGAATAGGCAAGTCGTCGTGGTTATGTCGATCACCGTCAGATATACCGCTACCATAGACAATCATCGATCGATCAAGGAGAGTTTCGCCACCTTCATCGACGGCTTGTAGTTGGTCGGCAAGGTAGGCGAGTTGTTGGAGGTGAAAGAGGTTAATCTTCTGCAACTTGGTTTGTTTCTCTTCGCTTTTTCCGTGGTGGGAGAGGTCATGGTGACTTTCGGGGGCACCTATTTCGGGGTAACCGCGATTGCTACCTTCGTTTGCCATCATGAAGGTCAGGACGCGAGTTGCATCGGTACGTATCGCGAGTGCGATCATATCCATCATTAGTCGGCAATGTTCTTCCCACACTCGTGGGACGCCGGCGGGTCGCGAGTAGTTGGGCAAACCGTTTTCACCGAGTTCAAGTTTATCGGAGCGTTGCAAACGATTTTCGACATCGCGCACGGCGTAGAGGTATTCATCGAGTTTTCTGCCGTCGGCTGCCCCAAGTTTTATCTTCAGAAATTTTGCGTCTTCGAGGGCGTAATCGAGGATGCTTTTGCGGCGAGCATTTCTAAGTGCTGCCGGTGTACCGTCCGAGACTTTTTCGGGGGTGCCGAAGAGACGTTCGAAGACAGCGGAGGGATCCATTTCTTTCGCGAGAGGACTTGATTCATTTCGCCAAGCGAGGTTGCTTGAGTACGCACAGGAGTAGCCGCTGTCACAGTTACCGGATTGTGCAGAACCTTCGAGTCCGAGTTCGAGGGAAGCGAAACGGGAGGATTGCCCGATTCCTTGCGCGGCGACTTGGTCGACGGAAACCCCATTTTTGATGTCAGCTCCATCGGTTTTTTTAGGGTGGGCACCGGTGAGAAACGCAGCGCCACTGCGGGCGTGGTCTCCAGCACCATCGCCGTGATCGCGAGCACCATCTAGGGTCAGGCCGGTAAAAACATTCAACGACTTTTGATGTTTTGCCAATGGTTCGAGAGTGCGTGGGAGTTGTGCATTCGCGCCTTCGTTAGACGGGGTCCAGTCGGCCATGTGAATACCGTTCGGGACCATAATAAAGAGCATCCGGACGGGCTTGCTCTCGGCGGCTTTTGCCGCGCGAGAAATTGGGCTCATAGCATCGAGCCATGGAAGAGCAATGGAGGTACCGATACCTCGCAGCAGCGTGCGTCGATCAAGTGGTTTCATGGCAGGGCCTCTTCTCTGGTACCTTTGCGTTGGAAAGGGTCGCTGGTTAGGATTGCAAGGAGCAGATCTTTGAAGCGATAGTCATTCTTCGAAGTATCGGACAGTATTTTGTCGATTGCGCAGCGGTCGTAATATTCTATTCCGCGTCCGATTGCGTAGGTCATCAGTTTTTCGGTGAGCGTTCGGACGAATTGTTCGGATTTCTTTTCCCGGATCAACCGTATCAAGTCGCCGGGGTTTTTAATTTGTTCTCCGGTAGGTAGCTCTCCGCTGGCATCGATCGGGTTACCGCCTTCGGTAGTTCGCCAGCGACCGATCGCATCGTAATTTTCCAGTGCCAATCCGAGGGGATCCATTTGTTTGTGACATGCTGCGCAAGCTGCGTTCGCACGGTGTTGTTCAAGTTGTTCTCGTAGGGTGCCGGTGAGTTCACCTTTTTCTAGTTCGGGAACACCTGGAGGGGCGGGTGGTGGAGGAGTACCGAGAATATTATCGAGGATCCATTTACCGCGTTTCACTGGGCTTGTGCGTGTCGGATTGCTTGTGACAGCGAGGACGGATGCGTGAGTGAGTATGCCTAATCGTTTTTGGCCTTTGAGGGAGACCATTTGAAATTTATCGCCGGAGACGCCCGGAATACCATAGAACCTTGCGAGCGATTCGTTCATGAAAGAGAAGTCGGCATCGAGCAGTCGCAAGACGCTCATGTTTTCACGCAGGATATAAAGGAACAGGTAGTACGATTCCGTTCTAGAGAGATCGCGAATAGCTTCATTCCAATTCGGGAAGAGTCCTTCGTTGGGGGCAAATTGATCGAGTTTGCGCAGGGTCAGCCATTGGCCTGCGAAGTTGCGCACAAAATCACGAGCGCGTTCATCGCGGAGCATGCGGTCAAGTTGCGCTGCGAGGACGCCGGGTTGTCGCAGTTGATTTTTGGACGCTAGTGTGAGCAATTCGCGATCCGGGGTGGAGCTCCATAAAAAATAGCTCATACGGGTTGCGAGTTCGAATTCATTCAAGAGTGGGTATTGCCCTGCGATCCTTTGGCTAGGCTCTTCGATCTTGAAGAGAAAGTGCGGCGAGACGAGGATTGCGGCTACTGCAGTTTGAAGTCCTGCTTCGTAAGTTTCACCTGCGCTGACTGTCTGCTCTACGATCAAGGCCAATCGGTGAAGTTCATCGTCGGTCGCTGGCCGTCGATAGGCGCGGCTAGCGACGCGTCGCAGTACATCTTTAGCTGCTTCCGTAACAGAACGCGTTGCCGAAGGAATTGAGTCGCGAACTAGTTCGCGATGGATTTCGGGCAGTGCCGCATCAGGAATCTTTTCGACAGGTTTTTGTCCGGTAATTCGCAGATCATAGATGTAGAGGTTGGTGTCTTGAGCTGGTTGTCCATCTTTGGCAGGGATGTAGTGATCATTGACAAAGGCGATTTCGAAGATGCGTTTACCAGTTCGCAATCGCAGTGGGATGGTGAAGGCAACTGGGTTATTCGCGTTGGGAGTTTCAACGGTAACCTCTTCGACTTTTTTACCATCGATAGAAATCACTACTTTGGGAAAACGTCCTTCCGCCGCAGAGCCGGCCATACCAAGTTCTAGGGTGTAACGACCTGTCCAAGGGGCTTGTTCTTCAAAGGTGACTTTGCCATTGGAAAAGAAAACGAATCGAGAGCCTTCGAAGTTACCACCACTATCTGCGGTAAGCTGCGAAAGTTTCCTAGGAGAATCGAACATGGGCCCAGAGGTTGGTGCGACGATGACTTTTTGGCTGATTTCTTCGGCAGCGCGAACGTACTTTTCCATCAATAGAGGTGGGAGGGTAAGAACGTCGCCAATGTTATCAAAGCCGTAGCCTACGTCATCTCCGGGAAAACCCGTGGCGGGTTCGTAGTCGATACGGAAGAGGTCCCGAATGGAATTGCGGTATTCGATCCGGTTGATTCGCCGCAGAGTCACAGCACCGGGATTTGGGGTTTTTCCACAATCAACATCGTTGAGGGTGGAGCGAATCCATTCAATGATTAGGCTAGATTCCTCTTTGGAAGGTTGTGGAGCATCTGCGGGGGGCATATCTCCGATTTCAATCCGTTTGCCAACACTTTCCCAGATACGTCTTTGGCGGAACACTTCGCGTGCATCTTGGAAGTGATTTAAAGCCAATCCACTTTCTGCTTCTGTTCCGGTGTGGCATCCCAAGCAGTACTTCTGAACTAGGGGGCGTATTTGTCTGGAAAACTCCTCGTTTCGTTTCATCCAGTCGGTTCCATACGCGGATTCAATTCCAGCGGTAAGGAACAGTGACACGAGTAGCACGACGACAAAAAACTTGGCTATTTGCGGCTTGGGACTAGTCATAGGAGAACAATGACGATGCGAGTGGCTGCGGGAAGCCAGTTTTACCGGATCGGGACGCTTCGACAAAAACAGGGTTGTAGATTCCAAGGCCATCGAAATAGTGCTTAAGAGCGAGGATCGAGGGACTTCCGTCTGCTCGATAGTATACCTTAATGAGGTTCGGCTGGTGTTAGCAGTTTGAAAGTTTTAGGGACGCACAGGACATTCATGCACCATCGTATCGCCACACCGACCCTGCGGATTCGGAATGCAACGGATTTTGGGATCCGACATGACGGAGACTACGTCTTGTATTGGATGACCGCTCACCGGCGACTCCATTCGAATTTCGCCTTGCAGCGCGCTGTGGAACTAGCGTTGGAGTTGAAGAAGCCTTTGGTGGTGATCGAGGGGCTGCGGATCGGTTACCGATGGGCTTGCGATCGATTTCATCGTTTCATCGTCGACGGAATGCTTGATCACCTCGATGCTGCGAAGAATTTACCGATCACTTATCGGGCTTATGTTGAACCTCAGAAGAATGATGGTCATGGTTTGATAGAGACGTTGGCTCGACGTGCATGTGTGACGGTAACAGACGATTATCCTTGTTTCTTTCATCCTCGACTCTACGACCGAATCGTCAGTAAGTGGCCTTGTGCTGTCGAACTAGTCGACAGCAACGGAATTTTGCCTATGCGCGGTACGGATCGGGTATTCACGGTCGCGCATTCG
>JBEICB010000088.1:0-20325 GCA_040373655.1 Pirellula sp. | reverse complement strand
TGATCAAGCCCGCGATCAACTTTCGCGCCGACTCCTAGGCCCACTCCAACAGTTGCAACTTCACCCCATGATCGTAGATATGCAAAGCACCGACACTCGACTTGTCGCACGCTACCGTATCGCCGGTAATGATCAAATCGCAGCCAACACCCCTCGCCCACTCGCCCCAGCCGACTGCTTAATGTCCTTCCAATTGCATCAGTCTTCCATGAACAACCTGGTCGCTCAAGCCCTCCTATCCGACAAAGATTGGTCAATTGCCGAACTCGCTCAACATGTAGCAAGCCTCCTGCAGATCCCACCCCCAACCCTTCCAGAGGACACTCCACAAGACGTTACAATCCGCTTCGCAGACATTCATCCCATGAGCGTGGAATTTCTCGATGGAAAAATGTTGATCACCATGCGAATCGCCTCACTTGAACAACCTGGAAAAATCAACCTTAAGAACTTCACTGTCAAAACAGCTTTCACCCCGCAAGTATCAGGTCTTCAAGCCGAACTAGTTCGCGATAGTGTTATTAGCATCGATGGCCGCCGCATGGGATCCAAAGATCGTTTCCCACTTCGCACAATCTTTGCAAAAGTCCTATCTGACAAAACAAACATTCCACTTGTCTCGCAGGAATTGATCAATGATCCACGAAGCACAGGATTAAAAATCTCCCAATTGGAGATGGAACAAGGTTGGCTCGCGATCGCTCTAAGCGACATCGATTCTGCAATCGAAAACCCGCCATCAACCAACACCTCAGACAACCCACTTGTAGCAACCGACACAAAAGAAAATCCACTGCGGTAAATGCACGAAATCATCTTGACGTTACTACTCCCACTTTCGACTGCCCAGACCTATGAGTGACACCCCAAACAACTGCTTGGTCTTCGTCGGCAATGACCTTATGTTCCAATCCCGTATCGGTGCAGTCGCCAGAAACGCTGGACTGCAACTCATCGCCATTCGCGATCCTATCCACCTCTCCGAAAAACTTACAGAGTTGACCAATACGCAATCAACGATCCGATATGTCGTGGTCGACCTTGGCCTGCAATCTCTCGATCTACTGCAGACCGCAAAGTCCATACTCGAACTCGCACCGACAACCCAACTAATCGGCTACGGTGCTCACGTCCTCAAAGATACTCTTGAACTAGCCGCAAACAGCGGTTTCCACTGCGTCTTCACCAGAGGACAATTCGACCGAGATATGGCAAATATCTTGCAGTAGAGCCAATTGAACTGGCCCAACCAATTCGTCTAGCCTTTGAGGAATCCCCTCTGCTCCAACAAGCTCACAACAGAATCTACGCATTGCTCAAGCGAAAGAACGCCCGAATCCAGTGTCAAATCTGCGCCGACAGGTTCTTCATACAAGGCGGTCACGCCCGGGAAGTTTGGTAACGTACCCGCTTCCGCTTTTTGGTAATGCCCCTTCGTGTCACGCTCCTTACGCACTGATTCTTCCGCCGTAACGTGAATCACTAAAAACTGCTCCTTGCCGACCGTCTCGCGAACCCGATTACGTACCGATTCACTCGGTGCCAAAAAAGCTGCTAAACAAATCAATCCGGCTTCGTTGAGCAATTTCGCAACATGAGCCGAACGCCGCAAGTTCTCACTGCGATCCTCCACGGTGTACCCAAGATCCTGATTGACGCCACGACGCATCCGCTCGCCATCAACCACCATCACCGCTCGGCCACGATCGAACAATCGCCTCTCAACACCATGAGCGATCGCCGTCTTTCCGGTTCCCGTCAACCCAGTAAACAACACCGTTACCGCTTGCTGACCATAACGAGCCGACCGTTCTACCGTCGTCACCTCGGAAACGCCACTCGGCCCCTCCGTGTCCACTTCGATATTCTCCCAAGCCGCCCGTGGACGTGCGGAATCACGCTCCGTGATCATCCCAGCACCGACGGTCGCGTTCGTCAATCGGTCAATGATGATAAACGCACCGGTCGAACGATTTCGTTTGTAAGCATCAAAATAAATCGGTTGGCTCAACGTCACCGCACAACGACCAATCTCATTGAGATTCAACTCAGGGGAAGGTGAACGATGCAACGTATTGACGTCCACCCGATACCGCAACGAATCAATCTGCCCCGAAACCGTCTGAGTCGTATGCTTGAACAAATACGTCTTACCGGGCAACATCGGATCAGCACTTAGCCATACCACCGTCGCGTCAAAATCGTTGCTGACCTTCGGCACGTTTCCGGGACGAACAATCATGTCCCCTCGCGAGCAATCCACCTCATCCTCTAACACCACTGTGATCGACTGCGGACAGAATGCCTCCGACAAATCCCCATCCTGCGTCACCAATCGCTTCACGCGACTCGTTCGCTTCGACGGCAATACCATCACCTGATCCCCTTGCCGAACAATACCTGAAGCGATTGTTCCGCAAAACCCACGAAAATCCAAATTGGGGCGATTCACATACTGAATCGGCAGTCGGAAATCTTCCAAGTTCCTGTCTGAGCCGATGTAAACCGTTTCCAAGAAATTCATCAAAGTACTTCCACGGTACCAATCCATGTTCGTACTCGGATCGACCACATTCTCCCCATGCAACGCCGCGATCGGGATAAAATGCAAATCGGGTAGATCCAATCGCGAAGCAAACTCCTTGTACTCGCTGCAAATCTGATCAAACCTCGCTTGATCATATCCCACCAAGTCCATCTTGTTGATCGTCACCACCACGTGACGAATTCCCAACAATGAAACAATAAAGCTATGCCTCTTCGTCTGCGTCAACACTCCATAACGAGCATCGATCAAAATGACCGCTAAATCCGCTGTAGAAGCACCCGTAGCCATGTTCCGAGTGTATTGCTCATGCCCCGGCGTGTCCGCAATAATAAACTTGCGCTTCGCGGTCGAAAAATAACGATACGCGACGTCAATCGTTATCCCCTGCTCTCGCTCCGCTCGCAAACCATCTGTGACCAAAGCCGGATCAAATCCTCCACCCGTCGTGCCGTGTACCTTGCTCTCACTCTCCAACTGCGCAAGATGATCCTCGTAAAGCATCTTGCTGTCGTAGAGCAAACGACCAATCAATGTGCTCTTGCCGTCGTCAACGCTACCGCAAGTGATAAACCTCAGCAACTCCTTGCGCTCGTGCTGCTCGAGATACGCCAAAATATCTTCCGCAATCAATTCGCTTTGATGAGACATGTTAGAAGTACCCCTGAATCTTCTTTAGTTCCATACCCGCACCGCCCCCATCCTTGTCAATCACTCGCCCTTGTCGCTCAGAGGTTTTCGTAAGCAACATCTCTTGGATAATCTCCGGCAACGTCGTCGCTTGCGACTCAACCGCTCCCGTCAAGGGCCAACAACCCAAGGTCCGGAATCGAACCATCTTCGTCTCTATCTTCTCTCCGTCCCGAAGCACAAACCGTTCGTCATTCGGGTGGATCAATACCCCGTTTCGCTCCACGACCGTCCGAGGCTTCGCTAAATACAAATCCGGCAACGGGATATCCTCAAGATAGATGTACTGCCAAATGTCCAACTCCGTCCAATTGGACAAAGGAAACACGCGGATACTTTCCTGCGGATTGACCTTCGAATTGTAAAGATTCCACAATTCCGGCCTCTGATTCTTCGGGTCCCAACGATGGAACTTGTCCCGGAACGAAAAGACTCTCTCCTTCGCCCGAGACTTCTCCTCGTCGCGACGCGCACCTCCAAACGCAGAATCGAACCCATAGCGAGTCAACGACGACTTCAGCGAATCAGTCTTCATCACCTCGGTGTGCTTCTCGCTATTCTCAAACGGATCAATCCCTAATTTCAACCCCTCCTCATTGATGTTGACGATCAACTCAATCCCCAACTCGTTCTTCACGTAGGAATCGCGAAAGGCAATCATCTCCTTAAACTTCCATGTCGTGTCCACATGCATAAACGGAAACGGAGGCCGAGCAGGATAAAATGCCTTCAGAGCCAAATGCGTCATTACCGCCGAGTCTTTACCGATCGAGTAGAGCATCACCGGCTTCTTAAACTCAGAAGCCACCTCCCTGATGATGTGGATACTCTCGGCCTCCAACTGCTTGAGATGGGTAAGATTGTAATTGTTCATTATTGGTGGTCCGAACTTTGCCCCGCAGTCATTACCGCAATGTCGCGATCCCACTGCTATTAAGACCGCTCAGGATGAAAAACCCGCCCGTCGCTCACACCCTTCACCGGCGTCCAAGAACAATTTCCTGGAACGCCATTTAACTAATTGCCAACGCAGTTGCGAAATCAAGAATTCAACTACGAAGGTATCTAATTGCAGATATCCCTTGACATCAAACCACTAAGCCTTCAAAGCCGCCAACTGCTTCTTACGCTCAGTGATGATGTCGTCTTGCAAACTACGTGGAACCGGCGAATACCTCGCCAACTCCATCGCAAAAGTTCCTTGACCTTTCGTCATGCTACGCAAGTCCGTCGCATATCCGAAGGTGTTCGCCAAAGGTACTTCCGCTGTGATGTACGAAACACCATCTCGTGCATCGGTGTTGTTCACTAATCCACGCCGAGAAATGATGTCACCTACCACCGACCCCTGATCGTTCTCTGGACACTCAATGTCGCACTTCATCACAGGCTCGAGCAACATCGGATTCGATGCTCGCATCGTCTCGCGGAAACAATCACAGGCCGCAATGTAAAACGCACGTTCACTCGAGTCGACATCGTGGTAACTTCCGTCGTTCAAGTCAACCTTCACACCGACTACCGGGAAGTCCGCCAATGGCCCCTTGGTCATCGAATCGCGGAAACCCTTCTCCACAGGTGGAATGAACTGCTTGGGAATCCGACCACCAGTTACGTGATCTTCAAACTCAAAAGTCTTTTCCCCCTCAGGATCCATCGGAGACAACTTTCCAACAATATGCGCGTACTGACCAGATCCACCCGTCTGCTTCTTGTGCTTGTAGTTGAACTCTTGAGCATTACCCGGGGTTTCGCGGTAACTAACCTTCGGTGCTCCAACCTGCACTTCTACCTTATACTCACGACGCATACGCTCAACGTAAATGTCCAGGTGCAATTCACCCATCCCGCAAATAATCGTCTCGCTGGTCTCCTCGTCGTTGTAGACTTGGAAAGTTGGATCCTCCTTGCGGAATCGATTCAATGCCTTACTCATCTTGTCTGCGTCCGCACGACTAGCAGGAGTCACCGCAACCTTAATCACAGGCTCCGGAACATACATACTCTCCAGCGTGCAGTAGTCCCGATCGTTGCTGTAAGTCTCTCCACTCGCACAATCGATACCCATGATCGCCACAATGTCACCGGCCTCGGCAATATCGATCTCCTCACGCTTGTCTGCGTGCATCCGAACGATCCGACTAAATCGCTCTTTCTTGCCAGATCGCTGGTTGATGTACATTTCACCCTTGCCAATCTTGCCTTGGTAAATCCGCATAAAGGTCAATTGACCAAACGGATCTTCCACAATCTTGAACGCCATCCCAACAAAAGGAAGATTCGTGTCAGGCTTCAAATCCAACTTGATCGTCTCATCCCCAACCTTTCTTGCAGACATTTCTCGCTCGAGTGGGCTGGGCAAGTAACGCAACACAGCATCCAGCAACAATTGAACTCCCTTGTTCTTATATGCCGAACCGCAAAACACAGGGGTGATCTTTCGAGATTGGGTCGCGTCCTTGCAAGCCTTGTAAATCAAGTCCGAAGGAACCTCTTGCTCGTTGAACAACAACTCCATCAACTCTTCATTGAAGTCCGACAAACCATCGAGCATCTTCTGACGCATCTCCTTGGCCTTCGCGACATAGTCGGCAGGAATCTCTTCCTCGCGGACATCTTCGCCATCCTTGCCGTCAAAGAAAAACGCCTTCATCGTAACCAAATCAATCACACCGTCGAAAGTCTCACCCGCTCCAATGGGGATCTGCATCATGATCGCGTTCGCATTGAGCTTGTCACGCACCTGCTGCGAAACACGGTAAGCATCCGCGCCCGTGCGGTCCATCTTGTTCACAAAAGCCAAACGCGGAACTCCGTAACGCCGCATCTGACGATCCACCGTCAACGACTGACTCTGCACACCACCCACGGAGCACAAAACCAATACCGCCCCGTCCAACACCCGCAGAGATCGCTCAACTTCAATCGTAAAGTCCACGTGGCCCGGCGTGTCGATCAAATTGATAATGTGATCTTTCCACTGCAATTGCGTAGCCGCAGAAGTAATCGTGATCCCACGCTCCTTCTCCAACTCCATATAGTCCATCGTCGCGCCATCACCGTCACCCTTGACTTCTTCAATCTTGTGAATCCGTCCAGCATAAAACAAAACTCGTTCGCTGAGGGTGGTTTTTCCCGAGTCGATGTGAGCACTAATCCCGATATTGCGTAGTTTGCTAAGATCCATTTTTTCCAATCACCCACAGTTAAGTACAAAGCCGTCAGACTACCGACGAGAGTTTACAAAAGTCTTGTGATCCGAAAAGGCCAAAAACTGCCCCCCAATTGGCCAGGTTTTGACCTAAATCCCGATCTGTAAACCGTTTGCTACGCTCCGAGCCCTTTTCGACACGATTCTTCTCCACCCCATGCCCTCTGCTCCTACCACGAGGGCCCGCCGCAGAACATAATTGCCCCCTCCTTGCCCCTCCGTTCCCAAAAAACCTACCGAGGCCTATGGATGTCCCAAGTCGTTGAATGGCTACTGCACGTCGATCGCCACCTGCGTGAACTCATGGACGCCGTTGGAGCCCCCTGGCTCTACTCTATTCTTTTCCTCATTGTTTTCTGCGAAACCGGTCTCGTTGTCCTCCCGTTTCTACCCGGCGACTCTCTCCTCTTCGCTGCCGGCACCCTCTGCGCCCTGGAGGCCAACCCCATGAACCTCCCAGTCCTGTGGTGCCTCCTAGTGCTCGCCGCCATCCTCGGTGATGCCCTCAACTACTCCATCGGCTACCGACTCGGCCCCAAAGTATTTCGCAGCGAATCTTCCAAGTTCTTTCACCGGGAACACCTCCTCAGAGCCCAAGCCTTCTATGAGAAGTACGGCGCTAAAACCATCATCCTGGCCCGCTTCGTTCCTATCGTACGCACCTTTGCCCCGTTCGTCGCCGGAATCGGAAAAATGAACTTTCTCAAGTTCTGGCTCTTTAATATCGTCGGCGCAGTGACTTGGGTCTCTCTGTTCCTTTTCGCCGGATACCTTCTCGCTAAGGTAGAATGGATCCAGAAAAACTTCTTTATCGTAACCATCGCAATCATCCTTATCAGCGTCCTGCCCATCCTCTGGGAATGGTGGCAAGCCAGACGCGTTCCAAAATCCTCCCAAATGACAAACGGTTTCGAATAAGGCTCTTTCCATGCAAGTCACACATCATGGCGGTCACCTCGGTGTCACCGGCTCGTGCCA
Source organism: Pirellula sp. (assembly GCA_040373655.1). Taxonomy (GTDB): domain Bacteria; phylum Planctomycetota; class Planctomycetia; order Pirellulales; family Pirellulaceae; genus JBKCUI01. The sequence goes on along the minus strand of JBEICB010000088.1, from coordinate 12,901 downwards.
CCAAGTCCACCTCAACGCAAACCGTTCCGTCCTAGTCGACTGCGGATCCTTCCAAGGCCGAGACGCGAAAAAAAGACGCGAATCCCCCGAAATCGATTTTCACCTCGATGGTATCGATGCCCTTCTGCTAACCCATGTGCACATCGATCACATCGGTCGTATCCCCTACCTGCTCGAAGCCGGTTTCCACAAACCAATCTATTGCACTCCACCCACCGCCCATTTCCTACCAATCATGCTCGAAGATGCTATTCGACTCGGCATCACGAGAAACAAAAAGGTCGTCGCGAATGTTCTCAAGTCCGTCCGCGAATTGATCCAACCCATTCCCTACGGTAAATGGCACGGCCTCGGCGGCAATACCGAATTCCGCTTCTCCCCCGCCGGACATATCCTCGGCTCCGCGGGTATCGAAATCCGCAACAAAGAACGGTGGATCGCTCTGAGCGGCGATATCGGATCGCGCTGCACCCCCATCCTCAACCCACCCGTCCCACCCGAACGCGCCGACCTGCTCATCCTCGAAAGCACTTACGGTGACCGATTCCACGAAGGTCGCGAAACCCGTGTCGAACGCCTCGAAGCAATCCTACTCGATACCCTCGAAAACCGAGGCGTTACCCTAATCCCCGCCTTTAGCCTCGGACGCACCCAAGAACTCCTTTTCGAACTCAACCAAGTCATCGAAGGAATCGGTAAAAAACATGGCCAATCCGCACTCGGTGCCTACGACATCATCGTCGACTCACCAATGGCAATCAAACTCACCGACATCTACGAACAAATGCAACCCTACTGGAGCGAAGAAGCCCGCGAAATTCTATCTGTCGATAAACAACCCTTCGTCTTCTCAAATCTTATCGAGATCGATCACGCCGGAGAATCACGCGGCAATATCGAATACCTCAAACGCTCCGGTCGCCCCGCTATCATCATCGCCGGCAGCGGAATGTGCTCCGGGGGCAGAATCATGGACTACCTGAAAGCTTTCCTCCACCAACCCAACACCGATATCCTCTTCGTCGGCTACCAAGCCGTCGGAACCACCGGTCGCGCAATCCAAGAATGCAACCAAGGCAAATGCTCGGTCCGAATCGATCAACGTGAATACCCAGTCCGCGCAAAGACCCACACCCTAACCGGTTACTCCGCCCACGCGGATCAATCCGACCTGATCGCTTACGTCCAAGCCATCCCCAATAAACCCAAGGAGATTCGCCTCGTCCACGGCGAAGAATCCGCAAAACAAACACTAAAAGAAAAACTCCAATCGCTCGGATACCAAGTCGATTACATCGCCGATGAGGCATCCCCCAACGAGCCACCCGCCCCCATCCATGACTGATCTCAAATTACCATCCCTCGAAACCCCTCTACCACAATCCTCCTGCATCGAAATCCGCGGTGCCTGCACCCATAACCTCAAAGCCGTCGATCTCGACCTGCCGCGTGGAAAACTCATCGTTATCACCGGCGTAAGCGGTAGCGGAAAAAGCTCCCTCGCATTCGATACCCTCTTCGCCGAAAGCCAACGACAATACCTGCAGAGCCTCTCTAGTTACACGCGTCAATTCCTCGATCAAATGGAACGCCCATCCCTGCATTCCATCCGAGGACTTCAACCCTGCCTAAGTATCGATCAATTCCAAGGCGTACAGAGCCCTCGCAGCACCGTCGGCACAATCACCGAAATCTATGACTACCTTCGCTTGCTCATGGCCCGCGTTGCAACCCCTAACTGCTACCGCTGCAACCTCCCTATCGATCGCCAATCCACCGACAGCATCCTTCAAGCTATCCTGAAAATGCCCCTAGGGAGCAAACTCACCATCCTCGCTCCCATGGTCCTCGACCGTAAAGGGGCCCACGCGGAAATCTTCGAAAAGATCGAACGCGCAGGACTCGTAAAGGTTCGCGTCGACGGAGAAATGTACGAAATCGATTCTCTGCCGAAACTGGCCGTCCGAAAGGAACATACCGTCGAAGCAGTCGTCGATCGCATCATCTTTCGAGAAGATAGCCACGATCGACTAACCAAGGCCGTCATCGATGCACTAACACTTAGCGCCGGACTGCTTCGCATCCAAACACCCGACCTCGAACAACTCTACTCCACCCGCTTTGCCTGCATCCATTGCGGGATCTCCCTCCCAGAAATCGAACCGCGTTCCTTTAGTTTCAATAGCGCCTACGGCGCATGCAGCACCTGCGAAGGCTACGGTAGCATCGGCGACGAACGCGAAACAATCTGCCCACAATGCTACGGAGCACGCCTAAAACCCGAATCCCTCGCGATTCGCCTGCAAAATCTCTCTATTGCAGAAATCACCTCCAACTCCATCGATCGTCTTTGCCTCTGGATCAAAGAACTAAAATTCGATCCACAACGCCTTCGTATCGCAAAACCAATCCTTAAAGAAATCGAACCGCGACTGAACTACCTAAAACAAGTAGGACTCGGATACCTATCCCTCGACCGCCCAGGTGCAACCCTCAGCGGCGGAGAACTGCAACGCGTCCGCCTAGCAACCAGCGTAGGAACCGGACTGACCGGAGTCTGCTACGTACTCGATGAACCCTCCATCGGATTGCACGCCCGTGATACACAACGCTTGATCGCTATCCTAGAATCCCTACGCGCACAAGGTAACACTATCATCGTTGTCGAACACGATACGGCGCTGATGCAAGCGGCCGATTGGGTCGTCGATGTAGGACCCGCTGCCGGCACAAATGGAGGTTCAATCGTAGCCCAAGGCAAATGGAACGATCTGAAAAAAACCCCAATCTCTCTGACCGGAAAATACCTCAATCCCTCTTATCGAATGCACCAAACTCCCCGAAGAGAGATCACCCCCGATCATCCCAAACTCTCCATCGAAGGCATCCACAAGAACAATCTCAAAAACCTCTCTGTTTCTTTCCCACTCGGCCGTTTCATCGCCATCACCGGCGTAAGCGGGTCCGGCAAAAGCACCCTCATTCACGATACCCTTGTCCCCGCCATCCAATCGCAACTCGCTTCGTCCACCCCAGCATCCAAACACTGGACCAACCTCGAAGGCGCTCAAGCCATCGAACGGATCATCGAAATAGACCAGTCTCCCATCGGACGCTCTCCCCGATCTACCCCAGCGACCTACTGCGGTTTCTGGGACTCTATCCGAAAAATATTCGCCGCTACACGCGATGCAAAAACCAGAGGCTTCTCCCCATCGCGGTTCAGCTTCAATGCCGGAAACGGACGCTGCGAAACCTGCACCGGGGCAGGACGAGTTAAACTCGAAATGAGCTTCCTCGAACAACTCGACGTGCCATGCCCCGACTGCAACGGAAAACGATTCAATCGCACCACCCTTAGCGTCAAATTCAAAGACAAAAATATCCACGAAGTTCTCAAACTCTCGATCGATGAAGCCTCCGAATTCTTTGACTCCTTCTCCGACGTCGCAAACTCACTGCGTTGCTTGCAATCCGTCGGACTCGGTTACCTAACCCTCGGACAACACTCCACCACCCTCAGCGGCGGAGAAGCTCAACGCATCAAACTCGCCTCTGAACTGCAAAAGAAGTCCTCCGGAACCACCCTTTACATCCTTGATGAACCCACCACCGGCCTGCACCTGGCAGACGTAGAACGACTTACCAAACTCCTCCAAGAACTCGTGCTCAAAGGTAACACCGTTCTCGTCGTCGAACACCAACTCGATCTGATATCCTGCTGCGATTGGATCATCGACCTCGGCCCCGAAGGCGGACTAGACGGCGGCCAACTCGTCGGACAAGGAACCCCCGAACAGATCGCAGAACTCCAGACTCCCACAGGCAAATCCCTCAGGGAATTCCTCCAATTGCCAACAATCTCAAAAAAATCAAAGCCACGCTAGCAATCCCAAACCGATTCGAAAAGGAACCGCAGTGACACTCGAAAAGAGCGATGGACTTATCCTGCGATCCGTCGAATGGAGCGAGACGAGTCTCATCGTCACCGTTTTTACTGACTCCTTCGGAAAAATCAGCGCTCTGGCAAAAGGTGCCCGCCGGCTTAAAAGCCCCTTCGAATCTGCTCTTGACCTTCTGTCCCTTTCATCCCTAGTGTTCCTGCTGAAATCGGGTGACTCCCTCGACCTGCTCATGGAAGCAAAACTCCAGAAGCGTTTCCGAGGTGCTCACTCAGGGCTGTTGCCCCTGTACTGTGGCTACTACGCCGGGGAAATTGTCAACGCACTGACGGAAAACCATCAACCAATACCAGGCCTGATGCAATCCCTAAGCCAGACGTTGAGACTCCTCGAAAATGGTGCTAGCCCCGCCGAAACAATCCTGCATTTTGAACTTGATACAATCCGACGATTGGGCCATCTGCCAAGCTGGCAATGGTGTGTGGCATGCGGCGAAGCAATAGAAAACGATCGATCGACGATTGCATTCAGCACGGCTGGCGGAGGTGTCGTTTGCCCAACATGCACCCACACGCAAAAGCTGACCCTGCGAATGCAACAGAAAACTCTCGAGATTCTGATCCAATCATCCCTGGGCGACGAACTCATAAGAGAACCGACCCCCTTGCCCCACCCCCTCCCAAATATCGTTCGCTCCGAAATTCGTTTGGTGATCGAAAGCATTCTGCAATTCCATGCAGATCGACGCCTGAGGATGCTCGACTACCTCGAGGACTTGAAACGTTAAAACATCAGTTCGCTAAGAGCGAACCACAACACCAAAATAAGCAATTCCCACGCTACGCTATCTGGGCTCTCCTCCTGTGCTTCTTGGTATCCAACGGATGCGCAAGCCTAACACCTTGGAAAAAAGAGGATGAATACGCTCGTGCAAAAAATGCCATCGAAGGGTACGAAGACAAAGAAGGCAATTGGATACGCCCCGAGGGCGCCCGCGCCGACAAACAGATGAACTCCGATGTTCCAAAAATCTTTCGTAAAATCCCTGGTTTAGGCGCTCGCGAAATCAACAAATCTCTCGCTCGCGAAAAGCTCCAACAAGCCAACGAAATCTACACGGCTGCAACTGAACTAAATTCTCAAGGAGATGCAGAAGCTCGACAAGAAAAATTTCGACTCGCTGCTAAAACCTACCTAGAAGCTGCAAAAAACTGGGAAAGTAGCTCGCTCGAACAAGACGCTTTTTTCATGGCCGGTGAATCGTACTTCTTCGCTGAAGACTACAACAAAGCAGAAAAATACTACGTCAAACTTATTAAAGAATACCCGCGTACACGCTACCAAGACCGAGTCGACCAACGACGCTTGGCTATCGGTAACTACTGGCTGCAATTCCCCGACAAATTCTATCACTTAAACTTCACCGACAACAAACGACCCATCAACGACACCGAAAATCACGGTAAACGAGTCCTGGAAAAACTTCTCCTCGATAGCCCCACCGGAAACCTCGCTGATGATGTCACCATGGATATCGCTAACACAGAATTCAAACGAGAAAATTGGAACGAAGCCGTCGATCGATACCGAGACCTTATCACCGTCTACACCGATAGCCCCCACCAATTCAACGCGCACTTCCTCGGCGCAAAAGCCTCATTACTCTCTTACCAAGGCTCCCAATACTCCGCAGAACCACTCGATCAAGCCGATAAATTACTAAATCAACTCGTTCGCCAATTCCCCAAAGAATCCTCCGAACGACGAGAACAAATCGGCGAAATGATCGCCGAAGTCAAATTCAGAAAAGCAGAACGACTCTACGAAGAAGCCGTATACAGAAACAACAAGCATGAATACGCATCCGCAATCCTCTATTGCGAACGTATCTTAGACAACTATCCAGACACTCCCTTCGCTCAACGCGCAGAAGAAATGATCGATAATGCTGATGGGAAACCTGCCATTCCTACACCCTACCTGCACTGGATGACCTACGCTTTTCCAACTCGCGATAAAGTCACCCCACTACTGAAACCAACGGAACAAGAATCACAAGCAAAGCGTGCCCTGATCACACGCCGGGAACCGAAACTCCCAATAAACCCACTTCAACCAAATGCGACGGACTCCCAAGTTCGTACCGCTAGCAGTGAAGAGTCGGTAAATCGGAAATGATGGAGTCGCACCCCTCAATACCCAACCGCGACGTGAATCCTCCTCATGTCGCTCGGATGCAAACGCGATCCCCAAGCCGTCGACCTTGGGTGTCTAACCTCCTGATCGCATCCACATTTCTACTCTCCCTTTCTGGATGCTTCGGCTACCGTATCGGCACCCGGAGCCTATACCGCAACGATGTGCGAACCATCAATGTTCCCGTCGTTCGAAGCGACAGTTTCAGACCCGAACTCGGAGTACAACTGACCGAAGCCGTCCAGAAAGAAATCGAACGTCGCACCCCATACAAACTCGCCGATGCAGCTCTCGCCGATTCTATCATGGCGATCCGATTGACCAACGATTCGAACCGCGTTCTCGGTGAAACCAATACCGATGAACCTCGCGTCCTGGAAAACGTGGTTACCATAGAACTAAAATGGACCGACCGCCGAGGAATGGATCTTGTCTCGACTCGTTTCGCTCCACCAGGCGAAACAACGCACTACTTCGCAGAAAGAAATGACTTCGTCCCCGAAGCCGGTCAATCCGTCGCAACTTCCTTCCAACGACTTGCAGAACGACTCGCCAACCACATCGTCGACCAAATGGAAACCCGATGGTAATCCCAACCATCAAGCTCGCATGACCCCAGCAACAATCGCTCAACGTGCACTACTGTTCATTTCCCTAACCTGCCTGGGAACTACAGCTGATCTTTGGTCGAAACAACTCGTCTTCGACACCAAAGGCCTCCCCGGAGAACAACCTCCCTCCTGGTGGATCGAAAATATCGCAGGTTGCTACGTTGGAATCGAAACCGCCGTCAACCAAGGCGCACTCTTCGGCCTCGGCCAAGGCTTCGGTTGGCTCTTCGCGATCGTCTCACTCCTTGCCATCAGCGGCATCGCAATCTGGCTTTTTGCCGCCAAAGCCTGCGCATCGCTACCGATGACGATCATTATGGGCCTTATCGCAGGCGGCATCCTAGGCAACCTCTACGATCGCCTCAACCTCCACAACCTACCCGGTCCATTCGCCGGTGGTGTTCGTGACTGGGTCCTTCTACGCTACAAATCCGCAACCGCAGAATACACCTGGCCCAACTTCAATATCGCTGATAGCCTTCTCGTCGTCGGTGCCATCCTGCTGGGAATCTATTCGATCTTGCTGCCCGAAGATCCCTCAAAGCCAGAAACCCCTCAGCTACAATCCAACACCGACGACAAAACAAACAAATGATCCTATTGATCTCAACCTTCATTCACTATGGTTGAATGATCCTCAGCCTTCCAAACTCGCACTCGCACCTCAGCTCCCGCCGGAACATAAACCACTAACGGTAACTTGCTGTTGTATCGCATCAAATTCGGGTCCCCACCGAGTCCCACAAACCGCTTTACCTTCGGTGCATTTGGATCGACTCCAATGCGAGTTCCCGCCATCGGCCCCAATTCCTTCACCACATACTTGGGGAAGCCCCAACCTTCAATCGTCTCCTCCTCTAACCTACCCGCAAAAAAGTGCCGATTGGCTCCATCCACCTCCACTGTTTTACCTACCTGAACTTCTACTCGATAATCCTCTTCATTTGGCCTCTCCGCCAAATAAACCACAAATCGCTTCATTCCCTCACCCGCTGCCGGATAAGCCTTCATGTTCTCTCTCGCTTGTTGCGCCATCAGTACCACACTCCCCTGCATCGTAATAACTATTACAAGTAAACACCTCGCAACCACCGCACTCATGCCAACCACTCTGCTATAGCGCTTGCACATCGCTGAACTCCCTTTGCGTTAAATCAATTCGATTACCAACAATGGATCCTGTTCGAACCACCGCTGTGTCCCTCGGCAGTATAAACGCTAAGGTTTTCCCCGACCACTAGACAAGTAAATCACGCCACCTACCCCAGCGATTAAAATCAAGATCACCCGGTACATCGTCGCCATCACTAACCCTGAATACTCACTCGACACCCTGGGTAACTGACGAAATAACCCATCGATCCACAACTCTTGCATCCCCAAACCTCCTGGTGTCAACGGTAGCGTCGCTGCTGCCAAGGCAGGAGGAATCGCTTGCAAGTGCTCCAGTACCGTCGGAACAACCTGCGATGCGCTCATGACATACAACCCCATCGAGACAAACCAACAAGCCATCGTCGCCAAAACATGCACCATTAAAGAAGATGCGACCATCGTCACTGCTAACCTTCGATGATCCTGAAATATCAAACAAGACTCCAAGACCCTTTTCAGTAAACTTCCAACGATGGGAATCTTCGCAACCCAAGCCGTGGGCAAGCTCCGCCCAAAAAAACAAATCGTGGTTAATCCGCCAAGCCCCAACATACCTAAAACCCAAGCCCCCGTCCGGATCCCTATCATCTGCGGGGATAAACTCGACGAAAAGCTCAACGCAATCGCCGCTACCAAAACCAAACCCAACAACCCAATCGCTCTATCGACCAAGACACTGGTAACCACCTCCGTCTTGCGGTCTCGACTGCGATTCGCAGCCGCTAACGCCTTAAATACATCCCCCCCCACACTTCCAACACTCACCAAACTCAAAGCGACACCCAAAAATCCAATTCGTATCACCTCCAAGTTAGAAAACCGAACATCCAGCGCATCCAACAGCTGCTTCCAACGCCAAAACGTTACAACGTTCGATACGAAAACCAAACAAAACGCACCGAAGAGATAGCCGTAGTGCTTCGGCTGACTAATCAAAATGTCCCAATCCCGCTGTGGAACCCTATACGCAATCCAATACATGATCCCCAACAACAACAACCATTTGCACACCTCCCAGCCAACGCGAATCATGCGCCGCCCTGGTCGTTGCGTTTCCATCGAGGACGACATCTTCAATACTACATTTCCTTGCGGTGAACCATCAAATTGAAATACTCGGAGAATAACAAACAAAAACCTCGGCTCTCAAAAAGCCGAGGTCAGTTGTTTTTGTGAAACGCAAATCCACAACCGCGTTTAGCCGCGTACCGCTTTCGCCAATTCTCCGGCGCGATCGGTGTTCTCCCAAGTGAACTCAGGCTCGTTGCGTCCAAAGTGACCGCCCGAGGACGTCTTCACATAAATCGGTCGTAACAAATCCAAATAACGAATGATGCCGCTTGGGGTCAAGTCAAAGAACTCTTGAACTACCTTGCAGATTCTCTCGTCATCGACCTTACCCGACTCTTGTGTGTCCACGCGGACGCTAACCGGCTTGCTAACCCCAATCGCATACGCAAGTTGCACTTCGCAACGATCTGCCAAACCGGCTGCCACAATGTTCTTGGCAACGTGACGCGCCATGTATGCCGCCGAACGATCCACCTTCGTCGGATCCTTGCCCGAAAAAGCCCCACCGCCGTGACGCCCCCAACCACCGTAAGTGTCAACGATAATCTTTCGACCCGTCAAACCACTGTCCCCGTGCGGTCCGCCGACGACAAAATTACCAGTCGGATTGATGTGGTACTCAATGTCCGGAGTATTCATCGCTGCTGGCAAACATGGTGCGATAATCGACTCTTTGACAAACTTGGAAATCTCCGCATGTGTTACGTCCGGCGAGTGCTGAGTCGATACAACCACGTTGTGGATGCCAACAGGCTTGTACCCCTCATACTTAACCGAAACCTGACTCTTCGAATCAGGACGCAACCAAGAAACTTCTTTCTTAAAACGCGCTTCGGTCAAACGATTTGTTATCCGATGCGCCAAAGCGATCGGCAATGGCATCAACTCAGGCGTGTCGTTACAAGCATATCCGAACATCAAACCTTGGTCACCCGCACCAATGTCCTTGCCCTTCTCGCTGTTGTCGTCAACACCCATCGCAATGTCGGGGCTCTGACGATCTAATGCAACCATCACGTTGCACGTCCGACCACTGATGCCCCATTCATCGTCTGTGTAACCAACAGCGACAATCGCGTCACGTACGACGTCAGCGTAGTTCACCACTGCCTTCGTGGTGATTTCGCCAACTATCAACGCCAAGCCGGTGGTCACGACCGTCTCGCAAGCCACACGGCTCTTGGGGTCTTGTGCCAAGAGAGCATCAAGCACGCTATCGGAAATCCGATCCGCAAGCTTGTCAGGATGTCCCATCGAAACAGATTCACTTGTAAATACGTACTTGCCAGAAGCCACCGAACTATCTCCTCGCACAAATGCTGCTAACTACGACCGAGAAATCAATCTCCGAAAGGGTCAAAGTGTACAAAGAATCATCGCCACCGAAAGTATCCCAGCCCGCCAAACAGGTAAGATACAGTCGGTTTTTGTTCCTGCACTTTTAACCTCGCCCCCCAATTCCCTACATTTCAGCCGAAATCTTCCCATGCGACTTCTTTCCATCATCCTCGCCTCCCTCCTCTGTCTTCCACTGATCGGCTCCCCTACCCGAAAACCTCAACCACCAACCTCCTCCCCCCTCGCTACTGAACTCCATAACATTCTCGATGTGCAAAAAAATGCCTGGAACCAAGGCGATATCGATAAGTTCATGCAGGCCTATTGGAAATCAGAGTTCCTTACGTTCTCCTCCGGCGGAAAAACCACCAGAGGTTGGCAAGCGACCCGCGACCGCTACCGAACGCGCTACCCCGACAAGTCGTCCATGGGACTCCTCGAGTTCTCCTCCCTTGAAACCACCCAACTCGGCGAAGCCGCCGCTTTAACACTTGGAAAATGGCGACTGGAAAAAGAGAAACCCGCCGAAGGGAACTTCTCGTTGGTATGGCAAAAACTCGAAGGGCAGTGGAAAATCGTCCACGACCACAGCTCCGCCCTACCAACCGACGAATGATCTCAAAAGATATAAGCCGGAATCCACCTACGCGATCGCACAATGCCTCAGATTACACTCGATGACCTGTCCGTCGGATTCCGCGGCCCTCTCCTGCTCAATCACGTCTCTGCACGGATAAACCGAGGCGATAAGATCGGGCTCCTCGGCCGCAACGGCGCAGGAAAAACCACCCTCATGCGACTACTGCTCGGTCTCGAACGCCCCGAAACCGGCTCCATCGAAATCGAGTCGGGAACCAAAATCGCTTTTGTTCCCCAAGACGTCCCGCCCGAAACAAAAGGAAACGTCTTGCAAATCCTCGAATCCGGTCTCCCTCCAGAACTCGAACTCCCCGAAAACCACTGGAAAAAAACCCAAGCCATCGAACGAGTCGAAGCCCAACTTCAACTCAACCTACAGTCCGATTTCGCGCCCCTTTCCATCGGAATGAAACGCAGGGTCCTACTCGGTAAAGCAATCGTCGCGAACCCCGATGTTCTGCTCCTTGATGAACCGACTAACCACCTCGATATCGATTCGATCACTTGGCTCGAAACCTTCCTGAGCGGTTTCCCCGCCACACTCATCTTCGTAACCCACGACCGCGCCTTCCTCACCAAAATCGCTACCCGTATTTTCGAAATCGATCGCGGCAAACTCTTCGACTGGGAATGTGACTACCCCACCTTTCTCGACCGAAAAGAACAACAACTTATCGCACAAGAAAAACAAGACGCACTCTTCGACAAAAAACTTGCTCAGGAAGAAGTCTGGATACGCACCGGCATCAAAGCCCGACGCACAAGAAACGAAGGCCGCGTGCGACGACTCGAAACCATGCGACTCGAACGAGCCGCTCGACCCAAAAAAGTTGGCTCAATCCAACTGAATATCGACGAAGGGGAACGCAGCGGCATGCTAGTCTGCGAACTAAAACAAGCGGCCTTCGGTTATGGCGATAAAGTCATCGTTCCTCCCGTCGACCTGACCATCATGCGCGGAGATAAAATCGGTATCCTGGGTCGCAACGGTGCTGGTAAATCAACGCTCCTCAAAGGACTCCTCGGAGATTTGCAACCCATGAAGTCCGAGAATCTACCGCAAGGTTCCGTACGCCATGGCACCAAACTGCAAATCGCTTACTTCGACCAAAATCGAGATATCCTCGACCCCTCAAAAACCGCTGAAGAAAACGTTGGCGTTGGACGAACGAGCGTCACAGTCCAAGGACGAACAAAACACGTAATCGGCTACCTTCAAGAATTCCTTTTTACCCCCGAAGAAGCCCGCTCAAAAATCCAGTACTTCTCCGGTGGACAACGCAATCGACTCCTCCTCGCAAAACTCTTCGCTCAACCCGCAAACCTCTTGGTCATGGACGAACCGACCAATGACCTAGACGCCGAATCCCTAGAACTTCTCGAGGAAAGACTCGTCGACTACGACGGAACCCTTATCGTCGTCAGCCACGACCGCGCGTTCCTAAATAACGTAGTCACCAGCCTTCTAGTCTTCGAACCCAACGGTATCAAAGAAGTTGTCGGTGGCTACGACGACTGGATGCGACAACGCAAAAACCAAGCCGCAGAAGATGCGAAACAAACACCCACAAAGCTCCCCGCAAAATCACAACCTAACACCCAAACAACTACGACAAATGCCAACGCGAAACCCAAACTCTCCTACAAAGAAAAACAAGAACTAGATCGCCTCCCGTCACAAATCGAATCCATCGAATCTCTCCAAGCCGAACTGCACCAAAAAATGGCTGACCCAGAATACTTCAAGGCACCAGCCTCCACCCTCGCAGCCGACGCAAAAAAGATGGAACAACTCGACTTCGAACTCCTCGCTGCCTACGCACGCCTCGAAGAACTTGAAGCAAGAGTCTAACAATACCACATTGCTTGCCCCCAAGCATTCCCAACCCTGATGCATTTCAAATCGTTCACTCACCTCCCGCGTGTGCTATAATTTAGAGTTAAGACGTGGTGCTCACGCTCCTTGTCTGTCGACCAGACTCCCCCCCC
>JBEICB010000225.1:0-7456 GCA_040373655.1 Pirellula sp. | reverse complement strand
GGCTCCTTCTGGCTTCTTCCAGGCACCAACGTCGCAACTTAGGCACCTAACGACCTTGTGTCCTTTTCGATGGACTACAACTTGATTCTCGTTTTGATACTGCTCTCCAGGAAGCGACATTCAGACAGCAGTTTTGAGATCGATCAGGAAAAAGGATAAAAGAACCAAAGGATTACTTCTGCATCCGTCTCTTAGCCACTAGGCCCCCTAACCCAAACAGCGTCCCTATCACCATCGTGCTCGGCTCAGGGACAGGTGGGGTGGATGGACCCATAGTTGCGACACGAAAACCTAAGACGATACTCTCAACTTGAGGACCGAAGTTCACGCGGACCGAAGAGGGTAGGTACACCGTGCCGAAGTGCCAACTACCGCCGCGGACCCCTCGCACAGAGGTAGGGGTACCGATAGCTACAAAAACTGAACTCTCATCCCATTCAAAAGCGTTGCCACCAAGCGCCATCACTCCATAAGGACTCAAGCCACCCGCTTGATCGACATCCGCTGGGCCCTGTCCAAGCGGCTGATTATACACTGCCGTGTTTTCTGCAGTCCCACTCGCGATAGGATCTGGTACTGTATTGCTACCCGTGGTGTATTTAAAATAAGTGCCATCACTAGCACTATAATACGCTGCCTTGTACCACTCGTTTTGGCTTGGCTTAAATACTTTGCCAAACTGTTGCGGTAAGGGTTTGTTGCATTATACCCAGCTTCGCCTTCAATCCATAATTCAATGTTGTCATTAACGCCACTGGTCGTGAATTTATAGGCGGCTTGATTACCTGTGCTGGTATTAAGCCAATTGACAAACCTCGCGGCTTCGTTCCAAGACACACTCGTGGCAGGCTTATTCGCACCCCGTGAATCCTTGCTGATCTGAAGGCCGGGATTCAATACGTTGTACTTCATAATCAAATCTTCACTAACTTCGAACTTGCCAATACCGTAGGTGTAACCGACGGATCCTGCAGGATTCGGAGATCCAGTGGTATCCGGTGCATTCCCCGGATTGCCGATCGTGACAAACTCCATGTTGAACGTATTCGTTCCAGATCCAAACGTCACCGTGCCAGCCTGAACGCTACAGGACATTCCAACTACTGCACCAATAGAAAGCATCCACGCGGAGATTAAAATCTTCATCATTCAGTTCCCCCTGAAAAACATTTGCAAAAACATCAAAAGGGCTGCGACGGCTTACTTGTTGCGAGCCGCCACCCTATTGCTTAAAACGCAAATGAAAAACGAAGCGAAGAGATTTCTGGAAATTTTGGTAGTTTTCCGCCCGCATCCTAATCGCATCACCCTACCCAGAATCGATTAGACTCACGCAAAGCAACAAAGACGCAAAGAAGACCACATAACATGAGCCCGCTTCGCGCAAGCCGCGGGATGTTTGCATCGGCCACGCTCACTCCACTGCACGTACCAATCCATCGAAAACCACCCGGAGCTCGCGCTTTCCGGCTCAAGAGATCACCCGGAGCTCGCGCTTTCCGGCTCAAGAGATCGCCCGGAGCTCGCGCTTTCCGGATCAGAGGGTGCTCCTGGAAGCAATCGAAGTTCTAATTTGACGGAGTTGGGCGCAGGTTGCTGGTGGTTCGCAGATCTCCAGTGGAATTCATCCGTACGACTAAGCGATTCGCTCGTGCAACCTCTTGGATAATGGTTTGTTACCGGGATGGTACAGCGTAGTGATAGGACTTATACTGGGCAATCCCATCCCACCTGCGAGTCCGTTCGCACCCCGCCTGCTAGCCCTGCCCGATCTCCCCCGCAATAAAAGTCCCCTTCGAATGCTTGCTCCTCAGCGTTTGCTCGATTGGCTTCGCGTCCTTGGTCTGTGCTTCACTTCTTGGGTGCCGTTTGTGTCAGCTCAGCAGAGCGACCCAACATCGGATCCATCTGCAAAATTGGAATTCTTTGAGAGCAAGATCCGTCCGGTTTTGATCGAACACTGCTACGAATGCCACAGCGCTGAGTCCAAGACGGTTCAGGGTGGACTGGTCCTCGATACCGCACAAGGACTTCTCAATGGGGGCGATTCGGGGCCGGCGATCCTTCCCGGTCAAAGCGATGCAAGTCTGATGCTTCAGGCGATCCGCTACGAGTCGACCCAAATGCCACCTCGCGGGAAGCTTCCTGACGAAGTCATCGCTAACTTTGTGCATTGGATACAAGACGGTGCCATAGATCCGAGAGTCGGCGATTCTGTGCCGATGAAGAAACAGATCGACTTTCAACGAGCTCGCGAATTTTGGTCTTTCGTACCACCCAAAGCCCCTACTGTGCCGAGCCCGGCTCGAGTCGATTGGGGAACCACGACAATCGATAGGTTTGTTCTTGCTGCCATGGAGTCACAGAACCTCACCCCAGTTCCCAAAGCTGGTAAACGGGAGTTGATCCGGCGAGCCACGTACGACTTGACCGGTCTACCGCCCATTCCTGAGGATATCGAATCCTTCGTCAATGACACTTCTCCAGAAGCGTTCGCGAAAGTGGTCGATCGACTTGTGAACTCCCAAGCTTACGGGCAGCGTTGGGGACGATACTGGCTCGATATCGCAAGGTACTCGGAGGACCAAGCGCATACGTTCAGCGTACAGCCGAATACCCACGGATACCGATACCGCGACTGGGTGATCTCCGCGTTAAATGCAGACATGCCTTTTGATCTTTTTATCAAGTACCAAATCGCCGCTGACCTGATGGACATCAACGAAACGGAGAAATTGAGGAATCTCCCTGCGCTAGGTTATTTTGGATTGGGTGCCCAATACTATAAAAACACCGATGCGGCGAAGGCCGCAGCCGATGAATTAGACGATCGTATCGACACGTTGACTCGCGGCTTTTTGGGTTTAACCGTTTCATGTGCCCGTTGTCACGATCATAAGTTCGATCCCATTCCGCAGCAGGACTATTATTCCTTGGCAGGGGTGTTTCACAGCAGTCGACTGCACAACACGCCTCTGGTTTCGTCGGCTGAAGTTGAACGTTTTCACACCGCACAACAAAAAATAAAGAAGCTAGAAGAGAGCGTCCAACAAACGATTGCGAGCAATGGCCCCAAGTTACGAGAGTCCCGTGTCGCAGAAGTTTCAAAATATCTTTTGGCAACTGACGCATTTCGATCTGCCAAAGCAAACGATGCTTCGGTGAAAGTGGATTCGTTCGCAAAAGAACGCGAGCTTGACGAAGTGGTTCTCAAGCGATGGCTTGATTATCTGGAGTCCAAGCAATCCAAGTCAGAAGTGGTTTTCCAACCTTGGCTTGAGTCGCTCGAAATAAAATCGCCTGACGCGACTAGTGATACCGATCGCAACAGCCAGATGGCCCAGAAGAATCAGACAGCCCAATCGACGCAAAGGCACTTAGAATTGCTGCTCAGGAAAAGAGACGGGGTGCTAACCCAAGATGAGCAGTCTGAACTCTCGGGCTTGGATATGTCTGAGACCAAAGCATCCGGAGGTGCTCGGTTTATCAGTCCACTGGTAACCAAAAATCGGCCGACGGTATCGATCGACGTCGATCTGACGGGGGCCAAGGAGTTGTTTCTGGTGATCAACGATGGAGGGAATGGGCCTAGTTGCGACCATGCCGATTGGTTGGAGCCAAAACTGGTAACGGCTAGCGGGGAGTTGGCACTAACGGAATTGAAATGGCGCAGCGTCGAAGCAACCTTTGGAAAAGTGAATATCAACCAAGGCGTGACGGGCCAACCCCTTCGTGTGGCAGGTAAGACCTATTCGAACGGTTTGGGTAGCCACTCGACATGCGTGATCAGCTATGAGTTGCCGGAAGATATCGTTCGTTTTACCGCGACGGGTGGCTTGGACAATAGCGGTAGCGATCAGGGTGGGGATTGCGGATCCAATGCTGCGGTTCAGTTTCGTGTTTACACAGAAAAACCGACCGACATTCAAATGGGTCAATCCGATGTGCTTGCCAATGTGTTCGGCGATAAAGGGATTTTTTCGATGGACATTCCTACTATGGAAAGAATGCTCCCAGAGGAGGTTCGATCCACCTTGTCCATCCAGCGGAGCGAACTGGAGCAACTGCGTAGCAACGCACCGCCAATGTACCCAATTGCGCATGGGATCGCCGATTCGAATCCCTCGGATTTGAAGGTCATGGTGCGAGGAAACCCGGCCAATTTGGGCGATACTGCACCTCGTCGATTTTTGAGGATCCTCAGTCGTACAGAAGAGCCCCAGGCGTTTGTGAAGGGGAGTGGGCGATTGGAACTAGCCGAGGCGATCGCATCGCCAGAAAATCCGTTGACAGCACGAGTGATCGTCAATCGCATATGGCAGCATCATTTCGGGCGGGGGTTGGTGGGTACGCCAGATAATTTTGGCAAGTTGGGTGAAGCGCCCACACACCCGGAGTTGCTCGACTATTTGACGATTCAATTCATCGAGCAGGGTTGGTCGCTCAAAAAGATGCATCGTCAAATCATGCTTTCGGAAACTTACCAGTTGAGCACCCAAAGAGACGAACGGAATATGCAAATCGATGCAGACAATCGCTTTCTTTGGCGCATGAATAGGCGACGGCTTGACGTGGAAGCTTGGAGAGACGGCTTGTTGGCCGTATCGGGGCGGCTCGATGCGAAGCTCGAGGGATCATCAACAAATCTAGCTGACGCAGGCAACACTCGTCGCACGATTTATGGTTTTATAAGTCGGCATGAATTGGACAATATGCTTCGGCTATTCGATTTTCCCGATGCCAACATCACATCTTCGACGCGCGCCGAGACGACCGTTCCACAGCAACAACTCTTTGTTCTCAATAGTCCGTTTATGGTCGAGCAATCCAAAGCATTTGCTGCTCGGATCAAGGATCAAGCAGGGCAGGGGATCGAGGATCAAATTCGATATGCCTATCTACTTGCCTTTGGAAGACCTGTGACCGACCCGGAGTTGGACATCGGGGTAGAGTACCTTCAAGGAGTCGATAGCCAAGAGGGTCAAGAGCCCAGCCAATTGGACCGTTTGCAGCGGTATGCGCAGGCCTTATTGGCGAGCAACGAATTTATGTACCTAGACTAAGATCAACCATGCGAATCCAACATTCTGAATTGACATCCAACGGACAGGGTACCCCCACTCGCCGCGCTTTGTTGCAACGGTTCGGTACCGGGCTTGGCTCTCTAGGGCTTGCGGAGCTTTTGAGTAAGCAAGGTTTATTGGCACAAGAGGCCTCTTCGAAGAACACACCCCGAAATCCGTTAGCGCCACGGACTCCGATGTTTCCTGCGAGGGCAAAACGGATCATCCATTTGTTCATGAATGGAGGGCCATCGCAAGTCGATACATTTGACCCTAAGCCAGCGTTGGACAAGTACGATGGACAGCGTCCACAGGGTGCTGATCTCAAAACCGAGCGTAAGACGGGTGGGTTGATGAAGTCCCCGTTTAAGTTCGCCCGCCACGGTCAGTCTGGGCTTGAAATCAGCGAGATTTTTCCGCACTTGAGTACTTGTGCGGACGATTTGTGCGTCATCCGCTCCATGCATACGAATATTCCGAACCACGAGCCATCGCTCTTGATGATGACCAGTGGCGAGACGCAGCCAACCCGGCCCTCGATGGGTTCTTGGTTACTGTATGGTCTGGGTACGGAGAACGAGAACTTGCCCGGATTCGTAGTTCTCTGTCCTGGCAAACCAGTTGTCGGGCCTGCCCTGTGGGGTAATCGCTTCTTGCCTGGTATTTACCAAGGGGCTCAGATCAACAACTCAAAGATGGATCCGCAGAATGTGATTCGCGACATCAAGAACTCGACTTTGACATCCACTGCTCAGCGCGAGCAACTCGATTTGCTCAATCGACTCAATGCGGTGCATTTGGAGCAGCGAGGAGGAAGCGACAATCCGCTTGAGGCGAGAATTCAGTCGATGGAGATGGCTTTCCGCATGCAGACTGAGGCCCAAGAGGTATTCGATTTGGGCCAGGAGACCCAAGCGACACGAGATGCGTATGGCAAGGGGGAATTTGCCGACGGTTGTTTAGCCGCGCGTCGATTGGTCGAGCGTGGGGTACGCATGGTTCAGGTTTTCTATGGAAACGGACAACCCTGGGATGACCATGACAACATTGCCGACCATGCAAAGAAAGCTCAAGCGGTCGATCAACCGATCGCAGCGCTGATTAAGGATCTTAAAGCTCGCGGATTATTTGACGATACGCTCATTTTATGGGGTGGGGAATTCGGTAGGACTCCAGTATCGGAGGGTGCCAAGGGGCGAGACCACAACAATCATGGTTTCTCCGTTTGGCTTGCAGGTGGTGGTGTTCGTGGAGGGATGGCTTATGGGGCTACCGATGAATTCGGATTTGCGGCCATTGAGAACAAGATGCATGTCCATGATCTACATGCAACGCTGCTACATTTGATGGGAATTGACCATGAGAAGTTAACTTACCGCTACTCCGGACGGGACTTTAGGTTGACCGACGTCCACGGCCGGGTGGTTACAGACATACTTGCGTAATTTCTTGGCCAACGTTCATCGAACTGCGGCAAAGTTCTTCAGCGTTCCGTTTTTTGAACGAAAAAGCGACGACATCGCCAACGCCACCGGTGAGCAAGATCACTAACATGATCAATGCGACTGCCCAAATGGGGTCTTTTCGGTTGGCGGGTGTGTTGCCGCGATTTCGATAGGTACTCCATAAAACGATGAGGAAGCCGACAAAATAAATGAAGTACAAGCCCCAACAGGCAATGTAAAACAATAACGCCACGGCTGCCACTCCCATGCTACCTGGACCACCTTCGTGCATTGCGGAATGCTGCATGAATAATGCGAAGCCTACGAGAGAAACAGCCCATGCAACCAAGGTTGCCACGTAACTACCGATCGTAAAAAATGGTCTCCTAGCAACGAAGCTGATACCAAGGGCAAGGTGTGTCAGCCCTAGAAGGAAGTAAGGGGCGATCATTTCGTAGGGTAGAGGTACCATCGAAGCGATACGAAAACTGAACCGTTCGGGGGAAATGGCATCGACATTAAAACTCCCTATTACGATTGAGAAAGCAGCAAATGCGATGTTGAGGATTCCAAAGATCTGGGACGCAATAAATTTCAGCATGATGGTATGGCATTAAAGGGATGGGAAAATGCTAGTTCGGACGCACCTAGAATCCTAGATGCCAGCCGCAACGTTTCATGACGCAGATTTTTTCAAAAAAATGACACGGAACCGTAGGGTATGTGCAGCGGTCCACGGTTAGAAAATAAGCCACACACAATCTGCCCAGCACATCCAAACAATGCGTCCGGTTCAAACAACGGACCGCGGAACATACCTTGGCGGCTATGTCTCACGCAAAGGAGCCAAGACGCAAAGAAGACCGCGAAAGGTTAGGGGCATGGGGATTGTTTTGGGTTTCTCTTTTCGTTTTTTGGTTGGTTTTTTCTTTGCGAACTTAGCGTCTT
>JBEICB010000109.1:0-16302 GCA_040373655.1 Pirellula sp. | reverse complement strand
GGCCGTCATTCTTGAAGTCATCCTATGGTCAGTGAATCAATGCGTGAATCGATTGGTATAACAAACAACTGATGAGAAAAGTTTCGTCCTTATCGGATATTTCCGACGTGCGAATCAACTGGCATTCGAAGGTTTTGTTTCGTTCCGAGCATCTTTTCCGTTCGGATCGACCAACGCATGAACCAATTGCACGTCGTCAGCAGGATCAACCGTCCTCAAAACGATTTCGATATGATTGGAGTAAACATTAGTCCATATCGGTGGCTGATGCTGCGCTAATGCTTCGTGAAGCGAAGCCACCGACTGGCTACTTGGGGTGACTTCCAACACCGCAGTCGATAAGTCCATCCCCTGCCACACCCCCGTTCCAATCTTGCAAACTTGTGTCTTCGTCGAAACACGTTCTAAAGTAGGCGTACCCTGCAATTGAATCGCCAAGCGATGTGCTCGGTTCTCCAGATTCGCAACAGAAGTCGAGAGGATTGCACCGACTGGGGTTCGCTCCCACTGCTCTAACGTCTGCCCTTCATTCAATGCCGCAAACAAGACCGCCTGAGTCAAGCGATCTGCTGAAGCACCGAGGGACTCCACCATCGGGCGAATCTTGTCGATCGCCCCTTTCTTGCCCAAGATTAACGTCGCAGGTGGCCCGGCCATCAAATACTGCGTGGGGACAATCAATACATCCGCTCCCTCCTGCCAGCGCCTCGTGAGCGAATGGGACTCTGAAGTACTCCAACGAAAATCATGTAATGTCCCGTCAAGCACAATATCACAAACCATCGACTGGTACTTTTTTGCGTGCTCAGTAGCCGCAAAACGATCCAACCCACCACGGATTGGACTAACATGCAACACCAGAGAACCCGGATGGGATGACAATGCCTTCGCATAGTCGTCATTCAAGCAATCCTCGTTGCTTCCAATCTCAATCACCCTCAACGCAGTTGAAATGTTCGCAGAATACAGCCCGAGTGGTGCCAAAATCCCATGAAGGCTAGTACTTCCAACCTGACCGCTGACCGGCAGCTTCACGCAAGCTGCCCTCGGAAGAATGACAGTAGGTCCCGTAGCCGCCGTTGAATTGGCTCCCTGAGCTTGTGTCAATCCAAGTACGGTCGCTTGAATCGCCATCGGAAGATTCGCTACTACGATCGCATCCGCAGCCCCGGTGCTTGCAAGTATCAAGCGATGCAATTCTCCCTCCACACCCTCATCTTGTGCATAGCCTTGGCTCAACATCGCCTCAAACTGCGCCGTATTGGATGAAATCGGAGAACCAATCCACCGAGGATGAAACACCTCGCCCGTAGCATTGATTCCAACTCGTAGCGCACTTGCAGAAATCTTCCCCGAATGCAGCAATGGCTCCGCCGCACGTTCCAGCCAACTTCCCGCTTGCCGCAAGACCTCCTGAACCTTACTCAGTGATGGGGTCTCTTGAATCCCAAGTTTTTGGGCAGCTTCCTTGACGACTTGATTGAGCGCCGGGTGCTGCAACCATTGCGTTACCTGCTTGAACGCATCAGCTGGGCCGAAGCCTTTGCGGGGAGGAAATTGCATCGTAGTTAAACCTATTCACTTTCTCGTAAGGACTCTCGCTCAGCACGCGATAGCTGCATTCTCGATAGCTGCATCCCGGACTGGACGAGTCTTCTAGCCACGGCCGGTCAATCGCCAACGCCCTTGGAACAACCAAACGGTCAATGCAAATAACCCACAAGCAGCCGTAATCGTAAATCCAAAATACGCGGCAACCAGCGGCCACGATCCGACTTTCGCACGAGCAGTAGAAACCCCAGATATCACATCGGTCATCGGCACGTATTCAGCCGCCATCAGCGGACTGCTGATACCGATAAACTCCAAGTTCTCCAAATTCATTTCGCGAGTAGCAGATGACCAAATCAGAAAATACAAAGCGATGGGCAGCAAATACAAAATCAGTAGGGTGACATAACAGACCATCAACGAAGTACTCGTTCGCCTCACAAGCGTCGAAACGAAGAGGGATAGAACCGAATTAAAAACCGATGCAACGATGCAAATGCCAAAAAAGGCAATCATTGCAGGCCAGTTGCGTGCCAGTTCAGGATTGATACAAGCAAGAACCATGGGAAACATGATAAACGCTGTAAGCACTGCCGAAACGCGATACCCCGAAACCAGCTTTCCCCATAAAATTTGCCAAGACGAAACGGTCGTCGTCAGCAATAAATCCAAAGTCTGTCGCTCTCGCTCACCGGTAATCGCACCAGCGGTAAAAACAGGAGCTGTGAGAATATTAAAAATCAACACGTAGCTGACGTAATAAGAAGCGAGGTTCGGACGCCAGAACAATTGGATGGTCATCAGCGGTATCGCGAGAATCATCGATAGCTGAATCACTAACCGCAACATGAGTGTCCCTTGGCTGAACAACTCTGCATGCATCTCTTTATCATAAACAGGATTCGCATCGTCCCGCATTAGTGACTTGCGCCTCGGCGGAGCAAAGAGATTGTCGGGAAACTGATCTCTCTGGATTACCAATCCCACTGCTTCTCGCTGCTCTTGCTCGAGATCGACGACTTCGTTCCCCTGACTACCTATATCTGGCGGATAGAGAAGTCGATTCGCCGCGATCGCCAGAAGTACAGAGCTAACTAACGTGCAGAAAATTGGGACTACCGTTAGCGAGATAATCAGCCGAAGCTCTGCGTTTCGTTCCAAAGCACTCCAAGCGAAAATTCCCAGGAGCAGCAATGGCAGAATAAAAACATAGCTCACCACCAAGGATGATGAAGTTCGCTTAAAGTGCGAAGAACAAAACACACTGATCGAGCCGAATAGAAAAATGGAAAAAAGCAACGCGACGTAGGCCGCTAACAATTCGTAGATCGATACTCCTCCGAGCGGGAGGGATAGCATGATAATTGGTAAGGATGCGACGATCAGAACCACAAGATGCGTTAATGCCGCGACCAGTTTCCCGACGATGATTCTCCATGGCCGCAGTGGGCTCGCCAACAGCATCTCGTACGTCTTGCGCTCTTTTTCTCCAGTGATTGCGCCGGCGGTAAAGCTCGGTGCCATCATCGAAGCAATCGCGAACTGCCCGACGAAAAAGAACTCAACCAATCGCTGAGCCGAAGCGGACTCACGGGTCAAATCGATCCGAGTATCACGTGGGTACGCGATCGCCACGACTGCCGCAAGCACCAATTGGTAAACCAGCAATAGCACAAATGCCCGGGGAGCGCGAAGATTGGTCAAGAGTTCGCGTTGCAGGACTGGATTATCGACGAACAGCATGGTTCGGTACCCTGGCAGCGAAAAAAATTCTCAGGACGTTACGCGGAAACCTACAACCTCTAGGATACCCATTCTACAGGCTGAGGTTCGATGTCGGCAGCACATGGGCTGCCGCAGTCCTTGCGCCCCGAACCCTCTAGCCGACTGATGATCCGGACCGACATATCATTATCACAGGTTATCTGGCAACTGAGGCGTGCATTTTGAACACCTCGCGCTTGCAATATTTCTTTTTCAGCGACGGTTTGTTTCGTTGGCTCGCCGGAGAGAAACTCCACTCGGCAAGTCGTACAACGAGCTTTTCCCCCGCAAGCGTGAAGTTGATCGCTTCCGACCTCCTCGCGAAGTGCAAGGATCAATCGTTTCCCTGCAGGAACATCGAATTCGCCATGTCCTTCTACGGTTAACTTTGGCATGGTGGTGGGCTTTCTATTGGATTAGAGCTAGTCAGTGAGTTAAAGATACAGTCGTTTAGGAATCAATTTGAGTCATCTGGGAATCAACGTGAAAGGCGCTTCGATCAGCCGCAGCAACCTGGATTCGAAGTCCCACAGGAATTGGCTTGCGTTGAACAACCTTGTGCATCGGATCCAGCCCCGCAGGCAGCTGCATTGCAAGACTGCCCGTCAGGTCCTGTAGCCTGGCCAGTGATCTCGAAACCGAGGTCTGCAATCATCTGATAATCTTCGCTGGGGGCTTGCCCTTGGGTGGTCAAGTAATCGCCGACGAACAAGCTATTGGCGATATACAACCCGAGGGGTTGTAGCGAACGAAGGTGACGTTCACGTCCACCTGCGATTCGAAGTTCGCTTGAGGGGTTCACAAATCGCACCATAGCCAACGCACGAATGCAATCGCGTGGGGTAAGGTACTCTTGGTGTTCCATTGGAGTCCCATCGATGGCATGCAAAAAGTTCAGCGGGATCGATTCGACGGAGAGTTCACGGAGTGAGAACGCCATATCGACAATGTCTTTGCGGCTTTCACCCATCCCGATAATTCCACCGCTGCACAATTGCAAACCCGCCTTGCGCACATTGCGGAGGGTCTCCATGCGGTCCTCGAAGGTATGCGTTGTGCAGATCTCTTTGTAATAGTCTTGGCTGGTATTAAGGTTGTGATTGACTTTGTCCACCCCAGCAGCAGCCAAACGCTGAGCTTGGGATTCACTCAAAAGTCCCAAACAAGCGCAGATGTTCAGACCATACTGTTTCTTGATCTCAGGAACGATCGTTTCGATCGCCTTGATTTCACGCTCGTTCGGAGCGCGTCCAGATATGACGATGCAATAAGTCTTGCTCTGCCGTTCGGCGGCGACGCGTGCACCGTCGAGCAATTTCTCTCGGCTAAGTATCGAGTACTTCGGGATCGGCGCATCTGAAATCTTCGATTGACTGCAGTAGTGGCAGTCTTCGGGGCACAAGCCACTTTTCGCGTTCATCAAAAAGTAAAGCTGAACGGTTTTGCCGAAGAAACGTTGACGGATGTCAAAAGCCCCCGCAACCACGTCTAACAGTTCATCGTCGTGAGAATCAAGTATCGCAAGTGCTTCCGACCGACTGACCGAGCCACCATCAAGGACACGGGCAGCAAGCTGTTTCCAGGGTGTAGCGGTTTGCGCAAGAGACGAAGGATTGGAGTGATTCAGGTTCATTGTGCCTGGCGATTTGGAGAATGGAACGATCAACGACAGTACGTCTTGGCAGGGAGATCGGTAGCAGAAGTCCGCAAGCCCCCCTTCAATCGGTGATTGTAGCATTTTGCGGATGATTTACGCACCCGTCATATTCGCTACAGGTATGTAACGAACGGAATTCCTTGGAAATATTTCACCGTAACGCCGATTCCTGCCATAGCTGGGAGGTTCCCGGCGTTGCGATTCGTTCCTGGGCGCATTCCTAAGCTACCGAGTCTGTTTTCCGCATTGAGAAAGTTATCTTTCGATGGTTCATCCCCGACCGTTCTTTGAAAACGTGGAGGATCCTATCGACGAGGAAGTAAAATTGCTTTCCAATCGTCGACGTCGCACGGAAGGCGACCAGTTGCAATCGCCTTTGGAAACCTATTTGCGCGAAATCAACGAAACAAAATTGCTGACGGCCGAGGAAGAGCAGAGCCTCGCTCGTAGGGTTGGCAACGGGGACGCCGAAGCCCGCGACAGAATGGTTCGAGCCAACCTACGGCTCGTAGTAAACATTTCTCGCAGCTACATTGGCAAGGGCCTTGCACTTCAAGACTTGATCGAAGAAGGAAATCTTGGCCTACTCCGCGCGGTCGAAGGATTCGATCCGGACATGGGGACCCGGTTCAGCACCTACGCGAGTTACTGGATTAAGCAATCGATCAAGAGAGCACTCATAAACTCTTCGAAAACAATTAGAATTCCAGCCTACATGGTCGAGTTATTGAGCAAGTGGCGGCGTGCCACAGCACGGCTTTCTGATGAATTGGGGCGCATGCCGACCCAAGAAGAAACGGCCCGATTGCTTGGATTGCCCAAGAAAAAGCTGCCAATCATCAAGAAAGCTATCCAGATCTACAACGCCTCGCCCCAAAACGAGCAGAGCGAAGCCGGTTGGTCTCTCGGCGAGATGGTAATGGACGAACGACTGAAAAGTCCGGACGAAGAGTTGCTAGATCATGACGTCATGAAAACAGCTCTCGAGCTGCTCGATACACTCGATGCCCGCGAAGCAACCATATTGAAACTTCGGTTCGGTTTGGATAACAACGCCCCTCATACCCTCAAAGAAATCGGCTTGGAATTGGGCCTGACACGCGAACGCGTCCGGCAAATTGAGACCGAAGCTTTGCAGCGATTGCACAATGCCCTGCGCGATCCCAAAGAACGTTACAGTGGCGGCTGATTTTCACCTCACCGCTACTACCGTCCAGGAGCTACTGGGTCCCTAGCTACTGGGTCCCTAGCTACTGGCATCCGCCGTGGAACACTTGAGCAATTCCTTAAAAATTTCTCAAACTTCTGTCGCTTTTATCGGTGGACTTTGCAGCGGCCACATGTATAGGATTGCTCTGACCTTAAGGGGCTAAGTCGTCGAAACGAAACAAAGGTGCTGAGCACCGTGTTTCGTGATTTGGCAACCATGCTCCTAGCGGTAGCTTCATCGAAGCAGGAGGTTTTCATCCAAGGAGGGTGACGATCGCACAACCGGTTGACCGATACATTCCAACGGTCCAATTCGATTCTGGCGTTCAATCATCCCTTGTGCTGTGAAAAACTCTTTGAGCAATGATGGGCAACACGAATTTCAACTGGGGATCGTGGCAAGCTTTTTGGAATGATTCCTTCGTTCAACTGACACTCGGATTGATCGGTTTGTTAGCTGTTAGTTTGATCGCATTGTACGTCTTGTTACGACTGCGTAGGATTAATGCTCACAACCTGCAAATCGAAGAGGAGGTTCGCAAGAATTTTGAAGAAATGCGCACCGAAGGTGACTTGAACGAACAAGAATTCCGAAAGATTGAGGCGTTGCTATCGAAGCAACACGCGAGCGAATCCCCACTGGACTCGACACCGCAGACAAGGCGCTCCGACTGATACCGGGGCAAGCCGCCGAAAGAACCGTATTCTTAGGTGGAGAAATGTGTCAGCTACCAAAGATATGGTAGAATTCGGTCTGGGAGGCCGTAACGACTTCCATAGAGTTGCACTTGTGCATCTCGCGGATGTGTACAAAAACCCAATGCTCGAAACCCGAGGTCACGGATGCCCGGTTTGCTCCAAAACAAATCACCCTTGCAGTAAACTGCTAAGGCACGTTCAGGAGCAGACAATCGAGCCCAACCGTGAACCCTTCAAAACGAGGATGCTCCGTACGCAACCCTGTTTTGGTCCCTTAGGAGTCGAGAATGTCGTCAGGTAAAGACGTGATGGCCGGAAGACGCAACACCGGCAATGGCAACACCAAAAAGAACTGCTCGTTTTGTCGCAAGAACTATCGCGATGTCGGCCCATTGGTCGAAGGCCCGGGCGATGTGTACATTTGCGGCGAGTGCATCGAACTCTGCTCTTCCATTCTGGAACAAGAACAGAAGCGACGTGGCCCCAGCAAAAAGCTATTCGCGGAAATCCCGACTCCTCGCGAAATCGTACAGCACCTCGATCAGTACGTAATCGGACAGACTCAGACCAAACGAGCCCTCGCCGTAGCCGTACACAACCACTACAAGCGGCTCAGCTCTGGCTGGGAAGGTGGCGATATTGAAATCGAGAAGTCCAACATCCTTCTCGTTGGACCCACCGGTAGCGGCAAAACACTCATGGCGCGAACATTGGCCAAGATGCTCAATGTCCCTTTCGCAATAGGCGATGCGACCACCTTGACCGAAGCAGGTTACGTCGGCGAAGACGTCGAAAACCTCCTGCTGAAATTGCTCCATGCTGCGGACTTTGACATCGAAGCCGCACAGCGAGGAATTCTATACATCGACGAAATCGATAAGATCGGGAAGACAAGCCAGAACGTATCCATCACTCGCGACGTCTCCGGTGAAGGTGTTCAACAAGCCCTCCTGAAAATGCTGGAAGGGACCGTCGCCAATGTCCCCCCGCAAGGTGGACGCAAGCACCCAGAGCAACAATACATCCAGATGGACACTACCAATATTCTGTTCATTTGCGGAGGAACCTTCGTCGGAGTCGAAGAGATCATCAGCAAACGACTCGGCAAAAAGTCATTGGGCTTTGGACCTGGTGCAACCGTCCGGGAAGAAAAAGATATCGCAACCCTGCTCGGGCAAATTCACTCAGACGATATTTTAGAATTCGGAATGATTCCAGAACTTATCGGTCGCTTGCCCGTCGTTACCGCACTAGCCCCACTCGATGTCGATGGATTAATCAAAGTTCTCACCGAACCGAAGAACGCCTTAATTAAGCAATATCAAGCACTCTTCGGGATGGAAAACTGCCAATTGCAGTTCACCGAAGAAGCGTTGCGATCCATAGCCCACAAGGCGCACACGAAGAAAGTCGGTGCTCGCGGGCTGCGTTCCATCGTAGAGGAAGTCATGATGGACATCATGTTTGACCTCCCGGAACAGGAAGAAGGAACGCTGTTTACTATCGACTACGACCCAAAACTCGGGCGTGTCACCCCCACAAAGACCCAGCCACAGCGTAAAGAAAGCGCATAAAAGTCGGCGTTTTTTGGGCTAAGTGTGGATTCGCCACCCGCCTTTTTATAAACTGATGACTATGAGTGCCGATTCATTCTCGACCGCCGCGCCACCGTCGCCTATGCAAACCGAACCCATTGCTTCAACATCCACAATCCAAACGGATGCCCCAGCAAACACGGTAAGCAAGACTTCGCCGGCCACCGTCAGCGGTCCATCGAGCACTCGGGATCGGCTTTATGCTTGGGTGAAAAACGTTGCGCAAGATTCTCAGACGCAAGTCGAAGAGTTTTTGGAACAGGTCGACGCTCGGCAGAGCGGCGAATAGGCCCTATTTGTTGCAACGGTATCTTGGTCTTGAGACAGAACTCTATCGCCGACTTCCTGCTCGCGAAGGATACAATTCTTTAAACGACTTCAAATCGGTACTGCTCTCGCTCCAACGTCAACTACCAATCGCAAGAAGTGAACACACCCTGCGTTGGTTCCTAGCAAACGGCTCGAGCATTTCGCTCGAACTCGGTGCGACAGCTGACGTTTCTCATGCACTTTTCGAAGTAGCAACTCCGGAAACGCTCAGCCCAAGAGAACTCGTGGCATACCAATTAGCAAATGAACAACTCCTCGCTGATACTCATTCTGGAAACAGTGAGTTAAGCTCAGGTCCGTGGATCAAAGCTAATTTCGACGCTGCCGGACACACACTCGGGCAACATGAATCGTATGACATGTGCATCGCTAGAGGAGGATGGCTACTGGGCTGGTGGATTGGTCTACTTGCTGCCCTTCCTCTCCTCCTTTTGTATCGAATCAGTTCACTCTTCTGGATTGCGATCTGCTTCGGGATTAAAAAGGCCACATCAGAGTTTCGGTACATCGCCCGTGAACTATTTAAAAAGCAACCCACAGATTCGTCCAGCAACCCATACAACGCAAAAATATCAAACGAATTAAATCAACGAAGCCAACCACCTTCCGAGGCGACCGAACCGCTTTCCGCAACGAATTTGACCGGGTGGAACGTACTGTGGGGAATCGAATTCAATGCTAATGAATGGTTGTTGGTTGCCGCAGGATTGCGAGTACTCCATGCCCCGCTCGTTTTCTGTTTTGGACTGTTGATCAACTTGGTTGCCCTACGCCCACACCGTAGAAAACTATCAGCATTCCTTGCGTCAAGATGTATCTTAGATGGTGCTGGTTATCTCGACGATGAATCAAGATTTTGGATCAGCCTCCGCGCAGCGAGTGTGGACAGAATGATCGGCTTTGGCAGCTACAACAAGCACCGTCCGTTGTTCCGCTGCGATCCGATGCTTCGCGCCTTACTCGACGCCCCAGCTTGGTCGATCAATGAATACCTCGGCCTCTTTCGACCAACTCAGCGCATTGAACTCTCTATCGGAGACTCAGGGATGTGCCAACAATCCCAATGGCTGCGGTTTGGCACAACGGCTTTGATGCTCGATTGGGTCGAACAATCCAGTGCCAATCAAGCGATCGAACTGCGATCGGTCGTCCAGGCCGTGCAAGGCTACGCGCGAGACTGGATGCTAGTGCGATCGGCACCTGACAAACTCGGGAACGAATACAAAGCCAAAGAAGTGTCCCGGCATTATCTGCGAGCCTTAAAGCGTTGGCTGGAACAACAATCAGACGTCCCGCGAGAAGCTTGGGAAATTATTGAACAATGGCAAACCACACTTAATCAACTTGTACTCTCCCCTAACAACATCACCGAAGGCTCACATAGCGAACTGCCAATGATGCTCGTCGGTCGCTTGGATTGGGTTAGCAAACTTTGGTTGTTACAACAATTCTCACCACCAAAATCATCGATAGCCCCCGCTCAAAACAACCTCGATGCAACATTGTCAAACGACAACAAAAACGAAAGTAAAGTTTCCAAAGATATACGGAAGAAAATAGACCTTCGCTACCACGAGCTTTCACCCCAAGGCTATTACAGACAACTAGAGGCCACTTTAGAAAATGCACCGATCATCTCGGAGCGAGAATTAAACCGAGCTCGGCGTTCCCCACCAAGTGGCTCATCTGCTTGGCGACGCGGGAGCTTGATCCGTGAATTGCAAGGAGCCGACCAGCAATCAGATTTAGTCGTTGAATGGCATAAAGCTCGCTATCGCCTCGAAGGGCAAGAATACCGCGTTCGGTTTAAACCTTAGACACTCGCCGATAAACAGCCCCCCCCAACATGCCGATCCTCGGATCAGACCGTACCGCGATCTGTGGGGTAGTCCAATAAAAGCGGAGCGGCGCGAGCAAAATACCGTCAAATCAATATCTCGATTGCTTACAGGAGTACCTTCTGAGCAGGATAGCGCGAGCTCCGGGTGGCTTCGCGGTACACGGTTCCATTCATCAACACGCCCAACCAATCAGCGTCTACAACGTTCTGGTTTTCGATTGATTGGTACGTGCAATGTGGTGAGCGTGGCCGATGCAAACACCCCGCGGCTTGCCCGAAGCGGACACAAAGACTCGGGAGAGCAGAGTGGCTATCGATTTGACGGTCTTGGGCGAGAGCCGCCCAGTGACGGCCTCTCAAAAGTGAAACTAACTGCGCAACACCAATAACTCACGCAAAGCACGCAATGACGCAAAGAAAACCTCCGCATCTTGAGCCGGGAGATTGTTTTCCGTAGGGTACGGTGAAGAGGTTTCTCACCTCGAGATCTTGCTTAGACCTCCACTAAGTGTTATTTTTACACTAAGCTCTGCGGATTGATTGAATGAACACTATCAGGTTCGCCGAAGCGATTCGTACGGGGGAAGGCCAAGAGGTGCTAACTGGCACAAGGAAAACATTATGCGATCGATGGCAATGTTGACGGATTTGTATCAACTGACGATGGCATATGGATACTGGAAAAGCGCCAAGGCCGATCAGGAGTCCGTGTTCCACTTGTTTTATCGTCGCAATCCCTTTGCAGGAGGTTACGCCGTAGCCGCAGGTCTACAGTCTGCGATTGAGTTCTTAGAAGACTTTCGTTTCGAAGCCGATGACATTGCGTATCTAGAAACCATCGCTGGCAATGACGGGAAACCCATTTTTGATAATGGTTTTCTGCAGTACCTCAGCGAGTTGCGACTAACTGTCGACATCGCAGCCATTCCCGAAGGAACAGTTGTTTTCCCTCATGAGCCACTGCTGCGAGTTACTGGCAATATTCTCGAATGCCAATTGCTTGAAACCACCCTTTTGAACATCCTGAACTTCCAAACACTCATCGCGACAAAAGCGTCCCGCGTCGTGAGAGTTGCCGGAAATGATCCTGTACTAGAGTTTGGACTGCGGCGCGCGCAAGGCCCTGACGGGGCGATCTCCGCTAGCCGAGCCGCATATATAGGAGGCTGCGCTGCGACCAGCAACGTTCTGGCTGGGAAGCGATTTGGGATTCCTGTTCGAGGAACCCACGCTCATAGCTGGGTCATGTCCTTTGATTCGGAACCCGAAGCGTTTGACACCTACGCGGAAGTACTCCCGAACAACTGTGTCTTCTTAGTCGATACTTATGACACACTAGAAGGTGTTCGCAATGCAATTCAAGTTGGAAAAAAACTAGCGCAACGTGGATATCAAATGGTCGGTATCAGACTCGACTCAGGCGACCTGACCGCCCTGAGCATCGAAGCCAGACGCATGCTGGATCAAGCGGGCTTTACAAAAGCGGTCATCGTGGCCAGTAACGATCTAGACGAACGCTTGATCGAAAGCCTCAAACACCAAGGTGCCTGCATCGGGCTTTGGGGCGTCGGTACGAAACTAGCTACCTCTTACGACCAAGCGGCATTAGGAGGTGTCTACAAACTCGGGGCGATCAAAGATTCCCACGGTGTATGGCAACCTCGGATCAAGCTCTCCGAACAGATGGTGAAGACCTCCAATCCCGGTGTTCAACAAGTAAGGCGGTTCACCAATGGAAACGGAAAAGCGATCGCTGACATGATTTATGACGAATCACGTCCGCCGAACGAGCCTCCCGCGATGGTTGATTTCGGTGACTTCGGAATGCGTAGAACCTTTGCCCCACAGGCCAATGAAGGTCGAATAACCTCAGAGGACCTGCTCGTTCCAATTCTCAAGGAGGGCAAATTGGTTTATCGCTCCCCAACTATCCATGAGCTCCGCGAGCGCACGGCCTCCCAACTAAAATCGTTCCCCAAGGGCATTCTGCGGTTCGACAATCCTCAAACCTATCCCGTCGGTTTAGAAGCTGGCCTACACGAACTGAAAAGCGATCTAATTCGCGCAGAACAAATCAAGACCGGACGCCGAGGGACCGAATGAAACGAACGACGACCTTGAACACTAAACAATCGACCTTTTGCTACGAATACCCACGACCTTGCCTGACTGTCGATTGCGTCGTATTTGGATTGGCTCTCGAACAACTAAAAGTGCTTCTCGTGCAACGAGATAACGAGCCGTTCCCAAACCAATGGAGCTTACCTGGAGGCTTCGTTCGGATGGAAGAAAGCCTCGACGACTGCGCAAAACGGGTTCTACTGAACAAGACAGGCTGCGAGAACATCTACTTCGAACAACTCTATACCTTCGGGACTCCAGATCGCGACCCACGTGGCAGAACGATCTCAGTAGCCTACTACGCACTTGTGAACTCCTCGGAATTCCCGTTGGACCAAGACGCTTCAGGATCGAGAGGTCAAGCCGAATGGTTTGATGTCCAAAACATCCCAAACCTTGCATTTGATCACAGCCAAATCCTACGCATCGCGCTGGCGAGATTGCGAGCCAAGATCACCTACCAACCAATCGGATTCGAACTCCTACCAAATAAATTCACCCTATCGAAACTTCAGAAATTGTACGAAATCATTCTTGGGGATACTTTAGACAAACGCAATTTCCGGAAGAAGCTACTGGGATACGGAATTCTGAAACCCTTACAGGCTTGGGAGCGACTTGGGCGTCAACGCCCTGCACAGTTATATTCTTTTGATCGCGTAGCCTATAAACGGCTTATCAACGAAGGGACTACCTTTGAGGTTTAAATAGCATGAAAAGAAACGCCTTGTTACTTATCGATCTGCAAAACGACTTCATCGAAGGCGGCGCGCTGGCTGTACGACAAGGAAGCGAAGTGATTCCTATAGCGAATCACCTGATGCCAAAATTCCCACTAGTGGTCGCCACTCAAGACTGGCACCCAGCGAATCACCAAAGTTTTGCAAGCCAGCATCCCGGAATCCAAGTCTACCACCAGTTTGAATTACACGGCTTGCCACAAACCGCTTGGCCAGACCACTGCGTACAGGGAACCTACGGCGCAGAACTTGCCCCCGGTCTTGATCTCACCAAGATTCATGAACGAGTCATGAAGGGAACAGATCCATCGATCGATAGCTACAGCGGTTTTTACGACAATGGTCATCGTCGTGGAACCGGACTGACGGAGCTACTGCGCAAGTACTCCATCGATAAAGTAGCCATCATGGGCCTAGCAACCGACTACTGTGTGCTTTACTCAGCACTAGATGCAGTTCGAGAGGGTTTTAAGACTTCGGTAATTATAGACGGATGTCGCGGAGTTGGATTGAACAAACTCGACATTGAACGTGCTTGGGAGACCATGCAACAATCAGGCATCCAATGTGTTACGAGCCGTCAACTCTAATCGAAGGTTACTCATTGGAATTACCCAAGTCGCATGCTATACCATTTTTCGGAAGATTGAATCAGCAAGCGTTCCTGTGCTGTCGGAGAATTGCTCCTGCTCAATACCCATCGATCGCAAAATACTCAAATACAAATTACTCATCCGATTCTCACCAGCACGCCAATACTGACCATGCTGGAGCCCCATTCGTGAACCACCAGCCAATAAGGTTGGTAGGTTTTTGGGCCAGTGAGTAGTGCTCGCCCCACTGCCGTAGAGAATGATCGTGTTATCGAAAACACTTCCTTCGCGATCCTGGAACTGCTGTATCTTGTTAAAGAAGTGAGCCAATTGTTCGCTGAGAAACCGATCATACTTGGCGAACTCCAACTGTCCATCTTTATCCCCCGCATGGGAAAGATTGTGGTGTGTTCGGGTCAAGCCGAGCTTTAGTGGGAACGTATCACTGATCCCCATCCCATCTTCACGATTGAGCATAAACGCCACGGACCGGGTGATATCCGCGTCAAAAGCTAGAGCGATCAAGTCAAACATGTTTCGATAATACTCAGCCGGATCTCCTTCCGGAGTAGCATCAAGGTTTAAACCCGAATGATCCTGTGGTTTCAGAGGTATATCAATCCACTTTTCCGAAGCGATCAAGCGAGACTCGATCTCATTCAAAGAAGCAAGATATTGATCCATGCGATCTCGATCCGAACGCCCCAGTTGGTGTTGAAATGCATTTGCACTTTCCAAGACGGCATCCACCAGCTTCAAGCGACCTTGAAGCGATTTACGTTGCGACTCAAGCGAATTCCGATCCACCCGAAACAACCGATCGAAAACTCGTCGCGGATGGCTCTCCGCCGGTATCGGCCGTCCCTGAAGGTCATACGAAATTGTGCCGGTGCGTGAAAGGAATCCCACACCCGCGTCAATTGAAAGCACCAACGAAGGTTGACGGCAATACTGCTTCGTGTGCTGAGCAATCAGTTGGTCCAAGCCAACAGAATTATATGTCCCGGGCTTGGGACTATGCAGTGGAGCTCCCGTAAGCCACATATCGGAGCACACATGCGGGTCGGCCTTCGTACCATTTTCATGAAAGAGCCCCCCGAAGAAACTAACGTTATCGTGGAAAGGCTCTAAGGGAGCAGTCGATTTTCCGAAAGCATACTTGCCATCAACCTCCTTGGTCGGAAACCAACTCCATTCATCGATACCATGCTCGGGCTTAGGGAGCGACATACCGTTCGCCGTGTACAGCGCACAAAATCGCTTCGGCGAATTATCAGTGACCACCCGCCCCATGGCTTCTAATGCCGGCAAGGCCAACGCCGTACCAGCGAGACCTTGGAGAACAGCACGTCGATTTAAACGCAGGCTTGAAACACTTTGGGTCGATGAAGTTAAACTCATGGCCGGGTGGGTCTTGGTTGGTAGGAGGGTTGCCGTCGTAAACGATCGGGATTTCCCGAAGCCTGACAACAAGCTTCGTCAGTGCTTCGACAAACACCAACCCAATCTTGCCAGGCTAAATCCCCCGAAGTTTTACGACGCTTACTTTTCGAGAAACATCTTGCTGTGAATGACCCAACGCACAAGGTCGCCAAGTCGATACTGTGAATCTTTCAGGGGCGAAATATTATCCCGCAACTCTGTCGATTCATTGTAAGTTAATCGGCGACCACATGCATAGGTCGCTAGGTGTTTTGTTACACTTTGGGCTATTTGATCGATTCTGGAAGCAAGCAAATGCTTGCGAAACGCTTCGAAATTCTCAACATACACGCCGGAGGAAAGGGAATCGACGGCCGGAAGACTTGAACTGGTGTCTTGTGCACCGTTGTGATACCTGCCAGACGCATCGAATGCTTCAAAAGGTAACCCCCAAGGATCAATTCCCGCATGACAATTGGCGCATCCCGGCACATTTCGATGACGCTCCAGTTTCTCACGTAGCGAAAGCTGAGTTAGATCCTCTAGCTTGGGCACGTTTGGAGGCGGGTCCTCCGGCGGGGTGTCAATCATCTTCCTAGCAAACCATGCTCCACGTTTTACTGGATTTGCCTCACGCCCATCGGAAAGCCCTATCATGATTCCAGCCTGACCGAGAATCCCTCCAAGACCTTGCCGCTCGTGTTTGATCGGAAGAAAATCGAATCCGGACTCAATGCGATCACCCAAGCCGTAATACGCAGCAACCGGTTCGTTGACAATC
>JBEICB010000337.1:0-4039 GCA_040373655.1 Pirellula sp. | reverse complement strand
GTGAAGTGCGCGGTCGCAGACGATGAGTGGATGTTTCTTTCCTCGGCCAATCTGACCCAGCAAGCTTTCACGATCAACATGGAGCTAGGCGTCTTAGTACGCGGCGGAAGTATGCCTAGGAGTGTACAGAAGCAGTTTGACTTGCTTATCAAAAGTGGGAAGTTAAAAGAACTTTAACCAAGTGGAATGGTAGCAGATGAATCTCAACAGCCCGACGACATCGAATCGTATTAGGAACCTTTTGAACGATCTTGAAGCCGTTCGAGAGAACTTGCTTGCTCTCTCTGACGATATTTGGCAGGCCATCGACCACAACGACTCGGAAGCTCTCGAAGCAGGGGTTGAGTTCAAAAGAGCATACAACACCCAAGCTGCTGCTTTTGATAAGAACGCCACAGACCTCTCCGCTTTGGTTCAAAAATACACGAGCGTTCGGTTGGAAGAAGCTGAAAAAACTGGAGAGCGAAACGATGCTGAGAATGAACGGATCATCCGCGATCTCAATCACGAGGAACCGCACCGACTAGATGAAAACTTTACCTACAAAAGACCTCACGGTTTTGTGCTCGACGGAAGAGCGACCACGGGCATAACAACCTGGCAGAGACTGTACGAACTGGTGTGTCATCAACTCCTTGTGGCGGATGAGGCTCGTTTTCGATCGCTAGAGCAACATCCCGAGTTTATCTCACCACGCGGCCATCGCATCGTCACAAAGAATCGTATTACGCTACGCAAAGCGATGGAACTCCCCGGTGATCTCTTTATCGAATCGAACCTTTCTGCCAATTCGATTTGCGATGTGATTCGTCGAATGCTCGCTGAATTTGGTTTACCAGAAGATCGGATGCAAATTTACCTAAGGCAGGATCGAGACGCAGGGCGAGGAGAATATCCCAAGTAGATCACAGTAAAATCTTCGACACAAAACTTTGTCGATCGTTTTTATCACATCTGTTGCTAGCCACGGTGCTTAACCGTAAGCGATCCGGTTGGATCGAAGCGCTCATAATTTATGGAGATTGTTGCAGATTTCAGCAAGTTCTTTTCTGAGGGGAGCATATGCACCGAACTCGTAGAATGGACCCGTTTCTTCGTGTAGCCACGCCCTCCGTTACGGTGCGAAATCGACGCGGGTCGCGGGTCGTGAAAACCCCTCGAAGCCCCCAGAACGTGCGGGTGTGGGAGCGTGTGGGGGCAAGAGTAGCCCAGAACAAGATCGCGTGCTATCAACCTATCAGGAAGTTTCCACGGCGTTTGTTTTTTGATAGTTCTCAGCTCGTGACGAAAGCGATCGCTTGCTTGTTCGCAATCCAAACATTTCCTAAACTGGGGAAATGAGCAAACTACTCCGATTGATACTTGTTGTTCTTCTGGTGTTTCCACCCCAAACCGTCCACGCGTGGTCTGAGGGAGGCCACCACCTTATTGCCGCGATCGCCTTCAACTTACTGACAGATCAGGAGCGAATCGAACTTTTGGATGTGCTCAAGCAGCACCCGAGGTTTGCCGAGGATTTCGTCCCACCGGACAAGCTCGCAAACGACGAGGAGCGAACTAGGTGGATTGGTGGTCGTGCAGGTTATTGGCCGGACGTTGCACGCAAGCAACCTAAAAACCATCGATCCACCTGGCACTATGAGCTTGGACCGACGCTCGTGCTTGGCAAACCAGATGGGATCTCGGTACCGGATAGACCTGGATCGCTACCATTGGATGCTACCCTGGAAACCCAGGATCTGCACCTCTCACAAGCCGTTGAGCTATGCCAGAAGATTCTTTCGGACAAATCGCAACTTGCGGGAGATCGAGCGATCGCACTTTGCTGGATCGGGCACCTAGTTGCCGACGCGCACCAACCATGCCATGCGGGTAGTCTATACATGGAAGGTGTTTTCATGAAAAAAGACGGCGACCGAGGGGCCAACAGTATTCCGACGAAACAAAGGCAAAACATGCACGCTCTCGGGGATCAGCTACTTGGGGACGAATTCGCGCAACGGACGAACCGACGCAGATTTACCGAGATCACATCGAGTCCACAGCTGACCGAAATCGGACGAATCGCGGTGTCGATCCCTGGCGGTTTGGATCCGCTGGTCTGGCTTGGAGAGAGCCGTAAAGCGGCCATCGAGAACGTCTACGCTCCAGAAGTCTTGGACTCGCTGAGTATCGTATCGCGTGGAATCGCCGAGAAGCCAGAGACTTTAGAACTCTCCGAACCCTATCTAAAAAACGCGGGGCGAGTGGCACAGGTGCGGGCTGCAGAGGCGGCCTACAGGTTGGCAGGGGTCTGGCGGAAGTGTATAAAAAGCGAGAACTAATCACCATCGTTTCTCGCTTCTGCTTCGAAGTACATAATTCTTGGTGCTGCAAAAAGAAAGTTCGCTGAATTTGCAACCAAATCGAGTCGCCAAAACGGTTTGGTGGCTAGGTCTCTGTAGGTAATCAACCATGCCCCAATCAGTACCAGCAGGACTCACACGGGAACACGTTCTGAAAACGTTGTCCGAGCTTGATGCTGGACTGGCTCATCCGTTTGGCGCTGCAACTGGATACGAGCTTGTCCACGACCAAAACCGATACGCTCCTAAAGCGGTTGTTGGACTAGCATGTCGTTACTTTATAGGTCGAATGCTGTTACCAGAGGAATTCAGTGGGGGCGAAGGACCAGGTCAAGCCAACTTTGTGCTCAGAGAGCTTGGGTTTACGGTCGTCAAAAAAGAGGAGCAAATCCAAGAACTGCAAACAGCTAGAGATGGGAGTGAGTCAGGCAGTAAAATCGAACTGGAGCGACTACACCGTCTTGATCTGTGGGCGCGTTTGCGAAATCACGGTGGTCCTTACGGTGTTCCGCCTGCATGGTTGCGAGAGCTAGGAGTTTATGGAGGCGCTCAAGGAATCTGGGTAGATAAAAAGAGAACCGGGAAGCTCGTTGAAACCGGCGAGGGGATTACGGTTGCTTTGCTTCATACTGGTAGTTCATATGCCGACGACCTTGGGGATGACAGTCTTATTTATCATTACCCACAAACCAATCGTGTTAAGGCACGGGACATTTCGGAGATTAGAGCTACTAAAAATACCGCTACTCTGGGATTGCCAATTTTTGTGATCTCATACCCAACGCTGAATTCCACCAAGCGAGATGTTAGGCTGGGATGGGTAGAATCATGGGATGATGAGTCCAAGACGTTCCTCATCACATTCCAAGAGTCGCAACCTGTCAGACACTTAATTGACGAAGCGACTCCCTTTATTCTAACTTCTTCGAATAACGAATCACGTAGGGAAGTCAAAATCCGTACTGGGCAGCAAAGGTTCAAATTTCAAGTTTTTCAAAGGTATGGACCAAGATGCGCGGTTTGTGGTTTAAGCGTATCGAAGCTTCTTGAAGCCGCACACATTCGACCCAAACAAGAAGATGGTTCCGATGATCCACGTAATGGATTGGTTTTTTGCGCAAATCATCATAGAGCGTTCGATGCCGGTTTTTTCGCTGTGGAACCGGAGACGAAGGCGATACATTGTTTAGAAAATGGTCCAAGTAGAGTTGATTTAGGCATAGTTTATGACTCGATACTTCATTTACCCTTGCAACCTCATCAAGATGCTCTCGTTTGGTATTGGGACGCCTGGGAAAGTTAACGTTCACTGTCCCAATTAGTACCACCAAAACTAAATGATTTGGTCCATTCAAAAGCGGCGCATTTCTTCTTTTCTAGGAATTGCGAATCGCTTCTCTGGGATCCATCAGAGCAAACCCAAGTAAGTTTTCTCCTTGCCATGTGGTTGGATGCTTGGCCTTGGCCTGTCGGTAGCTTAAAGTAGGAAAGTATCCTCGCACCTCATTGAAGGGCAGATTCATTAGCTTCTGCATCATGCTCGTCTAAGTCGCCCCAATCTCCGCTCAGATGGCGATCTAGGAGTTCCGTAGCCTCCATTCCCGCACTGTGAATAGCGTCGAGTGCAGCAGATGTCGCTGCGCAAGCTCCCGGATCAAACAGGGGTTTTCGAAAGTCGACCATGCGCAAACTGT
>JBEICB010000236.1:0-6904 GCA_040373655.1 Pirellula sp. | reverse complement strand
CGCTCCCGCGATCAGACCCCCAAACTCATCAAGGCAACGACTTCCCGAATAGGTGACTCTATCGAAATCAAAACAAATACCTTTCTTTAAATCGCGGCAGGCCTTAAAAACTAAAAACACGGATCGCAGGAGCGATCCACGACAATGTCGCTGATCGATCCTGCGATCAGCCCCCCAAACGCATCAAGGCACCGAAGTCCCGAGTAGGTGGCTATATCGAAAACAAAACAAATACCTTTCTTTAAAGCGCGGCCGGCCTTAGAACCCAAAACCCCGGATCGCAGGAGCTATCCGCGACAATGAACTACAATTCACTACAATAGACGACAATCGGAGACAGTTGGGATGAGAGGGTAATGTTGAACATTCTATTTTTGCATGGCTGGCAGAGCGTTCCAGGTGGAGTTAAACCTACCTACTTGCAACAACATGGCCACCTGGTCATCAATCCGAAACTCGATGATGATGATTTTGCTGTTGCTCTCCAGACCGCTCAAGCCGCCTTCGATCTGCATCGGCCCGATGTTGTTGTCGGTAGCTCTCGCGGTGGCGCGGTCGCAATGAACCTACGCCCCCACAACGCGAAGCTAGTTCTCCTTTGTCCAGCTTGGAAAAAATGGGGGACCGCTTCCCAAGTCCCCCAAAACACGATTCTATTACACAGCCCCGCCGATGATGTTATCCCTTTCAATGACTCTGTTGAGCTTGCTCGCAACTCCAAAGCGACTCTTATCGAAGTCGGTTCTGATCACCGACTCGCAACCCCGGACGCCTTAGAGGTTATGTTGTGGGCTTGTACACTCGCAGACTCCCAAGACTCGATTCCAACCGCGGATGACCTTTACGACTCTCCCAAACCAACACGCAAAAAATCCAGAGCGAACCTCAATGAAGAAGCTTCCTACCTCTGTGACTCCTGCGGTGAACAAATTGTCATACCCCTTGATCTGACCGAAGGATCCTCGCAAACCTACACGGAAGACTGCCCCGTTTGCTGCCATGCCAACGTGATCCACCTTCACGTCGATAAACACGGCCAAATCCATATCGATGCCTTGCCCGAACAAGACTATTAACCCGCTTACAACGTCGGCGATGGCATTGGTCGTTCCGCCAATTCGTTTAGCAGTCAGCCGGAGGCGTACTCGATTATGTCACTGCCTTCTGCTGTGGACATTGTCGCTGATCGATCCTACGATCAGACTCCCAAACTAATCAAGGTGCGGACTTTGCTAATGGGTAAGTCTAAGGAAGAAGAATACAAATACGTTTCTTTGAATGGCGGCGGGCCTTAAAACTTGTAACACGGATCGCAGAATCGATCCGCGACAATGTCGCTGATCGATCCTACGATCAGACTCCCAAACTAATCAAGGTGCGGACTTTGCTAATAGGTGAGTCTAAGGAAGAAGAATACAAATACGTTTCTTTGAATGGCGGCGGGCCTTAAAACTTGTAACACGGATCGCAGGAGCGATCCGCGACAATGGGGTGCGAAGGCTATCATTCACCTTTCCGGGGTTGTAAAATATGACGGTTCGGCTTACAAGCCATTCCACTCCCCAACGTCGCCTTTCCTTTCCTACTGCAACTCTGCTGGATACTCCCTCCCATGCGTCACACGCTGATCCATCCTATGTCCTTCAGATTCCAAACCGCCTTCCCCCTGGCTCTCTGCCTCTTCCACTGCTGCACCTATTTTCTCGCCCTCGCTGAACTACCAAACGCCGCGCCCGATTTCCAAACCCAAATCCGTCCTATCCTCTCCAATCGTTGCTTCGCTTGCCACGGACCCGATGAAGCGACCGTCGAGTCGGGTCTACGCCTCGACTCGCAAACCGCTTCTCGTACCCCTGCGGACTCCGGAAAAATCGCGGTCGTACCCGGTGAGCCCTCGAAGTCGGAACTTATGATCCGCGTCTTGTCTCAAGACGATGATATCCGGATGCCACCCCCTCACTTCGGAGAAAAACTCTCTGAAAAAGAAACCGCCCTCCTGCAAGCTTGGATCCAAGCCGGTGCACCCTACGCAAACCACTGGGCCTACGATCCACCCCGTAAACCAATTCTGCCCGACCCTATCACCACCAACGACCCAAACAACCAACCCTTCGCCCATTGGAATCAACACCCCGTCGATCGATTCCTCGCTCGCAAACTTCATGAGAAAGGCTGGGCTCCCGCCCCCGCCGCCTCCCCTCGTATGCTCCTGCGCCGCGTGAGCCTCG
The DNA here is from genome assembly GCA_040373655.1 of Pirellula sp. Taxonomy (GTDB): domain Bacteria; phylum Planctomycetota; class Planctomycetia; order Pirellulales; family Pirellulaceae; genus JBKCUI01. Next base: position 4,676 of record JBEICB010000236.1, on the reverse strand, counting down.
ATATAACGGGCTTGCCGCCCTCCCAAGAACTCCTCGATGAGTATCTTGCGAACCCAACTCCAGAAGCCTTCGAACGCGCTGTCGATCGACTCCTCGCCTCCCCAGCCTACGGGGAACACTGGGGACGTCGCTGGCTAGACCTCGCTCGCTATGCTGACTCCGCCGGATACGCAGACGATCCACCACGCACCATCTGGGCCTATCGCGATTGGGTCATCCGTGCCTACAACGCAAACATGCCATTCGATCAATTCACCATCGAACAACTCGCCGGTGACCTGCTCCCAAACCCCAGTCCTGACCAACTCGTCGCTACCGCATTCCATCGCAACACCCTCACCAATAACGAAGGTGGTACCAACGACGAAGAATTCCGAAACGTCGCTGTTGTCGATCGTGTCAATACAACAATGGCCGTCTGGATGGGGGTTACGATGGCTTGTGCTCAATGCCATAGCCACAAATATGACCCCATCTCCCAAAAAGAATATTTCCAAGTCTTCGCAATGCTAAACCAAACCGAAGACGCGGACCGGGGCGACGAATCTCCAATCCTTCAATGGTTCTCTTACGAACAACGCGCTCGTAAACAACAACTAGAATCTAAACGGGAAACCCTTGAATCCCAACTCGATTCACCCGCGCCGGAACTTGCCGATGCTCAATCGAAATGGGAATCGTTGCTTCGGAATGACACCCCTTGGACACTTACTTCTCCTCTCTCTCTGCAACCACCCGTCCTACAAACGAAATCTGGCGACGCAATCACCGCCTCACCCGATGGCCTGATCTCTCTCGAAGGAAAAGCCAACAACGATAGCTTGACCATCGAAGTCCCATTGCCAGAAAACTTCTCGCCGCAATCTGTCACCGGATTGCAGATCGAATCGGTCCCCGATCCTGCTCTCCCTGGTAAAGGAGCCAGCTACGGCGACGGTAACTTTGTCCTTACCAACCTCACCGCATCTTTCCACCAGAATCCACGTCAACGCCCCGTGGCACGTTACATCCGTGTCGAACTACCCGGCAAAGATAAGATTCTGTCCCTTGCAGAAGTCCAAGCTTGGAGCGGCGCGGAAAACGTTGCCTTGAAAGGCAAGGCGACCCAAAGCTCCGAAATCCTCGGTGGTGCTCCATCGCGCGCTATCGATGGAAACACTTCTGGAAAATGGGAAGAGAACTCGGTTACACATACGAACACCAGCGAGAACCCTTGGTGGGAACTGGATCTGGGACAACCCTTTCCGCTCGACCGCATCGCTTTGTTCAATCGCACTGACAACGGCTTGATGAATCGCTCCTCCGGCGCATTGGTTAAACTTCTCGACGAAGCTCGCAAGGAGATCTTCAACAACAACATCGGTAAAGGAGAAGCCGAACACAACGTTCCGCTCGAACAGCAGGTCATCTGGCAACCTTCGTTCGCTGCCAGCGACTTCGCCCAAGCCAGCTTTCCTCCCGAACACGCGATCGATTCAGACCCCAAAACTGGATGGGCCATCGGCGGTGCGATCGATCAACCACATCGTTTGAGCATCGCCGGTTCGACCAATGGTGTTCCTAACCCGAACGACGCTTCGAACAAATCCAACGCCCCGTGGGTCCTGCGACTGAACATCGCTTTCGATTCGCAATATCCAAAACTGGTTCTAGCTCGTTTCCGCATTGCCGTAACCAACGCCAACGAACTGAAGGATCAATTGCGTGTCCCCGCAAAATTCCGCACGATTGCTGCTGACCCTGCTCGAACCCCGAAAGACAGCGAAGAACTACATCGGTACTTTGTCCGCGAAATCGCCGCAGCGCGCCAGCCCCTACGCGATGAACTTCGCGGCATCCAAAGCGAACTTGCTGCGATCAAACCCGAAACCACTGTCCCAATCTTGCGCGAACTCCCCGAAAACAAACGTCGGGAGACGAAGATTCAACTTCGTGGAAACTATAAAGTTACCGGTGAGACCGTCACCCCTGGAGTCCCCCAAGCCTTCGGCCAAGGTGATTCACAAGTCACAGACCGACTCAGCCTCGCCAAGTGGCTGGTCTCAAAAAACAATCCATTAACTGCCCGCGTGCAAGTCAACCGAACTTGGGAATACCTCTTCGGTGTCGGAATCGTGCGTACGAGCGAAGAATTTGGTTCCCAAGGTGACTTGCCAACCCATCCGGAACTGTTGGATTATCTTGCGGTGGACTTCATGGAAAACGGTTGGGACCAAAAACAGCTCATTCGAACGCTGGTGCTTTCCCAAGCCTACCAGCAGAGTTCCAGTGTAACCCCCGAGCGCTACGAAGCCGACCCAGAAAATGTTTTTGTCTCGCGTGGTCCTCGCTTCCGTGTCTCTGCAGAACAAGTCCGGGACATGGCATTGTGGTCGGCGGGTCTACTGACCGAAAAGTACTTTGGGCCGCCTACCCGTCCCCCACAACCCAACATGGGCTTAAGCGCAGCCTTCGGCTCTCGAACCGACTGGGAGACAAGCCAGGGGCCGGATCGGTACCGCCGGGCTGTATACACCCAATGGCGTCGCAGCAATCCCTACCCCTCGATGGCTACCTTCGATGCCCCCAATCGGGAAGTCTGCGTATTGAAACGCGACCGCACCAATACGCCCCTGCAAGCACTCGTCACGATGAACGATCCTGCGTTTATGGAAGCCGCCCAGGGGCTTGCTCGTCGAGTCCTGATCCAACAAGCAGCGGCAAGCCAAAGTGATTCGGAAAAGCTTGCGGCTATGTTCCAGTGGGTGCTCAGCCGCACACCGGAGGAACGGGAACGAGCCACCCTTGGGAAACTGATCGAATCGACTCGCGAGAAGTTCGCCAAGGAAAGTGAGCAAGCGATGAAGCTTGCAACCGATCCAATTGGGCCACTCCCCGCTGGTGCCGATGCAACCGAATTGGCTACTTGGACGCTCGTGGCAAACATCTTGCTCAACCTCGACGAGTTCTTAATGACCCCCTAAGCCAAATGTCAGCAGCAATAACTGTGCAGCTTGCACGGTGAGTAAATCAAACCGTCTGCAAATCAAATCGAATTCAAAGCTAATATCCACCGACCATCACGTAGCGAACTGAGAAAAGAATCATGGAACGACCGATCCACGACCACTTTGCAATGCAAACCCGCCGAGCGTTTCTCTCCGGGACGGGTTTGAGTCTCGGTGCGGTGGCACTTGCAGACATCCAAGGCAAGCTAAACGCTTCGGAAATTGACCGGCCACTTGCGCCGAAGACCCCTCATTTTCCAGGCAAAGCGAAACGGGTGATCTACCTGCACATGACAGGCTCACCGCCGAATCTCGATCTGTTCGACTACAAACCCAAGCTCATCGAGCTCGACGGCCAAGATGCCCCAGCATCGGTACTTCAGGGGAAAGAATTCGCTTTCACGACCGGCACCCCAAAACTGCTTGGTACCAAACATGAGTTTGAGCGGGTCGGAAAAGGTGGATTGTACTTGAGCGATTGCTTGCCACATCTCAAGACGGTGGCAGATGAAATGTGTTTAGTTCACAGCGTTTACACCGAACAATTCAATCATGCACCTGCCGAGTTACTTATCTACACCGGCTCACCTCGCAGTGGCAGACCTTCTTTCGGGTCTTGGGTCACTTATGGCTTGGGATGTGAGAATGAAAATCTACCGGCCTTCGTGGTGTTGATCAGCAGTGGTGTACAACCCAATGGAGGAAAGAGCTCTTTCGGCAGCGGTTTCTTGCCAAGCGTCTACCAAGGGGTCCAATGCCGTTCCCAAGGGGAACCGGTACTGTTCGTCTCGAATCCACCCGGAGTCGACCGCGAACTGCGCCGCAAGAGCCTCGACGCCCTCAACGAACTCAATGCGATCCAAGCATCTGAGTTCGGGCATCCAGAAACGATGACTCGTATTTCTCAGTATGAGTTGGCTTATCGTATGCAGACAAGTGTCCCCGAAGTCATGGACATCAGCAAAGAGACCCAAGCGACACTCGACGCTTACGGTGCCAAACCGGGGATGGCGAGTTTGGCCAATAACTGCTTGCTCGCTCGTCGTTTGGTGGAATCGGGGGTGCGTTATGTTCAGCTGTTCGACTGGGGATGGGATTTCCACGGCACTGGCCCTGGCGAAGACATTCGCGATGGGTTAACCAAAAAGTGCGAGACGATGGATCGCCCGGTTGCTGCTCTGATCAAAGACCTCAAAGACCGTGGCATGCTCGACGAGACACTTATCATCTGGGGAGGCGAATTCGGCCGCACACCGTTCCGTGAAGGACGTACCGCAAATGGAGCTTCGCTCGGTCGCGATCACTATCCGGATTGTTTTACGATGTGGATGGCGGGGGGTGGCATCAAGGGTGGTTTTGAATATGGCCAAACGGATGAACTTGGTTTCTCCGTTGCAGAGAATCCTGTGCATATCCATGACTTGCAGGCCACTTGGATGTATGCACTAGGATTTGATCACACCAAACTGACTTATCGATTCCAAGGTCGAGACTATCGATTGACCGATGTTCACGGCAACGTGCTTTTCCCGGTCTTGTCCTAATCGAGGACCAATGCAAAAAATGAGAGGTAACAAACGACCGTGCTGGATTTTGGCATTAAAATGGGGGCATGAAAATAGAATACAGGAAGACATTGAGATGCGGATTCAGACTTTGTATTTAATAACCACACCAGACTCCTAAAGT
>JBEICB010000190.1:0-9117 GCA_040373655.1 Pirellula sp. | reverse complement strand
CGATAGCTTTTTCGTCTTTATTGGCTAGAACGGCTTTAAACGCTTCAGTTGCTTGGTCGTACTTCTTATCTCGCATCAAGGTTTGTGCCGTCGCCAGCGATGCATTTTGTGCGTACTTCGACTTTGGAAACAACGAAGCGAGTTGCTGATAGGTTGCAGCGGACTTTGAAAAGTCTCCAGATTTCGCTAGCGCAAACGCGTAACGAGAGAGGATGTAGTCCGCGAGGGGAGACTTCGCGAATTCCGAAGCTTCTACAACCCCTTTATAACGCTCCACAGCTTGCGCCGGACGATCGAGTTGCAGTGCGATCTCTGCCAAGCGAAGATTTGCGTCGCGAACCAGAGGATGTTTAGGGTGGTTCGCGATGAGTGCTTCGTAGTTCTCGCTAGCCTGCTTGGTTTGCTTGATCTCTTCATATGAAAAGCCAATTGCAAACAAGGCCTCTGGAATCCAGGTTGACTGCGCGAGTTTTTTATTCTGGACTAATTGATTGTAAATGCTGATCGCTTTTTCGGTATTTCCCAAACGCGATTGAGCTTCTGCTGCGTAAAACATAGCGCGGTCGAGCGCGTTGCTATCCGGATATTTTTCGAGGAATGCACTCAGAACTTTGGAAGCTTCTGTGAGCGAAGCTTTTCGTTGTGCTTCTTCTGGCTGGATCTCTTCGAGAGTTCCGATTTGCACAAGGCACCAGCCCAAGTTGAAAAGGGCATCCTCTTGCTCTTTTAGATTTTTGTCTTCCAGAGCTTTTCGGAAGGTCGCTGCAGCATTTGCATAGTCTGGAGATTCTTGTTCCTGATAGCACAGTCCCAGGTAATAACGAGCGCTCGACGCAAGTGGATCGCCGGGAAATTCCTTGATCAGTTTGCCCCACTGCTCCATAGCTAAAGCATATGCACCGTTATTTTGGGCATTAGCCGCATCCGCGAACAAAGCGCGGGCTTGCTCCTTGCGTTTGTCGTCTTCACTTACCTTCTTGGCCGGTGGGTTGGGATTCTTTGCTGTTGCGCCGGCTGGACTGTTTCCTCGACCGGATGGGCTAAGCCCGTTGGACTGCGGAGGTTTCGCTCCGGGTTGTTGTGGACGAGAACTTGGCTGTACACCTGGTTTGGGTTGTGTACCTGAATTTGGCCTCGGAGTTCCCGGGCGTCCGGCGGTTGGAGGTTGGTTGTTTGGACGATTCTGGCCAATCGCTTCTGCCGGAAGGCTAGAGAGACTCCCGAGAGAAGTCAGCGAGGCGAGCGTCCAGAGCACAAGTTTCCGGCGTTCGGATTTCCGTGGACAAAATCGTTTCATACCCAACATTCCCTTGATGGTCGGTTCGACAATCAGTCATCAGTAACCCGCGAATCGGTTACGTCGTTTAGACGTAATTTACCGAATCGTGAGCTCGGCGAAAAATGATCTCGAGGAAAAAATACAGGAGTCCACTCCAGACTTCCAAGACCATCGGACTGATGCAGCGCGTTTCAACTGCAAAACCTCCCGCCTTGGAATCCTTTAACATCCCAGCTTGTGTAATCGGCAAAATCTAGCGTTTTATGCAGAATCTCCTTATCTTTCGGTTCTGGTGGGTCCGCCACGACGGGGAAATAAGATACGACCGTCACAATGCTGAGTTTGCTAGTACAATGCAGGCATTGCCAATCCGTGCCGGACTTCCACCCGAAAGATTTCGTCCAGCACCCCTTCGTGATTGGCTTGTTCGGAACTTCAGCGTCTAGGGATTTTTCATGCGTATTTTGGTTACCGGAGGGGGCGGATTTATCGGTTCGCATCTAACGGATTATTTTTTGGCACGCGGCGATGAAGTTCTCGTCATCGATGATTTCAGTACGGGCAACCCAAACAACTTGAGCCATCACGAACGGAATCCTCATCTGAAGGTCATTGAGTCCGATCTCGCACAACCAGGCTTGATCCAAGAAGTCTGTAGGGGGATCGATGCGGTGTATCACCTCGCGGCCGCCGTGGGGGTGGCGTTGATAGCCAAACAGCCGACGCAAACGATTCATCGCAACATCTACCCGACGCAGTTGCTCCTCGATGAACTTCGCAGACAACATTTAGCAGGCAAATCAGTTCCTTTATTTCTTGCTAGCACCAGTGAAGTCTATGGGAAGAATCCCAAACCAATTTGGAACGAAAACGACGACTTGGTCTTTGGCCCCACGACAAAACCGCGCTGGAGTTACGGAGCGAGCAAAGCGATCGATGAGTTCTTGTGCATGGCTTGCGTACGCGAGTATGGAATGCAAATTGTCATCGGTAGGTTTTTTAACGTTGTCGGCCCGCGACAGACTGGCGCCTACGGGATGGTCCTTCCCAGGTTTGTCGAAGCAGCGATGCAGGGGAATTCTTTAATGGTACATGATGATGGTATGCAGACACGTTGTTTTGCACATGTTGCCGATGTGATTCATGCATTGACCATGTTGATGCAACACGGCAACTGCTTTGGTCGAATTTACAACATCGGTTCGGACAAACCGGTTGCAATTCTAGAGATGGCGAAAAAGGTCATTGAGATCGTAAATCCTAAAGCGAGCATCACATTTCAATCGTATGCTGAAGCTTACGACGAGGATTTCGAAGACATTCGTAGAAGAGTGCCTGACCTGACTCGATTACGGTCTGCAATACAATACGAACCAAAGTATGCATTAGACGACATCATCCGTTCCGTTCATGAGTATCAGAAGCTTAGGTTGGCACCAAAAAATTGAGCGACGTGAGGCGAACATGCTACGTGAGGATTTGAAGTCGTATAACGAAGGGTCTCAAGGCGTAAGCGAAACGAATTCGACGCAGTCCCCACCGACAAACTTCCTACTGCTCCTAACTGTATTATTAACACTTCATTTTGGATGCGGTGTCAGGGAAACCGAGAGACCTAACAGCACGGAAGCGAATACTCAGGCACCTGCCCCGAAGTTCGCAAATGAAACGAGAACTTCATCGCCGCTCCCCGAGCAGGATATTTCGGCTTCTAAAGACTTTCCGACGCGACTCGCAAAAGCTGAGTCACTTTTTGAGGCAAAAGCCTTTGATGAAGCTTGGGAGATTGCCAAGGGACTCCTGGTAGAGCAACCGAATTCGCCCCCCGCAATTTTTATAGCTTCTAGGTTGATGGCAGCTCGCAACAATCTCTCTGGAGCGATCCAGTTGATTGCGAAGATACCGAAAGACGATCCGAAGGCTGGCGTCGCTGCTTCCGGCCAACTTGCCGAATGGCTTGCGCAAAGCGGTGATATTCCCCAAGCCGAGGTGTTGCTGCGATCAATTCTAAAAGATTATCCAACGGCGGTACCCGCCCTGCGGCTACTTGTCGATGTCCTTCACTCCCAAGGCCGTCGTTGGGACGCGGGCAAGGTGCTTGATCGGCTTGTTCGCTTAGGAAACTTTACAACCCAGGATCTAATGAGTCTGGTGGATTTAAGGGAACCGGTCGACCAAGAGCAATTTCGAAGGGCATTTCACACGAAATATCCTGAGGATCCCTTGAGCGAGCTAGGGGAAATCCGACTTCTACTTTTTGCAGATCGATGGCAAGACTGTTACGACCGACTTGAAACCTTCCACAAGTCTCATCCGGACCAACTTGAACCTTGGATCTGGTATGGCGAAGCGATCCTAGAGACTCGTCGTACGGACACTTTTGGTACTTGGTTTCAATCGGCCCCTAACGGTCATTCCAAGCACCCGGAGTTTTGGTATATCTGTGGCCGTTATTGGATGCAGGAAGGGGATTGGCAAGCTGCTTCGAAGTGTTTCTCAGAGGCATTGCAACTAGATCGCCGACACTTGGCTGCCATGCAATCTCTCTCTGAGTGTTTATTGGAGTTGAATCAACCAGACCTTGCTCTACTCGTACGAAATGTCTCCGGAAAGTTGATCCGAATCAAGGACTTGACCTTTCAATTGCAGCGGGGCCAAGCGAAAGACGACGCTTTCTTTGAGATCTCTCGCTTGTATGGCGAATTGGATGATTCTGTTCCTAGATTTGGGTGGGAAGCGATCGGATTGACGAATACCAAACAACCGATCTCTGAGAAACTACAGGCACAACAGCGTGAGCTGCGCTCGAGCAAACCGCAAGCATTGCCGCTTCTTGCAAAGCTCCCCATGGATGAATGGAAAATACCAGAGACGCTAACCGCAGCGAGCGATGATTCAGAAAGACCGGAACGATCGAGTTCCATAAGCAATTCAGAGAAAGCCCCCCTTGTCGAATCAGCCTCAACGATTCGATTAGAGGACGTTGCGAAAGAAAAGGGGATCTTAGCGTTTTATCATAATGGGGCCGGAGAACGCCGCGCATGGACAACACTGGAGGGAATTGGTGGGGGGGTATCAGCACTCGATTACGATCGAGATGGTTGGCCAGATTTGTATTATTCACAGGCGGGGCAAGCTCCCTACGATACCAAGCAACTTTACCGCTCCGAGGGTGCAAAGCAGTTTCGCCCGGTGGAGATGTTGGCACGTGTTGCGGACAGGGGGTACGGCCAAGGCACCGGGGTAGCTGATCTTGACCAAGATGGCTTTGACGACCTTTTGGTCGCCAACGTTGGAGTTACGTGTTGGTACCGCAATCAAGGGGACGGCACGTTTGAAGCGATGGAACTGCCGCAACCCGCAGCATCAGAGAATTCAATCTGGAACAGCGCTATCCAAGCGGCCGATCTGAATGGGGACAACTTGCCAGATATTGTGCAATGCGTCTACATAGACGGAGATGAGTTCTTGACTCGCAAGTGCCCAACGCCGGCGAATGCAAATGCGATGTTCTGTCATCCCAAACGGTTTCCCGCTGGACATACACGAATCCTGTTTAATCTAGGAAACGGCCAATGGCAACTTGCAGACCGAGCATTACTGGATTCGCTTGTCGACGGCTACGCCCTGGGCGCATTGATCACCAACCTTGACCAGCGCGGCGGCAACGATGTCTTTATCGCCAACGATGTCTCGCCAAATCATTACTTGGTCAGCCGTCCGACCGATGAGCAGCAAACAGCAAACGGATTATGGGAACTATCTGAAGAAGCGGTACGTGCAGGTGTAGCCGTCGACTTGCTCGGTCGCGCACAGGCATCGATGGGGATCGCTTCTGGAGATCAAAATCGCGATGGACTACTCGATGTGATTGTCACAAATTTTCGTTACGAAGTCAGCACACTTTACCTTCAGACTCAGCCGGGGTTGTTTTTGGATGCGACTCGAACAGCGCGGCTGGGGGAACCAACACTTGAATGGCTAAGCTTCGGCTGTCAGCTTTCGGATATCGACAACGATGGCTGGTTAGATTTTATTACCGTCAATGGGCATATCGACTATCTGGATCCCTGGCAAATGCCTCCGCAGGTACTTCGCAACAGAAATGGAAAATTCGATTGGCAAAAGAGTCCGAGCCCCGGGAAATATTTTGAAAATGACAACGTCGGACGCTCCCTGACCGCTCTGGACTGGAACCGCGACGGCAAGATGGACTTCGCCATCACGCATCTGGATCGTCCGACAGCGGTGCTTGAAAACCAATCAGCTAATTCGTTCGGATTCTTACAACTGGAATTAATAGGAACGCGCTCGGAACGCAATGCCATTGGAGCGACCGTGGAAGTATCGTCTGGCGATGAGCGATGGGTTGCAGCTAGTACGGTAGGAGATGGTTTTTATGGGACCAATGAACACGTCATCCACATCGGAATTGGTACCGCTAAGCGAATTGACCGGATTGAAGTCCGATGGCCGAGCGGACTTGTTGAGAAAACAGAAGGTGTAAATGCAAACCAGCGATTGGTTTGGATTGAAGGCCAAATGAAACCTTTTCCTGCGGTGGCTCCCAAATGACATTAAACACGATCGCAATTTCGAATTGCTCAGACGACGGGAAACACACACCTTTGATTCTAAAACGGCGAACTGCGACCAAGCGCGACTGCTTGCCAATGAATAGCTTCAGTCGAAGGATTGTCAGATTCCTGAGTCTGGTTCTTTGGGCAACGCAGTGCTTGCTGGTGGAATCTGAGTTACTCGTTGCTGCAGATCCCTTAGAACTGCGGGAACGACTCCACCCCAACGTCATGATCATGTTGATCGATGATATGGGAGTGATGGATAGCTCGGTTCCATTTTTAGTGGATCAAACAGGCAAGCCAGTGCGTTATCCGCTCAACGATTGGTACTCAACTCCCAATATGGAAAGACTTGCGAAGAATGGTATTCGATTTAGCGAGTTCTACGCGATGAGTGTCTGTTCTCCATCTCGCATCGCGTTGATGACTGGCCAAAACAGCGCGCGGCATCGGACGACAACTTGGATCAACCCTGACAGCAACAACAAAGGTCCGCAGGGTCCGCCGGACTGGAATTGGATGGGACTGCGACCTGAGAGTTTCACTTTAGCGCGGTGGATGCAACACGCCGGTTATCGAACGATTCACGTTGGAAAAGGGCATTTCGGACCGAGGGGCAGTCCTGGAGCTGATCCTTGCAATCTCGGTTTTGACATCAACGTTGGTGGATCATCGATCGGGCAACCTGGAAGTTATTACGGCACCAAGAATTTTGGAGCGAATGGCCCGAAGTCGACGCATCCGGTTCCAGGTTTAGATGCATACCATGGCCAGGAGATCTTTTTGACCGAGGCTCTGACGCGTGAAGCAAAGAAACATGTGGCCAAATCGGTCGAAGATGGCAAACCGTTTTTCCTGTACTTTCCCCATTATGCAGTTCATGCACCCTTCCAAGCAGATCCCAAGTTCCCGGTTACAGAAACCGGCCCCTTTGAAACCGAATCGGATGATGGCAGGAAGGGAGTAAACAAAAAGCACAAAGATGCCAGTACATACGCTTCATTGATTCGAGGTATGGATGATTCTCTTGGACAAATGCTCGAACAATTCGAAGAACTCGGGGTTGCCGAAAACACCCTGGTTTTATTCTTGGGGGATAATGGGTCTGACGCACCCATAGGAGGACCACACGAAGTCGGTAGCAGCGCACCTCTTCGAGGTAAAAAGGGCTCGCATTACGAAGGTGGTGTTCGCGTCCCCTTCATCGTCTCGTGGGCCAAACCTGCACAAACTGATCTTCAAGAACGCTATAAGATACCATCTGGTTACATTGCACCCGACTGGGGGGCGATCTACGATATTTTGCCGACGATATCGGAGTTACTCGAGCATCCGCTACCGACCGATCACGTTCTCGACGGTGGCTCTCTGTTTCCGAAGTTCCTTCGTGCAAAATCAGCAAATGAATCCTCTACAACTGCTGGAGCTTCACTACCGAATCAGACTTCCAAACCATCATCAGCAGATGAAACACTCGAACGGTCGTTTCTCATGCACTTTCCCCACGCCCCACATCGCTCGGACTATTTCACCATCTTTCGGAAGGGTGACTGGAAGCTGATTTACCATTACTTCCCCAGCCCGAAGGGACAATCTACGCACTACCAGTTGTTTTCTTTAAGAGAAGATCCGTTCGAACAAAACGATCTTTCTCAAAGCCATATGGCCCAAGTCAAACAACTCGTCGAGGAAATGACCATAGAGTTGGACGAGCAGAATGCACTTTTCCCGGTCGACTCCAACGGCAAAGTCGTTCGGCCAATCTCACCTGACTGAATTAGGTAGATCGTGCCGGCAGAATCAGAGCATTCCTCAGGGAAGTATTTCTCGGCACGACATGCAATTCGTATTAAAAGTGATCAGCAGCGAGAATATGCCCGACAAATAGCCATACGCCGAGGAAGAGCAAACTCAGGGTAGTACTTAAGAATTCAACTGGCATTCCAGAAAATACCTTTCGGGGTAGGAATGAGGCAAAGCGAACAACTAGCAATACAAATGCCAAACCGTGCAGACGTGCCCCGGTTCGAAATCTTCAGATTCGGTTGCCGGAAGCCGCCCGTCGGTCACTTGAGAGATTTACTTTAGAAATTTCTCAGGTTTTGAATTCTTCCACTTATTCGGCGAAATCCAGCGTATTCCCCTCCCGATATAGTCGGATATCCCAACCCCAGTTCTCTTTGTAGGGTTTGGTGAGACCTCGCGGTTTTTTCTCTTTGCACCGCAGTTGCTTGCTGTCTCGAATATCAAAACTTCGTATACTTGGTGGCTAGGGGGGCATGCTACAGAGTGGAAACTCCCATGCAGTTCGCCTTCGTTCAACACTTCAGTCACCTTTTGTAAGCAAAGGACAATTGTCCATGAAACGATTTTTCTCAAGCTTTCGCAGTAGCGTTGCAAAGAGCCTTGTGTCCAAAAGCCTCCTAGGAGCGACATTCGCTCTAGGGATTTTTCAAGGAGCCTACGGCGAAGACACTTTGACCATCGGTAGCAATGCTCCATCCCTCGATGTTGAGCATTGGGTTCAAAACGGCGAAGGAAAATTCTCCAAGGTTTCGAAATTCGAAAAAGACAAAGTGTATGTCGTCGAGTTCTGGGCCACATGGTGTGGACCATGCGTCGCTAGCATGCCTCACATCGTAGAGATGCAAAAAGAATACGCCGAAAAAGGTGTCCAGATTATCAGCATCAGCGATGAACCTTTAGATACGGTCAAAGAATTCTTGGATCGCAAAGTTCCTCGCTCGGAAAAAGAAATGACCTTTGCGGATCTGACCAAGTCATATTGTTTGACCACCGATCCAGATGGATCGTCGAACAAAGACTATATGGAAGCAGCTGCCCAAAACGGGATTCCTTGTGCTTTTCTCGTTGGGAAAGACGGCAAGATTGAATGGATCGGTCATCCAATGCAACTGGATGAACCACTCAAGGCGGTTGTCGAGGGCAAGTGGGATCGCAAGAAGTTCGCCGACGAATTCCAAGAATCACAGCAGATCGCTGCTTTACAAATGAAGGTTCAGAAGGAAGTCGGAGCACTGCTTCGAGATAAGAAGGGCGAAGAAGCTCTCGCCAAATTTGATGAGTTAACTGAGTCGGTCAAAACCCCGATGAACAAACTCCAATTCACAATGATGAAGGTATCCTTGCATCAGATCGTAGGAAGCAAACCTGAGGAAACCGTCAAGACTATCAAGCAAGCGATGGATCTGGCCAGCGCTGAACCGATGATGGGCAACCAAATCGCTTGGATGGTTT